>NZ_DATMYK010000143.1:0-6656 GCF_035560995.1 Humidesulfovibrio sp. | reverse complement strand
TGGCAGAGTTTTTCCCGGGGCGCAAGATGGCAGATGCCCCCCCGGGGCGGGAAACGGCAGTCCTGACCGGACTATTTGCGCTTGAACAGACGCTCCAGGTCGCCCTCCGCAAAGGAAACCACCACCGGCCTGCCGTGGGGGCAATGCTCACGCTCCGGCGCGTCCAGCCAAGCCTCCAGAAGGGCCAGGGCCTCGTCCACGGCCAGGGCCTGCCCGGCCTTGATGGCCGACTTGCAGGACAGAAGCGTCCACAGGGAAGTGAGCCCGTCGGACTGCTCGTCCAGGATCTCGCGCAGGTGCTCCACGGCCTTGCCCGCGGGCAGGCTGGGCGGCACGCCCATGACCTGCAGCCGCCCGGCCTCGCGCTCCAGCACGAAGCCCACCTCGCGCAGGCCTTCGGAAAGCTCGTCCAGACGCAGGGCTTCCGCCGGGTGCAGGGAAAGGGAAAGCGGCACTGCCAGGGGCTGGGTGTCGCCCGCGCTGCGCGCCCGGCGCATGCCCTCCAGAATCACGCGCTCGTGCGCGGCGTGCTGGTCCACGATGATGAGCCGCCCGGAGGCCGCGCCGCCCTGGCGCAAAATGAGGTACGTGCCCGCCACCTGCCCAAGATACTCCAGCCCCTCGCGACTCAGGGAACGCGGCGCCGCGGCGCTCAAGGGAGAGCCGCCCGCTGAAGCCGCAGCCCCGGACCAGGCAGGCTGCGCCCCGCCCGGCGTGAAGGGCAGGGGCACCTCGCGCTCCGGCGGGGGCGAGCGGAAATCCTCATAGGCGCGCAGCTGGGCGGGCTTTTCGCCCCTCGCCCACGCTCCGGGGCCGCCTGGCCCGCCGAACCCGCCGAACCCGGATGGCTCGACTGCCGCGCGGCTGGGCGCGGAAGTCCAGCCCCCGGCGGAGGGGCGGCAGGGCTCGGGCGCGTCGAACGCCTGCCCGCGCTCGGGGCTGGCACCGGCATCGGCGCAAGAGGCAGCGTAGGAAGCGGCGGACTCGGCCAGACCGCCGGACCCGGCCACGGGCTCCAAGGCCCAGCGCAGCAGGGAGAACACCGCGCCCTCGTCGCGGAAGCGCACCTCCATCTTGGAGGGGTGCACGTTCACGTCCACCTCCTGCGGGGGCAGTTCCAGGAACAGCAGCAGCTGCGGGTGCTCGCCGGAGAGCAGGCGGCCCTTGTAGGCCTCGCGCGCGGCGCGCATGAGCAGGCGGTCCTGCACAGGGCGGCCGTTGACGTAGAAGAGCATGCGGTCGGCCTTGTTCTGCGCGTGGGAAGGCCTGCCCGCCAGGCCGCGCGCGGTCATGCCGTCCTTTTCGCGGGAAAATTCGGCCAGGCCCTCCAGCACCTGCGGCGGCCAGAACTGGCCCAGGCGCGCGGCAAGGCTCTGCCCTCCGGGCAGGCGGAAAATCTCGCGCCCGCCGCTGGTGAGGGAGAAAGCCACGTCGGGCCGGGCGAGGGCCATGCGCATGAGCGCCTCCTGGCAGCGCTTGGCCTCCGTGGCCTCGGTGCGCAGGAATTTCAGCCGGGCAGGCGTGCTGGCGAAGAGCCTGCGCATCTCCACCCGGGTGCCCGCGGCGAGCGCGGCCGGGCCCTCGGCCGTCACCGCGCCGTGTTCCACCTCGATGAAGGCGGCCTCGGCGGCCTCCCGCGCGCGGGAGGTGAGGGTGACGTGCGACACCGAGGCGATGCTCGGCAGGGCCTCGCCCCGGAAGCCGAAGCTCGTCACGGCGAAGAGGTCGGCCACGGTCTTGAGCTTGCTGGTGGCGTGACGGGTGACGGCCAGGGCCAGCTCATCGGCCGGAATGCCGTCGCCGTCGTCGGACACGAGAAGCCGCGTCACGCCGCCGCCTTCAAGCACAACGTCCACGCGGGCCGCGCCCGCGTCGAGGCTGTTCTCAACGAGTTCCTTGAGCACGCTGGACGGGCGCTCCACCACCTCGCCGGCGGCGATCTGGTTGCGCAGGGTTTCTGGAAGCAGGGTGATTGCGGGGCGCGTCATGCCCCGGAGCATGCCCTTAGGGCTTGCCGAAATCAAGCAGGTTGAAACGCAGCTCCACGCCCTGGTCGCTGGGCTTGCGGGAGTACTTGAGCTGGATCTCGTAGCACTGGTCGGTCCACACGAAGCCCGCGGTCTTCTCCAGGTCGGAGTGCCCGGCGATGTCCATGCGGTAGTTGCTGACGAACTTGAGCTTCTCGGTGATGTGGTAGTCCGCGCCCACGGTGAGCACCTGCACGTCGCTGTTGCGCTGGCGGGTGTACTCGTGCACCGGGAGCAGGTAGTCGTAGCCGAAGCGCAGCTCGCCCAGTTTCTCCTTGCTCAGTGTCAGGGTGTTCTCATGCTCCGTGGCCCGGCTCAGGTAGGGAGAGTAGAAGGTCTTGGAAGTCAGGGTGAGGTACTTCTCCGGACGGACGGAGGTTTCGAGCATCACGTCGGGGAAGGGCCGTTTGGCGTAGGTGCCCAGCTGGTCGGTGCGGGCGGCCTCGTCGCGGTTGAAGGACTGCTCCACCCGAACGCGCAGGAAGTCCAGATAGTCGGTGCTGGCCACGGGCAGGGTCGAGTTGCCGTCCGCGCCGGGCTTGTTCGGACCGGCCACCACGCTGCTGCGCTTGCGGTCGAACACGTTGGTCAGCGAATAGGTGACGAGATTCTGGCGCTCCAGACGGTCCAGGCTGTCAAAGTAGGGCAGGCGGTCCTGGGACTTGGGCGCGGGCACGTAGGCGAACTCCAGCCGGGGCATGACGCTGTGGCGCACGGCGCCCCACTCGCTCTTGCCGATGTTCTCCTGCGTGGCGGCCAAAGGCAGGTCGGAAAGCTTGAACACGCGCGAGAACTCGGTGAAGCCGGTGAAGCCGAGCTCATAGAAGGTGCGGGCGGGGGTCTTGTTGCCCGTGGTGGTGGCAGGCTCGTTGGTGTAGCCGCCCACGGTGTAGGCCGTGTTGCGCAGGCCGCCGCTGGGGATGAGCGTCACCGGGCCCAGATTCAGCGGCAGGCTCACGGTGGGGTGCAGGTCGGTGCGCACCCCGCGCGTGCCGAACTCGCGCCAGAAATAATTGAAGCGCCCGGCCGCTTCCAAGTCAAAGGGCGTACCCGACAGGGCGTCCTTGAAAGCGAAAGCGTTGATCTCCGGCAGGCTTTGCGTGGTGGGGTTCTTGGAGGCGGAATTGTTGCCGTTCATGTAGGCCAGATTCTGTATCCAGGAAGCCTTGGCCGTGACCCCGTACTTTTCCCAGCTGCGCGACATGAAGGCCGTGGTGGTGCGCGTCGAGGAGTCGGCCACCTCGATGTCGCGGCCGAAGTCCTTCAGGAAGGTGCGGCGGCTGGCCTCAAAGCCCGAGGCTCCGGAGCCGAACTCGCGCAGGTAGTTCTGGTCGCTCACCATATCCACGTCGAGCTTGAAGTTCCAGTCCGGGTCGACCACGAAGCCGTCGTACTTGCTGCGCGCCCACCAGCGGTTGCGGTTGGGCCGCAGCAGACCGTCGTTCTGCTGGTACAGCTCCTCGTCGTACAGCTTGGCCGCCACCTTGCGGTCATGCAGAAAGTCGATGCGCCAGTCGCCCTTGGTGCGGCTGTTTTCCGCGTGGCGATACTCCAAACCCTGCATGAGACCCCGGCTGCTCATGGCGTTCTCGTAGAAGGTCAGGTCGCGCTCTTCATCGATGACGTGGTAATAGGCCTGGTTGATGGAGTAACCGCGCCGGGTGCTGTGGGAAAACTCCGGGATGAGCAGGCCGCTTTGACGCTTGCCGCTGCCGGGCAGCGAAAGGAAGGGCGAATAGGCCACGGGCTGGTCCAGCACATTGAAGCGCGAGCCCCACAGCTGGGTGCGCCCGTCCAGGTTCAGGTCGCCGTCCTCGGCCGTGAAAGACCAGGCGGGCCTTTCTCCCTCGCAGCCGGTGAATTTGGCGTTCTGGAAGCGGTAGCTGCCGGTGCCGTACTTGCGGGCATAGGCCGTGTCCACGTGGACATTGCTCTTGGGCACAAAAACCTTGCCGCGCTTCAGCCAGCCCTGCATGCTGGTCAGATCGAACTCGGCCTCCTCGGCCTCCAGCACGTCGCCCTCCCAAAGCACGCGCACGTTGCCGCGCAGAATGACCCAGCGGCTGGCCTGATAATAACGGATGAAGTCGGCCTTGAGGGTGTTCAGGCCGCGCACCAGGGTGGCTCCGCCCACGGCTTCAATGTACTCGCTGCCGTGCTGGCCGATGATGCGGTCGGCCGCAAGGTTCCACTGCTCCTGCCCGGCGTCGCCCACGACCAGGCCGTTCTGCCCGGCCGCGGGGGCCTTGGCTCCGGCGGGCGGCGGCGTGACGGCCATGCGCACTTCCGAGGAGCCGGAGACGGAATCTCCGGTGGCCCCCAGGGCGGGTCCGGCCACCAGGCTCAGAATGAGCCAGAGGGTCGGAATCGTGCGGTGCCGCGCGCGCATCAAATCAGTATCTTCCTTTTTTAACTAGAGTTTTCTGGAGTCCAGGTAGGCGTCGTCCTTGGCCAGATAACCGGTGACGTAGTCCTTCACGCCGTCCTCCAGGCTGCTGAACGGGGCCGTGTAGCCCAGGGCCCGCAGCTTCCCCATCTCCGCGCGGGTGAGGTACTGGTACTTGTCGCGGATGGCTTCGGGCATGTCGATGTACTCGATGTTCGGCTTGCGGCCCATGGCCAGAAACACGGCCTTGGCCAAATCATTCCACGTACGAGCAATTCCGGTGCCAACATTGATGACGCCGTTCGCCTCAGGGTGTTCAAGCAGCCACCAGAGGATGTCCACGCAGTCCTTGATGTACACGAAGTCGCGCATCTGGCCGCCGTCGGGGTACTCCTTGCGGTAGGAGCGGAACAGGCGCATCTGGCCGCGCTCCAGAATCTGCGCGTAGGCCTTGCAGATGACGCTGCGCATGTCGCCCTTGTGATATTCGTTGGGCCCGAAGACGTTGAAGAATTTGATGCAGGCGATCTTGTCCAGCACGCCCGCGCGCTGGGCCCACAGGTCGAAAAGCTGCTTGGAATAGCCGTACATATTGAGCGGCTTCAAACGGCCGATGCCCTCATGGTCGTCGTTGAAGCCGAACTCCCCGCCTCCGTAGGTGGCCGCGCTGGAGGCGTTCAGGAACCTCGCCCCGTGGGCCAGGGCATAGCGGCACAGCACCTGGGTGTAACGGGTGTTGTTCTCCATCAGGAAGTCGGCGTCGCGCTCGGTGGTGCTGGAGCAGGCGCCCATGTGCACAATGCCCGTGACGTTGAAGGGATCGGCCTCGCCCGCAACCATCTTCAAGAAGCGGTCGCGGTGCAGGTAGTCCGTGTAGCGCAGGTTCACCAGGTTCTTCCACTTCTCGGTGGCGGCCAGGTTGTCCACCACGAGAATGTCGTCGATGCCCATCTGGTTCAGCTTCCAGATCATGGCGCTGCCGATGAAGCCCGCGCCGCCGGTGACGATGTACATGAGTCGGCTCCTTGACGGTTATGCCCCGGAAATCGCTGCGGCCGGTCCCCGGGGCCGGGGCGGGACGCGCACTGGAACTCTCAACTTTATCCTGAGAATATCCGCTTGGCAACCGCCAGGCCCCGCCCCTGGCCGATTGAAACAAAAGCGAGCGGTAATTGTTGCCAATCCTCAACTTTTTACCTATATGTCTTGAAAGGACAAAATCGTGCCAACCACGGAGATGCCCTCTCTCTAACCACCTGAAATCCAAGGAGCACACAACCATGAGCATGCGCAAGCGTCTTTTCACCAGCCTCATGCTGGCCGCCCTGATGGCCCTGGTCCTGGCCGTGCAGGCCCCTGCCGAAACCCTGAAGCCCAAGGTCGACAACTTCATCCTCTTCGTCGACTACTCCGGCTCCATGGCCATGACGAGCGACAGCCTGAACACCATCAAAATCAAGCATGCCAAGGAACTCATCGGCCGCATGAACGCCGAGATCCCCGCGCTCAACTATCAGGGCGGCGTGGCCACCTTCGCCCCGTACGAAGTTCTGCTGGCCCCCAAGGCCTATGACAAGGCCGCTGTGGCTGCCGCCAACGCCAAGATCAAGACCGACTACGAGATCTACGGCCGCAATACCCCCATGGGCCTGGGCCTGAAGGATCTTGATCCCGTCCTGTCCAAGTTCTCCGGCAAGACCGCGCTGATCATCTTCACCGACGGCGACTCCAACTACGGCATGGACCCCGTGGCCGAGGCCAAGGCCCTGTACGCCAAGTACCCCAACCTGTGCATCCACGTGGTCTCCTACGCCGACAACGCCCGCGGCAAGATGGTCATCGACGAGATCCGCGCCATCAGCCGCTGCACCGTGGCCGGCGACGCCAAGGGCCTGAGCGACGCGGGCGCCCTCAAGAAGTTCGTGAAGGACGTGTTCTACGACGTCGAGGCCGACGCCCCGGCCCGCGCCATGGCTCCGGCCAAGGCCGAGTGCGAGACCATCACCTTCGGCAACCTGAACTTCGGCTTCGACAAGTTCCAGATCACCAAGGAGATGGAGCCCGCCCTGGAGCAGGCCCTGACCATCCTGAAGGATTCCAAGTGCCAGAAGTTCACCATTGAAGGCCACACCGACAACGTTGGCGGCGTGCCCTACAACCAGAAGCTGTCCGAGCGCCGCGCCGCCTCCGTGGCCAAGTGGCTCTCCGACCATGGTCTGAACGCCGCCCGCCTGAACCCGGTG
>NZ_DATMYK010000142.1:0-2015 GCF_035560995.1 Humidesulfovibrio sp. | reverse complement strand
GGTGGAGTCCTTTGACGGCCTGCTTATCGACTACGTGCAGCAGCGCGGGGCCGGGTCCATCCTGCGCGGCCTGCGCGCCGTCTCGGACTTCGAGTACGAGTTCCAGATGGCGCTGATGAACCGCCGCCTCTCGCGCGAGGTGCAGACCGTGTTCCTCATGACCGACTACAACTGGATGTACTTGAGCTCCACCATCGTAAAGGAAGTGGCCCTGCATGGCGGCAACGTCAAGGGGCTGGTGTCCGAGCCCGTGCTGGCCAAGCTTTCAGAGAAGTATGAGACGCTGAAAGGCGAGCAGTAGCGGGGAGCGTTTGATGGGCATGCTGCGCGCCGTCTGCATCCTGGGGCCCACGGGCTCCGGCAAGACCGAAGCCGCCCTCGGGCTGGCCCGGAGCATGCCCGTCACGGTCATCAACTACGACTCGCGCCAGCTCTACGCCGATTTCCCCATCGTCACCGCCCAGCCGGAGGCCCACGAGCAGGCCCAGTGCCCGCACAGGCTGTACGGCTTTCTGCCCACGGCCGAGGCCATGAGCGCGGCCCGCTTCGCCGAACTGGCGCGCAAGGAGATGGTCGAGGCCCAGGAGGCTGGCCGCGTGCCCGTGCTGGTGGGCGGCACAGGGCTGTACGTGAAGGCCCTGGAGCAGGGCCTGGCGGACATCCCGCCCATAGCGCCGGACGTGCGCCAGTGGGTGCTGGAGCGCATGGGCCGGGAAGGCCCCAATGTCCTGCACGAGGATCTGGCCCAGGCCGACCCGGAGACCGCCGCGCGCCTGCACAAGAACGACACCCAGCGCATCGCGCGCGCCCTGGAGGTGTTTCTGGGCACGGGCAAGCCCCTGTCCGTGTGGTTCCATGAGCAGAAACGCGGGCACACGGGCGTGGACCTGTGCAAGGTTGGGGTCTCCACCACGCTCGGCGAGCTGGAGCCGCGTTTGCGCAAGCGCATCGGCGTCATGCTGGAGCGTGGGGCCGTGGACGAGGTGCGGCGGGCCTGGGAGCAGACGCCGGAGCGCGAGGCGCCGGGCTATTCGGGCATCGGCTGCGCCGAGCTGCTGGCGCACATTCTGGGCGAGGTGGACTTCGAAGAGACCTGTGACCTCTGGTACCGCAATACGCGGGCCTACGCCAAGCGGCAGCTCACCTGGTTCGCCAAGGAGCCGGGCGTGCGCTGGATCCGCGCCGAGGGCTTCGACCGCCTGCCGGGCCTTGTCCGCGCTTGGGGCGCGGACTGTGAATGACACCCGCGCCTGGGGCGCGGACTCTGAATGACGCTCGCGCCTGGGGCGCGGACTTTGAGTGACGCCCGCGCCCATCTGCAACAATTCCCCGCCTAGCGCCTGAACACCCCTTCGAAAATGGCCCGCACGTCGGCCTCGCCCATGGACACCGGCGTGTTCATGAAGTTCCGCAGGGCCTTGTGCTCCATGGCCGCCGCCACATAGGCGGGAATTTCCTCCGCGCTGAAACCCATGTCCTCGGCCCGCAGCCCTTCCAGGCCCACGGCCTCCAGCAGGGCCTGCAAGGCCATGAGGAAGGGGTGCGCCTCGTCGTCCTCATCCACGCCGAAGCCCATGGCCACAGAGAGGTTCAGCAGCCGGTCCAGGGTGTCTTCGTCATTCTGCGCCTGCGCAAGCTCGATGAGCCGCAGGAAGTACGGGCGCGAGAGGACCGTCAGCCCGGCCCCGTGCTCCGAGCCGCGGCCCGAGCCGCTGAAGGAATACTCCAGCGCGTGCTGGGAGATGGGCGAGGAGAGCGCCAGGGCCATGCCCGCTGCGGTGCTGGCCCAGGCAAGGGCCGTGCGCGCGTTCAGGTCGTCGCCCTGTTCCACGGCCTGGGGCAGGAAGCGGGTCACCAGATGGGCGGCCTCGAGGCAGAGCATGTCGCTCATGGGCTGGCGCGCGGTGGAAAGGAAGCACTCCACGGCGTGGAAGAAGGCGTCCATGCCCGTGACGGCCGTCAGCCTGGGCGGCATGGAGGCGCTGAGCTCCGGGTCCACGATGGCCAGGGCCGGG
>NZ_DATMYK010000141.1:0-6025 GCF_035560995.1 Humidesulfovibrio sp. | reverse complement strand
CGCCATGTAGATGTGAACCAGGAGCCCCGCGAACACCAGGCCCACGGCCAGATAGTGCAGGGTCACCGCCCAGCCGACGAGCCCGGTCACGGACGCGGGCAGGAATTTGTCCGAGGCCAGCAGGACCATGCCCGTGACGCCTATGGCCACGCCGCCCAGCACCGAGGCCTGGGCAAAGGCCTTCTGGCCCATGTTGTAGTAGCCCTGGGGCGGCAGCTCGCCGCCAGTTCCAATTGTCATGCGCAGCATCTTGCGGATCAGCCAGGCCATGTCGCCGGGGCGCACGCTGAAGACCTCGCGCAGGAAGAAGCGCGCGCCGCCCGCGTTCACGGCCAGGTAGGCCAGCAGGCCCAGCAGCCAGAGCACGCCGACCGTCTCGTGGATCACCAGCAGCGCCGCGCCGCCCGCGCTGCCGCCGCCGAACAGCGCGCGCAGGGCGTCCGGCAGCCAGGCCCCAAACGGGTTCAGCTTCTCGTTCTTGATGAGTCCCAGACCACTGACCAGGAGCACGAGCCAGCAGGCCGCGTTGAACCAGTGGATGCGGATGTCCGAGGGGTCGTGGCGCTTGATTTCATTGTTAGCGGGCGTCATGGCCGTCCTCCTTTCCGCCAGCGGCGGGGGCGCTTCCGGAAGTCATGAGCTGGCGGCCGAGCATGACCAGCACGCCCAGGCCGGAGAGGCCCACGGCGTACTTCACCAGCGGGGCCACCACCTGGGCGAAGGCGTCGAAACTGAGCGGGTTCACGGGCTGCACCGCCCAGCCCTCAGGCGCGGTGCTGGCGATGTAGTACATGTTGGGCTTGGTGTCCCACTCCTTGCCGGACAGCTTGGCGATGACGCGCACCACCCGGCCCTGGTTGGCGGCCAGCAGTTTGGCGGCCTCGCTCTCGGGATCGTTGATGTCGCCGAAGACCCGCGCCTTGGTGGGGCAGGTGTCCACACAGGCCGGGGCAAGCCCTGCGGCCCGGCGCTCCGGACAGTAGGTGCACTTGTCGGCGATGCGCTTCACCGGATCGCGGAAGCGCGCACCATACGGGCAGCTGGGAATGCAGTTGCCGCAGCCGATGCACAGCTTCGGGTCGATGACCACAGAGCCGTCGGTCGCGTTCTTGTAGGTGGCCCCGGTGGGGCAGGCGGAAACGCAAGTGGGCTCGTCGCAGTGCATGCAGGCCCCGGGCTGGAAGTGGCCCCGGCCCAATTTACCATTCTCAAGGGGCGGCACAGCCTCCTTGATCCAGTTGCGCCACTGCCCGCGCGCAACGCCGTTGGCCTGCTTGCAGGCGGCCACGCAGGCCTTGCAATCCATGCACTTGGCCGAGTCTATGACCATGGCGAGCTTCTGGTTCATGCGGCCCCCTTCTTCTTCACGCTGACAAAGGTCTCGTGGATGGCCGAGTTGCCGCAGATGGCGTCGAAGCGGCTCTCCATGAGCTCCACGATGCTCGCGCCCGCCCTGGAATGCTTGAGCTGGCCGGAGATGGTGCCGAAGCCGGAGAGCATGTACACCGTGTCCTTGCGGATCTTCGGGGTCACCAGGGCGCGCAGTTCGCCCTTGCCCGCCGGGCTTTCCACCAGCACCAGGTCGCCCTGGGCCACGCCCAATTCTTTGGCGCTGGCCTCGTTCAACCACAGGGTGTTCACGGGCTCGAACTCGGACAAGAGCGCGTTGTTGGTGCTGCTGGCCTGGGTGACGCAGGCGCTGCGGCCCGCCACCAGGCGGAACGTGCGCGCCGCGTCCGGGCTCTGCCTGGGCGGCTGGTACGCGGGCAAAGGCTCAAGCCCCATGTCCGCATAGCGGTTGCTGTACAGTTCGATCTTCTGGCTGGGGGTCTTGAAGGGCTGGCCGTCCGTCGTGCCCAGGGGCGGATTGGGCGGGTAGAATACGCCGTCGCGCTTCAGAATCTCCGCCGCCTCCGGGAAGGCGGCCAGCTGCATTTCGCGGTACTTGGGGATGTCGAAGTCAAAGGCCTCGGGGAATCCCAGCCTGGCCGAGAGGGCCTTCAGCACCTCGAACACCGGCCGCGACTGGTAAAGGGGCGCGATGACAGGATCGCGCCAGACCAGACACGCGCCCTCGGCCCCGGCTTGCAGGGCCTGCACCGGGTCCTGGCGCTCCAGGGCGCTGGGCATGGGCAGCACCAGGTCGGCCATCCAGGCCGTGTCGCTCATGGCGATGTCGGCCACGACCATGAAGTCCAGGGCCTCGATCATCTCGCGGGTCTTTTTGCGGTCCGGGGCCGTGGCCATGGGGTTGGTCTTGTACACGAACCAGCCCTTCACCGGATACGGCGCGCCCTTGATGACGGCCTCCCGCGTGAGCACGAAGGAGCCCTCGTCGTCGAACAGCAGGGGCACGCTCTTCATGTCCACGCGGCCCGGAGGGTTGTCGTCGTAAAACGGCGGCTCGAAGGGCACCTTCTTCAGGCCCGCCGGACGCGGCGGCACCAGTCCGCCCGGGCGGTCCCAGTTGCCCAGGAGCGCGTTGACTATGGCGAAGCTGCGGCGGATCTGCGTGCTGTTCTCATAGTCTGAGCTGCGGCGGCCGGGGTAGACCATGGCCGCCGGGGCCGCGGCGGCAAGCTCGCGGGCGATGCGCGCAATGCTTGCAGCCGGGATGCCGGTCTGGCCTTCAGCCCACTGGGGCGTCAGCTCCGCCACGTGGGCGGCCAGCTTGTCCAGACCGCTGGTGCGCTCGGCCACGAACTTCGGGTCGTACAATTTCTCGTTGATGATGACATGGGCCAGGGCCAGCATGAAGGCCATGTCCGTGCCGGGCCTGATGGCGTGCCACTCGCTCGCCAGGGCCGCGCTCTTGGTGTAGCGCGGGTCCAGCACCACAACCTTGGCCCCCTGGCCCATGATGGCCATGAGGTCCATGCTGTCCGGCGTCACCAGCGCCTCCATGCGGTTGGCCCCTGCCAGGATGACGTACTTGCTGTTCTTCACGTCCGGCAGGGGCACCTCGCCGAAGGTGTCCACAAAGGCCCGGTTGCCGGAGAGCAGGCACAGGGACTCGTGGCTGGTGACGTTGTAGGAGCCGAAGGCCTCGGCGAAGCGGTTCACGAACTGGCTCTGGGTATCGGCCCCGGCGCTGAAGAGCATGCCGCAGCGGGTGTGCTTGGCGGCGATGTCCTTCATCTTCGCCGCGCACAGCTCCAGGGCCTCGTCCCAGCCGATCTCCTTCCACTTGCCCTCGCCACGCTTGCCGGTGCGCAACAGAGGCGTCTTCAGGCGCTCCGGATCATACACCTGGTCCACCCCGGCGTTGCCCCGCGCGCAGAGCATGCCGCGCGACTTGGTGAACGCGGGGTTGGGATCGAGCTTCTTGATGACGCCCTTCTCCACGCGGGCGATGAGTCCGCAGCGGTTGAAGCACATGTCGCACACGCCGAATTTGGACTCCCACTGCGGCGCGGCGACGCCCCCCTGGACAGTCGGAGTCGCGGCCGTGGCTTCCGGAGCCAACGCAGCCTGTGCAGCCGTGGCGACGGTGGCTGTGGCCGCCATTCCGGCCAGGCGCAGGAAGTCGCGTCGGGAAATATTCGCGGTCTTCATGGATGGTCCCCTGTGGCGCGGCGGCGGGCGGTTACAGCACCCTCCGCCGCGCGGTCATGGTCGTGGGCGCGGGCTAGTTGCACTTGGCCGGAGAGGGGGAATCCTTGGCAAAATCATGCAGGTAGGTGAAGATGTCGGTCTTCTCCTCCGGGGTCACGCCCTTCCAGTCCTTGAAACACTTCAGGGCCTCCGGCTTGGCGAAGGCCTTCTTCCATTCGGCCTGGGTCTTGGAGCTGGGGGAGAGGTCGGAGGCGCTGGCCCCGTGGCAGGAGCGGCACTTCTGGCGGTACAGGTACTTGCCCTTGCGGGCGTTGCCCTCGGCGGCGAAGGCCATGCTGACGGCGGCCAGGGCCAGGACAAGGGCGGCGAGGATGCTGGTGCTGCGCTTCATGGTGGTTCCTCCAATGTTGGGGGTCTTTGAGGTTGTGCGGCGGGCTTCTCCGCTCGACGCATTTTTCACATGCATTACGTCCCCCATACCCGTACAGGGTATTTAGGTCAAGTGCCGTGTCACGAAATTTCTGAAAAAAGTTGACCCGACCTCACCAGCAGGATAGGGATGCGTCTTATGTTATTTCCAGCATAACTAGCCCCAACCCAGCCGGAGAAGCGCATGAACATCGGTCCGTACACCTTTGAGGAGTTCAAGGCCAAAGCAGCGGCATTCCACGGCTATCCTGCCCCTGGCCTGCTGCTCGGCGGTTATATGGTGGAGCTGGCGCGCCGCCAGTTGCCGGAAGGAACGCTCTTCGACGCCGTGGTGGAGACCTCCAAATGCCTGCCCGACGCCGTGCAGATTCTGACCCCCTGCACCCTGGGCAACGGCTGGATGAAGGTGCTGAACCTGGGCCGCTACGCCGTGACGCTGTACGACAAGTACACCGGCACAGGCGTGCGCGTGTGGCTCGACCTGGACAAGATGGCCCCCTACGAGGAGATCCGCGGCTGGTTTCTGAAGCTCAAGAAAAAGGCCGACCAGGACACGGACCGGCTGTTCCGCGAGATCGAGGACGGCGGCGAGAACCTCTGCTCTATGGCTGCGGTGCAGGTGGACGACCGCTTCCGCAAGCACAAGAGCATGGGCCGCGTAGGCATCTGCCCCATCTGC
Source organism: Humidesulfovibrio sp. (assembly GCF_035560995.1). Classification (GTDB taxonomy): domain Bacteria; phylum Desulfobacterota; class Desulfovibrionia; order Desulfovibrionales; family Desulfovibrionaceae; genus Humidesulfovibrio. Next base: position 1,362 of record NZ_DATMYK010000141.1, on the reverse strand, counting down.
GCCGAGGCCTACCCGCCCAGCGACGGAGCCATCTGCCGGGGCTGCCAGGGCGAGGCCCCCTACGGCCAGCCCGGTTGCGAGACCCCCGCCGGAGCGAGGTGCGAGACCGCTCCCCACGCCAAGGCCCAGGCGGACGCCGGCCCGCAGCTCACCGCCGTTCCCGTGAGCGAGGCCGTGGGCCACAAGACCCTGCACGACATGACGCGCATCGTGGCGGGCGAGAGCAAGGGCGTGGAGTTCCACAAGGGCCACGCCATTTCCGGCGGCGACGTGTGCCGTTTGCAGACCATGGGCCGCGCCCACGTGTACCTGGAGCAGGAGACGCCCAGCGGCTTCATCCATGAGAACGAGGCCGCGCTGGCCTTCGCCAAGCTCATGGCCGGGGAAAACGTCACCTTCGACGAGACCCCGCACGAGGGAAAAATCAATTTCCGCGCCACCAAAACCGGCGTGCTGGTGCTGGACCGCGAGCGCCAGGAGGCCTTCAACCTGGTGCCCGACGTCATGGCCGCCAGCCGCCACCACGGCGTGCTGGTGGAGGAAGGCAAGGAACTGGCCGGGGCTCGCGCCATCCCGCTGTATCTCTCGGCCGAGAACTTCCGCAAGGCCCAGGCCCTGCTGGCCGCCGGACCGCTGTACAACATCGCCGCCATCAAGCCCGCCCGCGTGGGCGTGCTGGTGACCGGCACCGAGGTCTTCCAGGGCCTCATCGAGGACAAGTTCGCCCCGGTGATCCGCGAAAAGGTGGAGCGCCTGGGCTCCCAGGTGGTGGTGGTGGACATCGTGCCCGACGACGCCGAACGCATCGCCCAGAGCGTGGGCAAGATGCTCACCGCCGGGGCCGACCTCATCGTCACCACGGCCGGGCTTTCGGTGGACCCGGACGACGTGACCCGCAAGGGCCTCCTGGCCGCGGGCCTGACGGACATGCTCTACGGCGCGCCGCTCTTGCCCGGAGCCATGACGCTTCTGGGTCGCCTCGCCTGCCCGGCGGGCAGCGCGCGGGTGATGGGCGTGCCCGCCTGCGCCCTGTTCCACAAGGCCACCAGCTTCGACATTCTTCTGCCGCGCGTGTTGGCGGGCGTGGACCTCAAGCGCGCCGACCTGGCCGAGATGGCCGAGGGCGGCTTCTGCCTGAACTGCAAGACCTGCGTGTACCCCAAGTGCTGCTTCGGCAAATAGCCTGAAGCCGCGCCCAAGGCCGAGGGGCCGCTTCCGCCTTTTGGACCGGGCGGGGGCGGCCCCTTTCGTTGGGGGAGGCGCTTGTCACAAACCCTTGACCACGCGTGAAATGGTGACTAAATTTCGGGCAGGCTGAACCAGGAGGCCCATCATGCCCGAGCCCGTACCCCAGCCCAGTCC
>NZ_DATMYK010000140.1:0-7535 GCF_035560995.1 Humidesulfovibrio sp. | reverse complement strand
ACGCCGGCCCGGAAGAACACGCAGTAGCCGTCCTCGCCCACACGCAGGCGCAGCTTGTCTCCCGCGTTTTCCGCAAAGCGGGCCAGCATGTCCGCAACGGCGAGGCCCAGGTGCGCGGCCAGACGCAGGCGGTCGGGCTCGGTCATCACGATGCCGCCCTCGCCCTGGCAGCAATGGCCGCAGCGTTTGCAGTCAAAGGCCTCAGACATGCCAGTCCTCCGAAGCGAACCGCGCGTGGTCCACCATGAGACAGCGGTCCTCCACCACCAAAATGCCGGAGCCTTTCAAAATCGAGCGCGCCTCCGGGCTGAAGATGCCTGACTGCATCCAGAAGCAGCGCGGCCGGTGCGAAAGTTGGAGCACTTCCCCGGCATGGGCCGGGCAGGCCTCGCCCACGCGGAACAGGTCCACCAGGTCGATGGGCGCGGGCACGTCGGCCAGGGTGGGGTAGGCGGGCAGGCCCCAGACGCTGGCGCGTTTGGGGTGCACGGGATAAATGGTGAAGCCCGCGTCCATGAGGTAGCGGCCCACGCGGTCCACTGGCTGCCCCGGCTTGTCCTTTGCGCCCACGATGGCGATGTTCTTGACCTGCGTAAGCAGGGCGGCTAGCTCTTTTTCGCTGTACAGCATGCTGGTCCTTCTGCCGATGCGCGTTTCGGCCTGTGCGCCTGAAACTTGGCCGCATCATGCGGCGGCGTGATTGAAACGTGTAGCGCAATCCCGCGCCATTGCCTAGACCCGCTACCCCCCGGACAACGGAGCCCCCATGTTCGAAGCCCTGGCCACCATCCCCGCTGAGGAGCTGTCCCTGCGTCATGCCCGCTGCCGAGCCCTGCTGGCCGAGTTTGCCCCGGAGGCGGGAGGGCTGCTGGTCTTTGCGCGTCCGGCCATCTACTACCTCTGCGGCACCTTGGGAATGGGCTGTTTGTGGCTCCCGCGCGAGGGCGAGCCCCTGCTGATGTTGCGCAAGGGCGAAGGCCGCGCCGCGCTGGAAGCCCCGACCACCCGCGTGGTGAGCTATCGCTCATACAAGGATCTGCCCGGCCTGGCGGTCGAGGCGGGCGTGCCCTTCAGCGAAACCATCGCCGTGGACATGGGTGGTCTCACCTGGCAGCTGGGCGACATGCTGCGCTCGCGCCTGTCCGCCCATCGCTTCGTCTCCGGCGACCAGGCTTTGGCCGTTGCCCAGTCCCTCAAAAGCGAGTGGGAGCTTTCCATCCTGCGCTCCTGCGGCGAGCGGCACCACTTGGCCTTGTACGACGTGCTGCCGCAGCTCATCCGCCCCGGCATGAGCGAGCGCGAGATCGCGCATACGGCCTGGGCCGTGTTTTTCGAGCTCGGCCATCAGGGCATTCTGCGCATGAGCGCCAATGGCGAGGAGTGCTTCCTGGGCCATGTGTCCGCGGGCGATTCCGGCATCTACCCCAGCAGCTTCAACGGCCCTCTCGGCGTGCGCGGCGAGCACCCGGCCGTGCCGCTCATGGGCTATGCGGGCAAGCTGTGGAAGCAAGGCGAGCCCCTCGGGCTGGACATCGGCTTCCAACTGGAGGGCTACCACACGGACAAGACGCAGCTGTACTGGGGCGGAGCCTCGGGCAGCGTCCCGGCTGAGGTCCAGGCCGCCCACGACTTCTGCGTGGACGTGCAGGCCTGGGCGGCGGAAAACCTGAAGCCTGGCGCGCTGGTCAGCGACATCTGGGCCCATTGTTTGAGCTGGGCGGAAAAAGCGGGCTTCGCCGAAGGCTTCATGGGCCTGGGGGCCAACAAGGTGCCTTTCCTGGGACATGGCATCGGCCTGGCCATCGACGGCTGGCCCGCCATCGCCAAGGGCTTTGACCGGCCGGTGGAGAAGGGCATGGTCTTCGCCCTGGAACCCAAGCAGGCCATTGCCGGCCTTGGCATGGTGGGCGTGGAGAACACCTTCGAAGTGACGGAAAACGGCGCGGTGTGCATCACCGGCCATAACTACGAGCTGCTCTGCATCGAGGCGTAAACGCGGACCGGGGCCGTGCCGGGCGCGAGGGGAGGGGCTAGCCCGCGGCGATCATCTGCAACTGCCCGGCCTGCAAGAGCCAGCGCAGGGTGCCGTTTCTGCTCTCCAGACGAGGCACGCCGATGGCGAGCAGCGCGCCGCCCTCCAGCGCCAGGGAAAGCTTGGGGCCGGAGGTGAGCAGGTGCGAGGCCAGGCTGGCCAGCAGGGGCAGTTCGCCCACGATGAGCACGGACTGGTAGCGTTCGCACTCGCGCAGGTGCTCCAGGCAGGTTTTGAGCGAAGTTCCGCCGTGCAGGGCCGCAAAACTGGTGACGCTTGAAAGTGCGTAGCCCATGCCCTCGGCAATGATTCCGGCGGTCTGCATGGCCGGGTGGAAGGGACTGGCCAGCAGGGCGTCGAACCACAGGCCCATGATGCGCATGGCCCTGGCCGCGCTGACGGTCTGGTCGTGCCCCACGGGGGTGAGGGGCTGGTTGGCCTTTACTTCCTGGGGCAGGCATGCGCCGTGCTGCATGAGGTACAGATTCATGGCTCCCTCCAGGCTGGTGAGCGGTTTCCTTCCACCTAGCCCATCGGCATCCGCATCGCAACCCTGGAAATTTAGGACAACCAGGGCCCTACTTAGGCCATTGTCGCATTGTGCACGCTGCGGATGTGGTGTAGGAGCCCAGACCATGACCATTGCACCGGGTGCCCGGGCGGCCCTGGCCGCAGAAAAGAAGGATTTGATGTCGGCGCAGCGGGTTAGCCCCGCCGGGCTGGGTGCGCGCGTGCTGCTTGCGGCTATCTGGTTCCTTCTTGCGGGGCTATGCCAGCCGGCGCAGACGCGGGCCGAGGCCGTGCGCGTAAGCGCCAGCGCAGACGCGGGCCTTTCCCAAACCCAGGCCCGGCAGCAGGCGCTGGACCGCGCGCTCGTCGACGCGGTGAACCGTGAAGCCAGAAACATGCTGCCCGTTCCGGCCACGGAGGCGCGCCTCAAGGCCTTGCGCGATCACCTCGCCCCCCACGCCCTGGACTATGTCCAGTCCTACCATGAGATCACCGCAGGCCAGCAGGCGCCCGCGCAGCCCGACCAGAAATCTGGCCAGCAGGCAGACCCGCAGGCCGCTTCATCCGTAGCCCAGAAGGCTCCGGGCGCTTCCTTTGAGGTCGAGCTGGACGTCACCGTGAACCGCGTCTACCTGCGCCAGACCCTGGTGCGCTTGGGCCTGTTCGCCGGAGCGGAGCATCCTCGCGTGTTCGTGTTGCGCCTGGGCAGCGGCGTGAGCGAAAAGGACGCGAAAGGGTTCGATGCGGCCAATACCCTGCTAGGCCTTGCGCGCACGCAGCAGAACCCGGCTGGCGCTGCGCCGGAAGTCACCCTGGAACGCCTGCCGCAGGGCTACTACAAGGCCGTGCTGCGGCAGACCGCGCCGAGCGGGCCCAAGGTCATCGCCGCCGATTCCTCCGACCTCGCGACCCTCTGGTTCGACGTGTGGGGCAAGTATTTCACCGAGGCCGAGCGCCAGGCCGGCCCCGGTCTGCAGCGCCTCGCCGTTGCGGGCTTCGCCAACGTGGACGCCGTGTTGGAATTCTACCAGCTGCTGAGTTCGTGGACCGACGCCCTGCAGGACGCCAAGCTGGCCGTGGTGGGCTTCGGGGCGGAGGGCGTGAACGCGCAGATCACCTGCCGCGTCACCAGCCAGCAGCGCCTGGACGCGCATCTGCGACCGGTCCTGCTGGAGCGCAAGCTGACCCTGACCGGCCAGAGCGGCCAGAACGGCCAGGGCCAGACAGGGACCGACGCGCCATGACGCCCCCCCTGCGCGAGAGCAACTGGACCATCCCGAACCTGATCACGGTGTCGCGCATCATGCTCACGCCGGGCTTCGTCATGGCTTTTGTGGACCGCCGCTTCGACCTGGCCTGGGTGCTCTTCGCCATCGCCGGATTCACGGACGCCCTCGACGGCACCCTGGCCCGGGTGCTCAAGCAGCGCTCGACCTTCGGGGCCATGCTCGATCCCCTCGCGGACAAGATTCTGCTGGTGACGAGCTTCATCTGTCTGGCCGTGCAGGAGTGGATTCCCGGCTGGCTGGCGACGTTGGTGGTCAGCCGCGACCTGTTCATTGTGGGCGGGTTGGCGCTGCTGCACTATTCCGGCGTGGATGTGAAGCGCGGCATCAAGCCCGTGTGGATCAGCAAATGCGCCACTACGGCTCAGATCTCCCTTGTGCTGCTCATCATGGTGGAACACAGCATGGTGCGCTTCTATCCGGAGTTCCGGCTGCTGCTGGTGTACACTGTGGCGGTCCTCACGGCCTTGAGCGGCGCCTATTATCTGGTCGTGGGGCTGCGCATGTTCCCGCACAACGAGAACGGGCATTCCAGACCCTAGGCCTTGGCGGCGGGCGGGGCTATTGGCGGGGTTCGTCCTTCTTGCGCTCGGCTTCCGGCGTCACGTCTATCTCATCGGGTTCGTTCAGGCTGCGCTTGAAGTTTTTGATGCTGCGGCCCAGGCCGGAGCCCAGTTCCGGCAGTTTGTTGAAACCGGTGAGGATGAGCACGACGATGATGATAATCAAAAGACCAGTAAGTCCACCCATTTGTCTCGCCTCCTGAAAAAATCATCCTATGCCTTCGCTGTGCGCTGGTCAATGGCGTCCAACGCTTGCCCGGCTTTACAAGCGCCAGGGCCACAGCGTATTCATCCGGGCGGAGGCGCTTTCATGTTCGCAGCATCGGCGGGTGACCCGCATGACTAAAGTTACCGCGCCGGGCGTGGTGCGCCTGCCTGCCTTCGGGTGCCGTTCCTACCATCAGGGCCGCTGCCTGTACGAAGAGCAGCTGAATCCTGGCCTGAACACGGCCTGGCACTGCACCGTGCAGGCCCGCTGGGAACGCGTGTACGACGACTTTCTGAACCGGGCCGAGAACTTTGGCCTGGATGAGACGGAGCTGGCCCGGCTGTGGCGGCTGCGCTTCGAGCGTCTGGCCGAGGAGCCCGTGGACTGCCCGGATTTCGTCTCGGCTCTGGTGGAAACCCTGCCGGAATGCCGCCACCTGTTCGTGGACATCTGTCTGCTGCGCCTGCCGGAATGCTCCGGCCACTGCGTCAACTATCGCCTGCACACCAAAGCCTGAAACCGGAGTCCGCATATGTTTGTTCATTTCCCGCAGATGCATCCCGAACTCCTGCCTGATGCCTGCCGCGCCGTTCTGCCCGGGGAGGTCCGCTTCCTTGATCCTGGCCTTGGCGCAACGTCCAGCGTGCTGCATGTGCGCGCGGAAGCCGCGCCTTTTGATCCGCGCACTGCCAGGGCCTTGCTGGCCGACACTCTGCGCTTCGGCGAATCCCAGGCCAGCCCGCGTGATCTGCTGGCTCAGAGCCTGGTGGAGCAGGCCGGGGCGCTCTCTCCGGAAAGCAGCCGCGCCGTGCAGGACGAAGTTGAGAAGAGTCTTCTTGGCGCGGACGCGGTCCAGCCCGGCCCGGACGCCGGAGAACTGGCGCGCCGCCAAGCGCAGATGCTCCTGCTCTTGGCCTGGAATCTGGAGGAGCGCCTGCTGGACTTGCGCGGGGTGGAGGGTAAGCTCAAGTCCGCCTGGGACCGCCTGGACCAGAGCGTGGCCGCCGGTGTCGAGGTTGTGGACGACGAGGCCGACCATGAGGCCATGGCCCTGGGCCGGGAACTCTCCGGCCTGACCCTGCCCGACGCCTCGGATATGGCCATGCCTTGGCGCAAACTTTTGGAGGCCTTTGTCGTGCTCATGCCCGGCGCGGCTTTGTGCTGCACGGACGCCGATATCGCCGCGGCCATGGCCGAAGCGGGCGCGCCCGAGGCTGCGCTTGATCTGGCGCCCGGCGCAACGCGAGTGTTTCAGGCCCAGACCTGGCGGCTCATGGGGCTTGATCGCCAGCCGGAAGGCAAGACCTGGTTGGACGCTCCGCTGACCGTGGGTTTTTTCGCCCCGGCCAAGGCATAGGTGCCGGGCATGCCGCTTCTCGACGACGCCTACGACGTTTCCAGCCTGCGCCGCTTCAAAGGCTTTATCTTCGACTGCGACGGAGTGCTCATCGATTCGCTCCAGGCCAATGTTGTGTACTACAACAAGTACCGCACCCACTTCGGTCTGCCGCCCATGAGTCCGGAAGACGAGCAGTACACGCACATTCAGAACGTGTACGACTCCCTCAGGCGCATCGTGCCGGAGGAGCATTACGAGGCGGCCCTGTCCTACCGTTCACAGATAGACTACCGCGACATGCTGCCCTTTCTGACGCGGGAGCCGGGCATCCGCAAGCTTCTGGGCTGGCTGAAGGGGGCGGGCTTTCTGCTCGGCGTGGACACCAACCGCATGGACACCGTGCATCTGGTGTTCAAGGCTGTGGATCTTGAGGGCTACTTCAGTCCGGTTATGACCGTGGCCAACACCGCCGCGCCCAAGCCCAACCCGGACGGGGTGCGTCAGATCCTGGAGGCCTGGGGGCTGGGCCGCGACGACGTGGCCTTCCTGGGCGATTCCAGCGTGGACATGGACACGGCCAGGAACGCCGGGGTGGCGTTCTGGGCCTTCAAGAATCCCGACCTTGCGAGCGATTTGCTGGTGCCGGACTTCCCCACGCTGCTCTCCGCCCTGAAGCGTGCCTGGCCGGAACTTCCGCCGGTATCGGCGGGGCAGCCATAGGGGCTTGATTCTTCGCTTTTGGTATGCCAAAAGGGAGGCACATGCAGGATGCCCGGCTTTTCTCGACGTCTTGTACTGTGGAGGTTTGATGTCCTATCTCATGATCATTCTGGTGAAAATCGTGCAGCTGGCTTCCACGCTGCTTACGCTCTACATGTGGGTGGTGATCGTCTCCGCCTTGCTTTCCTGGGTGAATCCCGACCCTTACAATCCCATTGTGCGCTTTCTGCGCAACGCCACGGAGCCGCTGTACTGGCGCATTCGCCGCTGGCTGCCTTTCGTGGTGGTGGGCGGGTTCGACCTTTCGCCCATCCTGGTCATCGCGGCGGTGCAGATCGTGAGCGCCCTGCTGGACCGTCTGGTCATCGATATGGCCATGAGCGCCCGCATGATGGGCGCCTTGTCTTCCATAGTGCTGGGGTAGCAACGTGACCATCTCCAAGATCGACCTGCTGAACCGCAAGTTCGCCAAGAAACTCTGGGGCTACGCCCCGGAGGAGGTCGACCAGCTCATGGCCGAGGTGGCCGAAATGCTCGGCGCCGTGGCCGAGGAGCGCAAGGGCCTCATCAAGAAGGTCAAGCGCATGGAGGGCTCCATGGAGGAGTTCCGCCAGCGCGACGAGACCCTGCGCGACACCCTCATGAGCACGCAGAAGATGGTGGACGACATCAAGGGCGGCGCACAGCGCGAGGCTCAACTGATCCTGGACGAGGCGCGCGGCAAGGCCGAGAGCATGGTCCAGCAGGGGCACAACCGCCTGGCCCAGCTGTACGAGGACATAGAGAATTTGAAGCGCCAGCGCAGCCAGTTCGAAATTCAGCTGCGCGGCCTTTTGGAAACGCATTTGCGCATTCTCGACAGTGAAGACCCCTCCGC
>NZ_DATMYK010000139.1:0-5521 GCF_035560995.1 Humidesulfovibrio sp. | reverse complement strand
ACCAGGGGCAGCATGTCGTCCAGGGGCTTGTCGCGCAGACAGCCATAGACCACGGCCACGGGGCTGATGCCCTCCGCCGCCAGGGCGTCCCTCAACGCGGCCAGGCCGTGGGCGTTGTGCCCGCCATCCAAAATGAGCATCTGCGGCAGGCCGGGCTCGTCGGCCACCTTCTGCATGCGCCCAGGGATGAAGGCGCGGGCCAGGGCCTCGCGGCAGGCGTCCTCCAGAATGGGCAGGCGCAGGGAGTCGGCCCAGACGTGGAACGCGGCCAGGGCCACGCGGGCGTTCAGCTCCTGGTGCGTGCCGGGCAGTGAAAGCCACAGGCCGGTCATGGCCCGCACGAAACGCTTCTTGCCCCGGCTGGCCAGGGGCCCGGGCTGCACGCGGCCGTTGGCCCGGCTGTAGTACAGCACCTCCGCCGCGGCCACGAGTTCCGAGCCGACCTCCCGCGCCGCGTCGCGCAGCACGCGCCAGGCCTTGGGCTCCTGCGGGGCGGAAACGGCCAGGCCGCCTTTGCGCATGGCTCCGGCCTTGTCCGCGGCGATCTCCTCCAGGGTCGCGCCCAGCACGTTCATGTGGTCCATGCCGATGGGCGTGAACACCGTGAGCGCGGGCTTGAGCACATTGGTGGCGTCGTAGCGCCCGCCAAGGCCCGCTTCCATGACGGCCACGTCGACGCCCGCGTCCTCGAAGGCCAGAAGCGACAGGGCGGTGAGCACCTCGAAATAGGTCAGCCCCAGGCCGTCGGCCTCCTCGAACACCCGCGCGCCCAGCCGGGCCCAGGCCTCCTCGTCCAGCATGGCCCCGTTCACCAGGATGCGCTCGCGCACGCTGACGAAGTGCGGGCTGACCGAAAGCCCCACGCGCAGGCCGTGGGCCTTAAGCAGCTCGGCCAGGATGGTGGCCGTGGAGCCCTTGCCGTTGGTGCCCACCACGTGCAGCACGGGAAAGCGCGGCTGGCCGTGGCGCTCCACAAAGGCGGCCATGCGGTCCAGGGTCAGATCCATGTGGAACAGGCCCAGCTCGTCCAGCCGGGCCGAAAAATCGGCGAAAGTGGGAGTATGCGTCACGACGGCCTTCTGCGCGCGGCCCCTTGACCGCGCCGCGCTGCTTGATTACTGAGGGATTCCCAATTGCGCGCCAGTAGCTCAGGTGGATAGAGCAACGGCCTTCTAAGCCGTCGGCCGAGGGTTCGAATCCTTCCTGGCGCACCACGGTTCTTCTGGAGTCATGCCCCTGCGGCGTGGCTCCTTTTTTTGCGACCCGGCCGGGGTGCGCGGGGCACCGGAAAGTCCTGCCGGGGCGCGGCTCCAGACGCAAAAGCATACGGGCAAAGCGCCAATCCGTCCACCTCCGCGAAGCATGCGATTCGCCGGGCGCAGCCACAGCGTCCCGGCCCTTCACGCTCCGGCTTGCGCCCGGCACGAACCGCCCGGCGCGGCCCTTACACTTTACACTCCGGCCTGCGCGGCGTACAAGCTTGAGACTTCGACCCTTTTTGACGCCAACACGGGAGCCCACACCATGGACACCGGAATTCTGCTGGAAACCGGCACCAACGAGCTGGAAATCCTTGAGTTCCACATCGACGGAGAACCCGGCCCGGACATGCCCCCGAACATGGGGCAAGGCGGCGGGCTCCAGCGGCACAGCTTCGGCGTCAATGTGGCCAAGGTCATGGAGGTCATCGAGAGCCCCCGCCTTGAGCCCCAGCCCGGCGCTGCGCACCCGAGCTTTCGAGGGCTCATTCCCCTGCGCAGCCACATCCTGCCGGTCATCGACCTGGCCGTGTGGCTGGGCATAAAGAAGGACCCGGCCCCACTCGACAACGTCATCGTCACCGAGTTCAGCAAGACCGTCACCGGCTTCGTGGTCTCCGGAGTCACGGGCATCCACCGCGTGGGCTGGCCCGAGGTCATCCCCCCGGACGGCTACATGCCCAAGACCGGCATCCAGGCCATCATCGGGCTGGTTGAGCGCGACGGGCACTTCATCCAGCTCCTCGACCTCGAGACCATCATCGCCGACCTCTCGCCCGAGGAGATCGACTTCAGCAAGCCGCCGGAATTCCTGTCCGAGCGCGAACTGAAGGTCCTGGTGGCCGACGATTCCGCCACCATCCGGCTCATGCTCAAAAAGACCCTGGAACGCTCCGGCCTCGCGCCCACCATCGTGGGCAACGGGCAGGAGGCCATGGAGACCCTGAAGGCCCTGGCGCAACGCGCCCAGACCGAAGCACGCCCTCTGTCGGACTTCCTCGACGTGCTCATCTCAGACATCGAGATGCCGCTCATGGACGGCTTCAGCCTGACGAAATTCGTGAAGCGCGACCCCGTGCTCAAGGCTGTGCCCGTGATCCTCTACTCGTCCATCATCACCGACGAACTGCGCCACAAGGGCGACAGCGTGGGCGCGGACATGCAGATCGCCAAGCCCGACCTGGAGCGCCTGCCCGAAATTGCCATGCGCCTCGTTGCCGAGCGCGACGCCAAACGGAGCCCCGCACATGCTTGACCAAGATCCCGAGGTTCTGGCCGCCTTCGCCGAGGAAAGCGCGACCCGCATCACCTCCCTTGAACGCGGCCTGCTCGAATTGGAGCGCGACCCGGCCCATCCGGCCGCCGAACTCTTGAACGCCGTGTTCCGCGACGCCCACTCCGTAAAGGCCGGGGCCAACCTGCTGGGCCTGCGCCAAGTGGAAACCGCCGCGCACCGGCTGGAGAACGTGCTCGACCTGCTGCGCTCCGGCCGCATGCAGGCAGGGCCGGACGTCTGCCAGGCCCTGTTGGACGGCGTGGACCTGCTGCGCGACATCCTGGATTCCCCGCGCGACCCCGAGGGCGACCCGCGCCTTTCCGCCCTGGCGCGGCTGGCGGGCTAGGCATGCGCCGCCTGCCCCTGCTTGCCCTGTGCGGGCTGGCCGCCCTGGGCACGACGACCGCCCTCTCCGGCTGCGCAGGCCAGAGCACGACCCCGCGTGATCCGGCCCAGAGCGGGACGATGGCCGAATCTTCGCGCTCCATGGCCGCCTCGCTCTTGGAGCAGTCCGCCCGGACCCTGCGCGAAATGCGCACGCCACGGGCCGCAGAGAGCCTGGAAGCCGCCCTGGCCAGCGCACGCGCGGTCATCGTGCTGCCGGGGGTGTATCAGGCGGGGTTCATGTATTCCATCCACGCGGGCAGCGGCGTGCTGGTGGCCCGCAGGGCCGACGGCGGCTGGGGCGCGCCGGTGTTCATGACTGTGGGCGGCGTGGGCTACGGCCCCCAGGTGGGACTGGAGAAATCGCGCCTGGTGCTGGTGATCATGGAGGAGGAGATGCTGGAGCGCATCCTGGCGCAGGGGCTCACCTTCGACGCGGCGGTAAAGTACGACGTGCTCGGCGTGCGCGAAGAATCCGGCCTGGGCACCCTTACCGAGGGCAGGCCAGTTGTGGCCTTTGCCGACGGCGCGGGCGTCATGGCCGGGGTGGCCCTGCGCGGCGGGCTGCTCACGGTGGACCGCGGCCTCACCCTCGCCTATTACGCGGACAGACGGGCGGCCAAAGCCGGCACGCCAGAGCCCGGTACGTCCGGCGTCGGCACGTCCGGACTGGAGATTCAGGAGATCATGCGCGGGGCGGCCGCGCCAAGCGTGGAGACCTTCGCCTTCTGGGCGGCCCTTGGCGTCGCGCCGCAAAAGCAGGGCCATGCCGAGGGCGGCATCATCCGCTACGCCAAACCGTAAGGGGCTTCTAGCAGCGGGGCTTGCGCAGGCGGTTGCGCACGGTCTTGAAGATCCAGACGGCGGTCAGAAGTCCAAACAGGCCACCGGCCACCCACCACTTCGCTTCCTGAAGGAAGCGCTCCAACACGTCGCCCAGGTAATACCCGCCCACGCCGAAGGACACGGCCCAGATGGCCGCTCCGATGCCGTTCAGGCAGAAGAAGCGCAAGGGCGAGATATTGGTGGTGCCCACGGCAAAGGGCGTGATGTTGCGGAAGCCATAGAAGAAACGGAAGGAGACAAGCACCAGCACCTGATGCTTTTCCAGCAGCTTGTGCACCTTCTCGATGCGGCATTCCCACTTCTTGAGGCGCGTTTCCAGGAACTTCTTGTTGTAGCGGCCCACGTAGAAGGCCGTCTGGTCCCCGGCGAAGCTGCCCAGAAACGCCGCAAGGATGGCCAGCGGCAGGGACAGGTGGCCGTTGTACGCGGCAAAGCCCGCGATGATCAGGATGGTCTCGCCTTCCAGGAAGGTGCCGATGAACAGGGCAAGATAGCCGTAGGTGGAAAGCAGGGCGGTCAGATCCACGCCACGGCCTCCGGCATCGGTTTATGGGCCCTTCTCGCGGAAGACCCGGACCAGCCTTGGACGGGCTGATCCGGGCCGAGGTCTTCGCTGGGCTTTGGACTGAACATGTTCTGAACCACTCTAGGCGCTCTTCTGCTCCTGTTTGGGAGCCTCCGCCTGGGCTGCGGACGGAGCGGGCTGAGCGGGCTGCGCTGCGGTCTGGGCGGCTGCCTGGGGCTGCGCTTCCGCCTGCTGCTGCGGCGCGGCGACCTTCACTTCATCCGGCGCGGAAAGCGCGGACTTGAACTCGCGGATGCTTTTGCCCATGTTCGCGGCGATCTGCGGCAATTTGCCGGGACCGAACAGCAACAGGGCAATGACCAGAATCAAAAGCAGATGCATGGGCTGGAAGAGTTCGCCAAGCATGATGTCCTCCCGAGGGTTTGGCTGACCTATGATTTATCCTACCCCAAGGGTTTTGTAAAACCCCAAGGGCTTGGCTGCCGATAAAAATCTACAACTCGCCCCAGGCGCCCAGCTCCACCACCCGCCCAGGCGGAATGCCGAAGAATGTCGTGGCGTTCCAGGCGTTGCGCGACATGAAGGCAAAGAGACTCTTGCGCCAGCGCATCATCTTTGTGCCGCCGCCGGTCAAAAGTGTTTCCCGACCTAGGAAGAAGGTGGTGCTCTCCAGCCGGATGTCAAGGCCGTGCCCCTTGCCTGGCGCAGGATCTCCGGCGCGTTCGACTCGGCAAGGGCAACGGCGTGGGGGCCGTGGAAGCATTCCTGCACCGCGCATACAGCGGGCTGGTGCCGAGGTCGTCGTAGACCGCTCCAAGGGCGCCAGCGCGAGGCTGAGGCGCGCCCAGCGGCGGCCGGTTGTGTCCGGTCGGCCTCACTCTGACTCCATCACCTCTCGCTTCCATACCTGACCGCGCACCTGCGGCTTTCCCGAGTTCCGAACCTGATTGCATATTTGAGCTGCTGGCTGGCTGTCAACGGCACTGCCCGGCGAGGCAGTCTTTACACAAAATTTACATTTTTCGCATTACGACACACAGCAATGCCTTTCACGCTGGCAATCCAGGAGCCAAAACCTGAATTCATCACGTTAAATACATTAATATTTGATATTTATACAAACAAGCAAGCGATAGCACTCTCAACCTCACCGTCCAGGTAACAATTCATTAGTGATGACAAATATGTAATCGAAGGAATACCGACTCGAGGCACCGGTTTTGCGCCTGG
>NZ_DATMYK010000138.1:0-6781 GCF_035560995.1 Humidesulfovibrio sp. | reverse complement strand
GGGGGAAATACGCGCTAGGGGTCGATGCCCTGCTCGATGTTCTTGCGCCGCACGTGCAAGAGGGCGATGACGCCGATGGCCAGGCCGATGGGCCCCAGGTCCTGCAGCCAGAGCAGGATGGCCGTGGCGGGCGCGCCAAGGCCCAGGAACCACAGCTGGCGCTTCTTGCGCGGGGTCAGCGGCGCGGCCAGCCAGGCACATTCCATGCCGATGAACTTTTCTATGCCTGGGGCCAGGGCCTTGAGGCCCGTGTGTCGCATGGGCGGCAGGGGCAGGGCGTAGCAGCCCGCCAGAACGCCCAGGAGCGACAGCACGATGAAGGCCGGGCTGTGGAACAAAAGGCCCGGCGGCAACAGCGCGGCGAAAAAGGTCTGCACCAGCCAGTTCCAGGGCTCGCGCCTGCGCAGGCGCAGCCGCTGCCAGATGTTTTCCGCCCGCTGGCGAAAGCTCAAGTCCGGGCCGTCCGTTTCCATGCCCTCCAATTGCCACGCCGGGCCCTGTTCTGTAAACACGGCCTGTAGGCAAGAATCGTACACGCGCGCCGGGGGTGGGCATGAAGAAGTTTTCGCAGCCGGAACTGCTGGAGCAGGAAGGCTCGCTCAGGCTGGAGCGCCTGGCCTCGGAGGCCGGGCGGCTGGTCCACGGCCATGGCTGGACGCTGGCCGTGGCCGAATCGTGCACCGGGGGCCTCTTGGCCAGCACGCTTACCAATTTGTCCGGCAGCTCCGCCTGGTTCCACGGCGGGGTGGTGTCCTACTCCAACGCGCTCAAAATAGGGCTCCTCGGCGTGCCGGAGGAACTCATCGCCGCCCATGGGGCCGTGAGCGAACCCGTGGTTCTGGCCATGGCGCAAGGCGCGCTGGAGCTTCCGGGCATGCCCGCGGAAAGCGGCTGCTCCGTGGCCATTTCCGGCATCGCCGGGCCCACGGGCGGCACGCGGGAAAAACCTGTGGGCACGGTGTGGATCGCCTGGGCCTGGCCGGGCGGCAGCCGGGCAGAGAGCTTTTTGTTCCGGGGCTCGCGTGCGGCGGTGAAGTCGCAAAGCGTGGCCGGGGCGCTCTTCGGCATGCTCACCTTCGTGAAGTGACCCCATGGGCCAGGACTCCGGCGCGCGCGCAAGCATCCGCTGCTTCATCGGCCTGCCGCTGCCGCTGGGCTGGCAGCAGGGGCTCGACGCGCTGGCCGGGCGTCTGGCCGGACGGCTCGCATCGCGCCTCAGCTGGACCAGGCCGGACAACTGGCACGTGACCCTGCGCTTTCTGGGCGAGGTGGAGGAGGCACGGTTGCCGGGCATGTGCGAGGCCTTGCGGGGCGTCGACTTCGCCCCCTTCGCCCTGTGCCTGGGCGCGACCGGAAGTTTCTCGTTGCGCGGCGCTCCACGCACTGTATGGGCCGGGCTGAGCGAAGGGGCTGAAGCCTGCGCCCGGCTGGCGCGGGACGTGGACCGGGCTTTGGTCCATTGCGGCTTCGAGGCGCAGGCGCGGGACTTCCGCCCCCATGTCACCCTGGGACGGGTGAAGCAGGCGGCAAGCGGCGACGACTGGGAGGCTGTGGGCCGGGAGCTGGCCGTGGAGCTTGGCGGGGCCGCGTTCGGCCCGGCGCTGGCGGGGAAGTTCGTGCTCTGGCGGAGCATACTTGGGCCGCAGGGGCCCAAGTACCTCGCGCTCAGTCATTTTCCGGCCCGCGACCACGGCGGGGGCCCGGATGGGAGGAAGGTTCCCGCCTAGGCGGCGGTGTAGTCCCCCCGGTTGAACTTGATGCGTTCCGTCACCGTCATGGCCTCGAGTTCGGAGACCACGCCCTGCAGGGCGGGGTACTTCTGGGCGAGGTCGGGATTGTCGCCCCGGATCCGCTGCACCGCCCCGTCGATGTCGTCGAGCACTCCGTAAGCCTGCTTGAGGCTGGCGGAGCTGGTGGTGCTTTGCAGGCTCTGGGCGTACTGGTCCCACTTGTCGAGCACGCTGTCCACCTTGTCCATGATCGCATTCTCCGCCTGGGTTACCGGGGTAGTGGCCTCGACCTCTTGGGCCCCGATGAGGGCCGTGAGAGTGCCAAGCCCGCCCGGCGGCGGCAGGGATGCGGTGCTGGACGTGGACTGCGGGCTCGTCTTGCCGACTTCCTGGCTCAGGAGGTCGCCAAAGGCGGTTCCGGTCTGCGTGCCTCGGTTCGTCTGGGTGGTCGGGTCCAGCCGAACGCTCTCCAACTGGTCAGGATGGATTTTCATGGCTGCTCCTCATCCTGTGGTTTGTTCGAATTGTGCAGAGACCATGCCAAGGCGACGCATTGCGTAGTCGCTGAAATTACGTGAAGTTTTTAAAACGGCGGGAGGCAAATCTTGCCTGCCTGGCCCTCTTGGCCCGGCTTTGCCCACATTCAGGGCCGGATACCCCATGCCAGGGGCCTTGTCCATCCGGGAGCCTTGTCCGTGCGAAGGGCCGGGCGCGGGCCTGCTGAAGCATATCGGTGCGTTTTTCACTTGCGTTAACGGACTTAGGTGATTATTTTCACATTGTCTCCACATTCCCCCCCTTCGCCGAAGGGGGGCAACTTACGCCTCATCATGGGGGAAAGCGCCATGGCCCAAATCAAGAATATCCTTTGCGCAGTCGACTTTTCCGAGCACAGCCCGTCCGTCGCCGAATACGCCCGCATCATGGCTCAGGGCCTGGGCGCCAAGATCATCTGCCTGTACGTGGCCCCTTCCCTGTCCCAGTACGTGGGCTTCCACGTTCCGCCCAGCTCCATCGAGAACTTCGTGGGCGAGATCGTCACCGGAGCCGAGGCCACCATGAGCGCCTTCCTGAACGAGAACTTCCAGGGCGTGGAGGCCGAGGGCCATGTGGTCACCGGCTACGCGGCCGAGGAAATCTTCGGCATGGCCGCCAAGGAAGACGCCGACCTGATCATCATGGGCACCCACGGACGCAAGGGTATCGACCGCATCCTCTTCGGCTCCGTGGCCGAGAAGGTCGTCAAGGGCGCCAAGTGCCCGGTTCTGACCATCCGCCCCACGAAGTAGCCGTTTTTCCGCCCGGAAGCTTCCGGGCGGGCGTCTTGCGACATCCCCAAAAGGGGCGCAGGCGGGGGCGGCCCGGAAGGAGCCGCCCCTGGCGCCATCTTTATTCATAGCGCGCCAAGGGGCGCGCCAAAGGGAGCACTCATGTCCAGCCAGCGCGTCCGGCCAGAGATCCGCGACTTCACACCCTATGTGCCGGGCCTCTCGGTGGAGGAGATCAAGGCCAAGTATGGTCTTGAGCATGTCATCAAGCTCGCCAGCAACGAGAACCCCCTTGGCGTTTCACCTCTGGCGCAAGAGGCCATCGCCCGCGCGGCCGGGCAGGCCTTCCGCTACCCGCAGAACCACAGCCCGCGCCTCACCGCCGCCATCGGCAAGGCCATGGGGCTCGACCCCGCGCACATCGTCTGCGGCAACGGGTCCGACGAGATCATCGACCTGCTGTTCCGCGTGCTGGCCCAGCCCGGCAAAAGCAATGTGGTCTGCTACGAGCACGCCTTCAGCATGTATCGGCTGACGGCCAAACTGTGCGGTGTTGAATACCGCGAGGTGCCGCGCGGCGAGGATTTCCGCCTGCCGCTGGAAGCCCTGGCCGAGACCGTTGACGGGAACACCGCCATGGTTTTCGTCACCAGCCCGGACAACCCCACCGGCCTGGCCGCCAGGGCCGAGGAGCTGATGGTGCTTTCCGGCGTGCTGCCGGAAGGAACCGTGCTGGTGTGCGACGAGGCTTACATGGACTTCACCTGGCCGCCGGAGGAGTACAGCATGCTCGCCATGGTGGCGGAGCTTTCCAACGTGGTGGTCTTGCGCACCTTCTCCAAGGCCTACGGCCTGGCCGGCCTGCGCCTGGGCTACGGGGCGTTGCCCCTGTGGCTGGCCGAGCACGTGCGCCGCGCCCGGCCGCCCTTCACCGTGAATGTCATCGCCGAGGAAGCCGCCCTGGCCGTGCTGGAAGACGACAATTTCTACTCCGAAACGCTGGAAGTGGTGTTCAAGGGCCGCGAGCTGCTGTTGAAGCGCCTGCCGGAGTTGGGCTGTCAGGTCTGGCCCTCCCAGGCCAACTTCGTCATGTTCAAGCCCCCCTACCCGGCGGACCAGGTGTGCGAGGAACTGCTGAAGCGCGGGGTCATCGTGCGCCACCTGAAGAGCTTCGGCCTGGCCGACAACATCCGCGTCAACGTGGGCACCAAGGCGGAGACTGAGGGCTTTCTCAAGGCCCTGGAGGACATTCTTCATGGCTAACAAGACGCCGCTCATCGTGACCCTGGACGGCCCCGCCGGAGTGGGCAAAAGCACCCTGGCCAGACGCCTTGCGGGCGAGCTGGGCGTGGCCTTCCTGGATACCGGGGCCATGTTCCGCGCCGCCGCCTTCACCCTGGGCGAGGGCTCCTGGGACTTGCCCCAAGGTCTCTTGCAGCAGAAGTTGGGCGACTTCGACTTCACCCTGCGCGGCAGCGGGGCCGATACCGAACTGCTGCTGAACGGCCACGCCCTGCCCGCCGCCATCCGCGGCGAGGAGACGGGCCGCTGGGCCTCGCTGCTGGCCGTGGTGCCCTCTGTGCGGGCCTACATGAAGATGGCCCAGATCTACCTGGGGAACACCACCTCGCTCGTGGCCGAGGGACGCGACATGGGCACCGTGGTCTTCCCCCAGGCCACGCACAAGTTCTTCCTCGACGCCGACCCGGAGGAGCGCGCCCGCAGGCGCTGCCGCCAGCTGGAGGCCCAAGGCAAGCCCGCGGACCTCAAAGCCATCGCCGAGAGCATCCGCCAGCGCGACGACCAGGACCGCAACCGCAGCATAGCGCCGCTGAAGCCCGCGCCCGACGCCATGGTGGTGGACACCACCTTCCTGACGGAGTCGGAAGTGCTGGAGGCGGTGCTGGACCGCGTGCGGGGCCTGCGCTAACTCCCAGCCCGCACGCGGCCGGACCGAGGCTTCATGCCCGCAGCCCAGCTCACGAACACCCTGCGCAGACGGCACCGCGTGCTGCTCATCGGGCAGGACTACTTCGTGGTGCCGGAGCTGGAGCGCGCGCTGCGCGCCCTGGGCGTGGCCGTGGCCGTGCTGCCCTTTGCCCAGAACGCGGCCTTCGTGCGCCAGCTTTTGCTGGCCACGGCCTCCTTCCGGCCCAGCTTCATCCTCACCGTGAACCACGTGGGCCTGGACGGCCAGGGTCACGTGCTCGATCTGCTGCGCTCCGCCCGCGCGCCCCTGGCCAGCTGGTTCGTGGACAATCACGAAACCTATTTGCAGCGGCCCGCCGCGCCCGATGCCCGGCTCATGGTCTTCACCTGGAACCCGGAGTCCGTGGCGGCCCTGGACGGGGGGCTGGTGCCGCGCGCGCAATACCTGCCCCTTGGCGCGGACCCCGGCGTGTTCGCCCCGGCCAACCCGACCAATCCGACAGAGGACGCGCACGGCGTGGGCTTCGTGGGGGGCACCTGGGCGGCCAACCTTGCCCGCACCATGCGCGCCGGGCGTTTTCCCGCTACCTTTCTGCGCCGCTACCGCGAGCTTGGGGCGCTGCTCGCGGCCGAGCCGGACCTGGGCGCGGAGGCCTGCCTGCGCCGCCATGCGCCGGAGCTGTGGGAAGAGATTGCCGCCGCCAACCCGGAAGGCCGCGCCCTGCACCTGGAGCTGCTGCGCCAGGAGGCCACGCGCCTGCACCGCCTGCGCGCCGTGCGGGCCCTGCTGCCCCTTCGGCCGGTCATCGCCGGAAGCCGCCTGTGGGAGCGCATGCTGGGGCCCGGCGCGGCGGGGCGCTTCACCTGGCGCCCGGGCCCGGTTTACGGGCCGGAGCTGGCGGCCTTCTACCGCTCCCTGGCGGTGAACGTGAACATCACCAGCCTCAAGTCGCGCGCGTCCCTCAACCAGCGGGTCTTCGACGCGCCCCTGTGCGGCGGCTTTCTGCTGACCGAGGCCTCGGAGGCCCTGGCGCAATGCTTCGAGTCCGGTGTGGAGGCGGCGTGCTACAAGGGCCCGGAGGACTTGGCGGAGCAGGCCCGGCATTGGCTGGCCGATGCCGCGGGCCGCGTGCGCACCGTCCGGGCGGCGCAAAAGCGCATCCTGGCGGAGCACACCTATGCCCACCGGGCGGCGCGCATCATCGAAACCATGGACGCCGCGTTCTGAGCAGCGCGGCGGCGAACCTGCAACCCTTTCACGAGGAACCGGAGATGGCGGAAGAAAAGAAAGAAGGCTGGCTGGGCTACGTGGCGGTCACCACCATCGTGTTCGCGGTCTGCGCAACGCTTTCCACCTTCAAGGGCGGGCAGCACTCTACACGCGCGGTGCTTTCCCAGTCCAAGGCCACCAACCAGTGGGCCTACTACCAGGCCAAGGACATGAAGCAGTACCTGCACGAGCTGCAGAAGGATTCCCTGGACCTGGCCCTGATGAACGCGGGCAAGGGCGGCGGGGCCTATGCCGAGGCCGTTTCCGCCAGGACCAAGGCCTACGCGGCGAAAATCGACAAGTACGAGATCCAGAAGGAGGAGATCAAGAAGCAGGCGGAAGGCTACGACGCGGCCATCGCCCAGGCCCAGGCGCATTCCGGGGCCTTCGGCATGGCGATCATCTTTTTGCAGATCGCCATCCTGCTCTCGTCCGTTGCGGCGCTCATGAAGCTCAAGCCCGTGTGGTACGGCGGCATGGCCGTGGGCGTGCTCGGCCTTGTGTTCTTCGCCAACGGCTTCTTTCTGTTCTTCTAGGCGGACTTTTCCGGGGGGGGAGGCGGGGCGCACGGCCCGGCGGGGCTA
>NZ_DATMYK010000137.1:0-11654 GCF_035560995.1 Humidesulfovibrio sp. | reverse complement strand
GCCCCAGAGAGGGGCCAAGACGCTTGCGAACTTTTGGCTCAGCGCCGTTGGGCCTCGTAAGCTGCTCCCGGACCGGCGATGACGAGAAGCAGCAATCCGAAAACCGGCGTAAGCATCAGGCTGGCGAAGAAAAATCCCCAGAAGCCGAGCTTCTTCTTGCGGCCAAAAAAGCCGATGACAAGGCTGCAGAGGAAGATGAGAAGGATGAGCGTCAGGTTCATTGCGCCCCCTGGGTCGGTTGATTCGTCTCGCGCCCCGCTCCCACCTCGGAATTCCTGCCGCGGGGCGTGATCTTCTGGATGGAGTTCTGCAGCGTCTCGAAGCGGGACTTGAGGGCCTGCCAGTCGGGCATGCCGGAACTGTCGCGGGGGAGCCGCTTGGCGCTGTCGTGGCTGGAGATGGTCTCGCCCGACGGAGCGCGCTCCTTCTTGGCTGGGGCTCCGCCCTTGCCGTCCGAATCCATGTTCAGAATCACCGGCAGGCCGTCGCGGCCGCCCATGATGACGAACTTGGAGTTGTTCGACGCGGCGAGTTCCTTGGTGGCCTCGATGCCGGCCCAGCGGAGGTAGGCGTCCGTCATGCCGCCGTTGACGATGTCCTGGAACATGCGGATGCTCTCGGCCCGGAGATAATTTTCCTTCATCTGCTCGCCGGCCTTGAGCAGCACATACTTGTAGCGCAGGTATTCCTGCTCCGCGGAGAACTTCAGGTCGATGGCCTGGTTCACCTGCTCCGGAAGAGACATGCCCCGCACCACGATGCTGTCGATGATGACGGGCTTTCTGGCCATCTGCTCCACGGCCTGCACCATGAGCTCATCCTGCAGCTTGAGCGGCGCCGTGGTGTAGAGGTCTTCAGGCCAGTAGCTGCCAACGGTGTTGCGGATGGAGGAGGACACGATGGGCCGGATGAGCATTTCCTTATAGTCCGGCCCGATGTCCTTGTGCAGTTCGGCCACGCGCTCCACGATGGGGGTGAAGTAGACGGAAACCTTCATGTCGACCGAGAGACCGCCGCGGCTGAGCACCGGGATGTTGATGTCCTCATGCTGCAGGCGCGTGTTGTAGCTGATGATCGTATCCCACGGGAACAGCAGGTGCAGGCCCTCGGAATAGGTCCTGTCCATCACTGTTCCGCCGAACAGCGGAGAGTACTTCACGCCGATCTCGCCGGAGTGGACGGTGACGACCGCGTAGGGCCACAGCAAGGCGATCAGGATCGCCATGCCGAGCGTATACGCGAGAAGCCCGTTGCGCCGGACGGCGAGCCACCGCTTGACGCGACTGCGCCACGTGCCGTCAGTTGCCTGCGCTTCAGTCGTGGGAGACATTTTCAGGCGTACCTCTCCAGAATTTGTCCAGCGTCCTGTCGACGCATCTGCGTTCGAAGTCGATGCAATACTCCCGCGAGTTCATGTCCCCGATGCACATGTTGTACACGATGGGGCAGTACTGAACATCGCGGATGAACAGCCCGATATCCGGAACGGATTTGATATTCTTGCGCGCGGCGTGAATGATTGATTCCACGTAGCTGATGTTGCAGGGCTTCTTTCGCTCCAGCGGCGTGGTCACCTGCTCATAGCATTGCACCCGGGTGCGGATGACCTTGCGGAAATCCTCCGCGCCGATGCGCGAGGGCTTGACCCTTTCGACCAGGGCATAGCTTTGCAAGGCCGCATCGATGTGAGGCGTGGGTGATGCCTTCTGCGACATCGGCCATGCCTGGGCGCCCTCGACCAGGACCCCGGCGCTCAGACAGAACGCCAGCAATGCGGTGCGCAACATCGCGGTCGCGGCGCCATGCGCCGACACCCGCCCATAATGGAGGCGACAGGCCAAGCAACATTCCCTAGCGCGAGCAGCCCGCCCGGCTAGCTGGCGCTCTGCGCCGTGGCCGCGTCCTCGGTGGCGCCCTGCGCCTCGGGGGACTTCTTCCGCAATCCCTTCACGTACTGCTTGCCGTCGTTGTAGTACGTGCGGAAACTTTCCTTGAGCTTCCCGGCGTCCATGTCCAGCAGGGTGCCGCCGGAGGCGAAGTGGCGGTTGAACACCCGGCCGACGGCATAGGTCGACGCGCCGCCCATGATGGTCATGGTGGCCGCGCCGGCGGTCATGCCGATGAGCGGAATGAGCTTGAGCAGGCTGAAGGCGGCAGGTCCCAAGGCCACGGGCAGGGCGCTGCCAAGCAGCGAGCCGATGATGTTCTTGGCCTTGTCCTTGCTGAAGGGCACGTCGTACTTCTTCGCCAGCGCGTTCACCAGTTCGACCTGGATGGCGAACAGCCCGACCAGATCAAGCACGGCCACAGGAGCCAAGCCCAGAGCCATGGCGCCGTAAACGCGTTTGCGGATGAGCGCGTCGATCTCGCACTGGGCGACGACAGGGATTTCCTGCTCCGGATGGACGGATTCGGCGGTCTGGGCGGTGGGGACGAGTTCCTCGTTGGCGTTCACGTTGCCTCCTCAGGTGTTGTGGGCGACTGTGTACGGGGTGGGGCAAATTACTTTCATAAACAGATTAGTACGATATATTACGTTCTTCCACGCAATGCGTCAAGAAGGAAGGTCAACGCGGCCGCAAGAGGCGGCCCCAGGGGGCCGATCAGCCCGCCTGCCGCCCTGCCGCTACTGCGGCAAAAACGCCATCCGCCATATGGATCACCCTGTCGGCACAGGGAAAATACCTGTCGTCGTGCGAGACAGCCAAAATGGTTTTGCCTGCGCCGCGCAGCATGGGGAGCATCTCCTCATAGAAAAAGCGCCGGAACTCGGGGTCGAAATCCGCGGCGACCTCATCGAACAGGCAGACGTCGCGTTCCTCCAGCAGGGCGCACACCAGGGCCAGGCGCTTGCGCTGACCGGCGGAGAGATTGCTGGACGAGAAGGAGCCGTCCTCCTGGACCTTGACCTTCGCCTCAAGCCGCATCAGCGACAGCAGCTCGCGCACACGCTCCGGTCCGCAGCGCAGGTCCAGAACATGCCGGAAAAGGTGGAAATCGGCGGGCACGACGGAGAACAGGTTGCGGTAGACCTCCAGGCCGACGGCCTCCAGCGGCTGGCCGTTCACCAGCACGGAGCCCGATTGGGGCGCGTACAGCCCGCTGAGCACCCGCATGAAGGTGGTTTTGCCCGCACCGTTGCCGCCGCAGAGGAAGACGATCTCGCCGCGGTTCAGGTCGAATTCCGGCACGGAGATGGAAAAGAGCGTCGCGCCCGCGTCGTCACGGTGCTCAAAGCGCACATCGCGCAGGCTCAGGCTCTCAAAAGGCAGCGGCGCAGGCACCGGCCCGGCCCACAGCGCCTCCACATGGCCGCTCTCGCTGGCCTCAATCTCCGCATCCAGCTGCCGTTCCAGTTCAGCCAGCTCGCCCAGGCCCATCTCCACCTTGCCCAGCATGGGCACAAAGCCCACCAGGCTCATCATGGGGCTCAGGCAGAACATGACCAGCACCAGCAGCGTGGTGACGGACTTCGCATCCACGGACAACAGCCGCGGCATGAGAAACAGGATGAGGCCAAGGATCAGCAGGTGGAACACCGCGAAAAAGGAGATGCCCAGCGCGTGCCGCTGCTCCGTGGCGTCGCGCGCGGCGGCGGCCCTGTCCAGGCCCGGCAGCAGCCAACGCTGGAACAGGTCCACGGTCTTGCCCAGGTGCAGCTTCAGGTGCTGGAAGCCTTCCTGCAGGTCGCGCAGGTCCGAGGCGAACTCCATCTCCGCCTGCCGGGCCGGAAGCATGAGGCTGTTGACGCTGCGCACGATCCACAGGAAGGTGCACAGTCCGGCGACCATGACGACCAGGACTCCGCAGGCGCCCAAAAAGGACGTGGTGAACATGCGGCCCACGGCCACCACCATCATCACCGAATTGGCCGCCGCGGCCATGAGCATGCGCGCGGCCTCCACCACCATCTCCTGCCCGTCGAGCAGCAGCGCCTGGGTGCGCTCCGTGCGCATCCGGCCGAAGCGCTCCATGGGGATGCCGCGCAGTTTCGCGGCCAGGCGGATGCGCTGCTCCATGACCCCGCGCAGGGCCAGCTGCGCGGCCTTGCCCGTGATGTAGTGGAAAAGGCGGTAGAAGGCGTAGATGCACAAGACGAAGAGCACGAAAGTACGGAACGACACGCCGTCGCCGGAGAGTTCGTCGATGCCGGAAAGCACGCTGAACACCGTCAGGCCCTGGGTGAGGCCCGCACCCAGGCAGGCGAGCACGATCCTGCGGGCATCGGGCCCGGCCTGCTGGCGCAGCATGGTGATGAAGCGGGAGTTCTGCAGATTCATGCCGTGTCCTACGGAAATCGCGGTGCGCTTGGCGGGGCCCGGGTGGATGAAAGCCACAGGCCGCCCGGAACATGCCGAATCTCTACAAGTTATGCGAATCGCTGCAAAAGGTCAATTCATCGCGCCCCGGACGGCCGCGCCGGCGCCGTGGCCCCCGGCCCTTCGCCGCGCAAGGCCCTCAGAATGTCGGCCCCGAGCGTGATGGCGCGGGAGATGGCCCGCTCGTTGTTGACGCTGACCACCACCGCGATCTTTGTCTGGCGGTCGTAGAAATACGCCGTGCCGAAGCCGGGAAACGACCCGAGCTTGCCCACCAGCGTAATTTTCGGGCTCCCGATGACAAACAGCTCGCAGCCGTCCAGCTGGCTGATCCTGACGTTGCTTTCCGCCTTGCCCGGGGGGGCCTTCCACCCGCCCGGCAGCACCAGGGGCTCCAGCTCCGCGGTGTCAAACACGTTCTTTTTGAGCACCCGGTCCAGGTTGACCAGCCGCACAACGTCACGCGGGGCGGCCTCCAGATTTCCCGTGCCCTTGGCCACGGCCAGGCTCGCCATCATGGGCAGGCTCAGGCCCCCGTCCGACCCCGTCGCGTAGCCGCAGGAAAGGTGGGGCACTATGGTTTTATCGTCGCCCGCCACCAGAGACTTCATGCCCAGCCGCTCAACGAACATGCCCCGCACCAGATCGCCATACGTCTGCCCGGCGATCCGCTCGCAGATGACGGCCAGCATGAGGAAACCGGTGTTGCTGTAAGCCTGCTGCGTGCCCGGGCGAAACAGCAGGGGCTGCTCTCCGGCCATGGCGATGAGGACTTCGGGGGACCAGATCCTGGTCATGTTCTCGCGCACGGCGGGCAGGCTCAGCATATCCACTATGCCGGAGCTGTGCTCCAGCAGGTTGCGCACGGTGATGCCCCGGCCATTCGGGAACCCGGGGAAAAAGCGCTCGATGGGCGTGTCGTAGGCGACCTTGCCCTCCTCGATGAGGCGGTGGACAAGGGCGGCGGTGAACACCTTGGTGACCGAGGCGATCTTGAACCGGGTCTCCGGGGTCATGGGCGTGCCGTTCTCCACGCAGGCGGTGCCGAAGGCCGCCGTCACGGGCTCGTCGCCGCCCTTTTGCAGCACGGCGATGGACAGGCCGGGAATTCCGGGCTCGGCCGCCGCTTTTTGCCCCAGTTCCGTGATGACCGCTTGCGCATTGGCCGCGTCGAAGCGGGCCTGGGCGCCCGCCGGCGCCAGGCAGAACGTTGACAGAAGGAGAAGGAAAAGCTGCAAACGCATGGTGTTACGCATGGCGGAGGTGCTCCAGTATATGTTTGGCAACGCTGCCCGCAAGGCCTGGAGACAGCATACTCTGGTGTGTCCCTTCCGTCCACCTGAGGGCGATGTTCTCTTCCTTGAGGAAGCGGTTCCAGCCCTGGTACTCGTCGTCGGGGATGATTTGCGGGTTGTCCGCGAAGTCCAGCGCACGCACGAACAGAATCTTCAGGTCCGACGGCGTGGGACGGTCGTAGCGCGCGGCGGCGAGGGCGTTGACACGGTATGTCCGAAGCAGGCTGTCCATCTGCGCGGGACTGAACCCGGAGGGCAGCATGCCGGCGCTCTCGCCGCAGCGGACGAGGTAGGTAAGCTTCTCCGGGCGCGGCAGCGAACGCAGCACCGCTTCCTCGAAGGTGTTGCCCAGTATGCTCGTGAGCAAGCCGATGTCGTCCAGGCCGGCCATTTTCCTGGCCTTGCTGTTGTCGGCCACGGAATCCAGGATCAGCACGCCTTCCGGCCGCCTGCCCATGGCCGCGTGGCGGCAGGCGGCCTCGTAGGCCAGCAGCCCGCCGAAGCTCCACCCGCCGAAAACGATGTCCTCGGCCCCGGTCTTGAGGATCTCCCCGAGGTAGTACTCGGCCAGATCTTCCACCCTGTGCAGTTCGGTGTTGAGCATCGTGCGCTCCGCCCGGAAGCCCGCCGCCTCCACCGCGTACACCGTGCAGGATCCGGAAAGCGCCTGGGCCAGATCGCTGTAGCAGAACACGCTGCCGCCCACGGGGTGGAACAAGAACACCGTCCGTCCCCCCTCGCAATGGCTCAGCTTGATCACCGGACCTTCCTGCGCGCCCGCCTTGCCCGCGATGAACGCGGCGAGCCGCTCGATGCTCGCGTTGGTGAACAGCTCGTTCACGGCAATGTGCGCGCCCAGTTCCTTCTCGATCATGGCCACGAGGCGGATGGCCATGATGCTGTTGCCGCCCAGGGCGAAGAAGCTGGCCTCGGCGTCCCGCACCTCAAGGCCGAGCAGGCGCTGCCACATTCCGGCCAGCTGCTCCTCCACAGCGCCCGCAGGCGCACGGCCCCCGGCGGTCTGCTTGCCGGCCAGGGGGGAGGGCAGCGCCTTCTTGTCCACCTTGCGGTTGATGGACAGGGGCAGCTCCACCATGGGCACAAAGTAGGCGGGCACGCAGTAGGCGGGCAGAAGCTGCTCCAGGTAGCCGCGCAGGGCGGCGGCGTCCACACGGCCGACCACATAGGCCGCCAGGCTGCGGCCCTCTTCCGCCCGGAAGGTATCGGCCACCACCACCACCTGGCGGACGCCCGGGAACTCCGCGATGGCCTTCTCCACCTCGCCGATCTCCACGCGGTTGCCGCGTATCTTGACCTGCTGGTCCTCGCGCCCGGAATAATGCAGCAGCCCCGCGCGCAGGGAGCCATAGTCGCCCGTGCGGTAGCAGGGGCGGCCCTCCGCCGGGGCAAAGGCTCCCGGGCTTTCTCCGTTCAGGTACCCGCGCGAAACCCCGGCCCCGGAAATCCATATCTCGCCCGGCTCGCCTTCCGGCAGCACGGCCCCGTCCCTGTCCCGAATGGTGACGGCCACCCCGTCCAGAGGGCTGCCGATGGGGTAGGCCGGGAATGCCGCGTGGTTGGCGTGGTCGATGCGGAAGGCGCTGGAGTCCACCGTGCATTCCGTGGGCCCGTACACGTTGAAGAGCACCACCCGCTCGTTGCCGGGAATGGCGTACAGCTTGCGGATGGTGTCGGGCCGGAGCACCTCCCCGGCCAGCAGCAGCCGGGCCACAGGCAGCGCCTGCCGCCGTTCGGACAGGTGGTCCACCAGCACGTTGAAGAAGGCCGGGGTCATGTCGCACAGGTCGATCTTATGCCTGCGCGCGCTCTCGCAGAACTGCTCCGGACTCTTGCGGGCCGCGTCGGACATGACGTGCAGCGGCTTGCCGCAGAACAGGGAAACCGCCAGCTGCTGGATGGACGCGTCGAAGGACAGGGGAGCCACCAGCCCCACGCTCCGGCAACCGTCCGAGAATTCCCGCAGGGCCCGCAGGATGTGCATGAGGTTGCGGTGCTCCACCACCACCCCCTTTGGCCTGCCGGTGGAGCCGCTGGTGTACACGATGTACGCGGCCTGATCTGGCGCGCACACGGGCAGCCGCTTCCGGGGCAGCGCCCGCGCGTCCGCCAGGCCGAAGCGGGACCGCGCCACGGAAGCCGGGGCCTGCCGGGCCTTGCGTATCACCACGTCGTAGCGGTGGCCGGAAGGCGCGGGCTGCTCCGCCGCAGGCCAGGAGAGGGAAACCTCCATCGGCACGGGGCTCTGCGCCGCCCAATCGGTAAAGAAACGCGCGGGCACGAACAGCTCCGCCCCGGCGTCCAGCCGGAGAAGGCCCGCGTTCTCGCCGGTGCCGCGCGCATGCTCCAAAAGAGCCGCCCGGAATTCGTCCTTGCGTTCCAGATCCGGCACCGCGCCCACGAACAGCGTCCCGCCCTCGGCAAGCAGGGCCGCCGCGTGGTCCAGCACGCGCCGCAGGTAATTGTAGCCCGGAAAATTCTCCGCCACCCCGTTCAGGCAAATGAGGTCGAATTGCTCGCCCGCCAGGAAACAGATGTCCACGGCCTCCATCTGGTGCAGCCGCATCTCGGCGCCGGCATCCCCATGCCCGGCCAGGCCTTCCACCCGGTCCAGCTCGTTGCGCGCCAGTTCCACCGCAACATAGCGCCCGGCAGCCCCGGCCAGGGTCCGGGCCACCACGCCGGAGCCGCTGCCGATGTCCAGCACGCGGCCCCCGGCCCGGAAGCCCGTCTTGGCCAGGATGCCTTCCGCCATGCCCGCCAGGGCGGCTTCCGGCAGGGGCTTGGCGTCGAACCAGCTGCGCCAGCCCAGGTCGGCCCCGGCCTGGGTCACGGCCTCCCAATAGGCCGTGCTGGCAAGCTCGCCGCCTTTTTCCAGCGCCTCGCCGCTCTCCGGCGCGTCCAGGCACAGGATGTGTTGGATGCCGGGATTCCTGTAGCGCAGGTACTCGGCGTCGCGCAGGCCGTGGCGGTCGGTGATGATGAGCCGGGCGGGCCGCAGCAGATACTCCTGCCGGGCCAGGGAGAGTTCACGCTCCACCGGCAGGTACACCGCCCCGGCGCGCAACGCGCCAAGGGCCGCCGCGAGGTACGGCGCCCCCCTTCTGCACAGCACGGCCACCGCGGCCTCCGCGCCGTAGCCCCGGTCCAGGATGAAGCCCGCTATGGCCGCGGACATCTCATCCAGCTGCGCGAAGGTCAGCGACACGGAGTCATCGGTCAAGGCCACGGCCTCCGGGTCGGCGTCGACCACGGCGCGGAACAGCTCTTCAACGGTTTGCGCATCGGCCAGACCGGTGGCCAGACCGGCGGCCGACGGGTCCGGGGCGCCGAACGTGAAGTCGGAGATTTTCATCATGCGCTTTCCTTGGCTGCAGCATTCAGGAATTGGACGTAATAGCTCAGCCAGGCCGCGGCGGTTTCCGGGGCGAGAACCTGTGTGTCGTGAACGAAGTGTATGCTGACGCCGCCCGCGTGCTCCTGCACGCCGCACGCAAGGCCGTGCCCGGCGTCGAGCCCTGGGGCCGCGCCCCAGGCAAAGGCCAGGCGCAGGCTCCCGGCGCCGTCCGGCCCGGCCGGATGCTCCAGAGCGCGCGCGCCGTCTGGCGGCAAGGCAGCGGCCAGGCTGGCGTCCGTCCGGCGCAGCAGATCGTCGAACTCCGTTTCGTCGTCGATGTTGAAGCGCACCGGTCCATGGCCCGCCACGTCCACCACGAATTCATGCCGCGAGGCCACGCGGCTGTAGAGCGCCGCAAAGGTCGCCAGCAGCACAGTGGACGCGCTGACGCCCTTGGCCGCAGCCAGGCGCTCTATGCCTTGGCTCAATTCTCCGCCCAGCGCGCGCGTGGCCGCGGCGGATTCGCGGCGGGCCGGGGGAGCGCAGGTGAAGGGCACGGGCTCGGCCGGGCTGCCCTCGGCCATGAGCTCCAGGATGCGCGTGAAGTCCTCGGCCATGCGCACGATGTCGGCGTGGCTGAACAGGTCCGCATAGTACTCCAGGGCGAAGCTGATGCGGCTCCCCGTGTCGCTGCCGAAGATGGACAAGTCCGTCTTGCTGGCCTGCTTGCCGAAGCGCAGCGTCTCGAAGAGCTGCGGTCCCTGCGCCTCACCAGCGGCGAACTCGAAGTTCATGTACGAGAGGATGACCTCGGACAGCGGAGAGCGGTCCAGGCAGGCCGGGGGCCGCAGGTCGGCCAGGAGGTTGTTCAGGATGTAGCCGCTGTGCCGCAGCGCCTCGTTGCTGGTCTTCTGGACTTCCTTGAGCAGCGCCCTCAGGGGCTGCGCCCCCTCCACGGCCAGGCGCAGGGGCAGAAGCGAGGCCAGCATGCCCGCCGTGTTCAGGTGCCCGCCCCGGCTGTCCACCGTGATGGCCAGGACGAGATCCTTGGCCCCGGTGTATGCATGGGCCAGCAGCGCCCACGCCGCCAGCACGATGTGGTAGTTGGTCGCGCCCTCGCGCCGGGCCAGGTTCTTCACGCCCGCCACCAGCGCCTCCGGCAGCTCGAACTCGTGCATGCCGCCCCGGTTGGTGAAGACCTCCGGCCGGGCATGCTCCGCGGGCAGATCGAGCCTCGGCAGCGGGCCCTGGAAACGCGGCAGCCAGTATTCCCGGTCCGCGGCGTCGGAGCGCGTGAACTGCAGCCAGGCCAGATCCTTCTGCTGCGCGCCCACGGGCTCCAGCGGCAGCCCGTGGTAGAGCCTGTAGAGTTCGGAATTGAGCAGGGAGATGGTCCTGCCGTCCGCCAGGGCGTGGTGCACATCGTAGAACAGGACGTTCTCGCCCGCGTCCGTCACCAGCAGCTTGACGCGGAAACCGCCCTCGCGCCGGATGTCGAAGGGGGTGATGAGCGCGTCCTTGTGCGCAAGGTCCGGCAGGCGGACCTCCTCCAGCGCGAACCCGGCAAAGGGGTGGATGACCATGTTCGGGTGCTCGGCCTCCAGGTCGCAGAAGGTCGTGCGCAGCACCTCGTGCCGCCTGACCAATTCCGCCACGGCCTGCTCGAGCCGCGCCTTGTCCAGGTCGCGCGGGAGTTTGAGGAAGGCCGGAAGATTGAACCCAAGCCCCCCGCCGCCAAGGATGTCCGCATAGAGGATGGACAGCTGCTCGCGCCCCACCGGGTACTTGTCCCGCGCGGGCGCGGGCTCGAAGTCCCGCCCGGCGGGCGCGGCCTTGGCGCGATCGGCCAGCAGACGGGCCATGAAGCCGCCCAGAGTGTCGGCCTCCAGCAGGTCCATGACGCTGGCCTTGAGGCCCAGCTCCTTGTCGATGCGGCTGACGATGCGGGTCGCGGCGATGGAATCGCCGCCCAGTTCAAAGAAGTCGTCCTCGCCCGTCAGCTCCGCGTCGTAGCCCAGGCTGTCCCGAAAGATTTCCAGCAGTTCGGCTTCGACGGCCTCCGGGGCCGCTTGCGCGGACGCGCCCTGGGGCACTGTCTCCGATGCGGGAACGGCCGCGCGCGCGCGCCAGGCTTCTTCCTCGCCCGGCATGGCCACCACGGCCAGACCAGCCCCGCAACCCAGCGCCGCCGTCAGCACGCCAAAGGCCTGCCCCGGCGCAAGCGTGGGGCCGCCCTGGTCCGCGCCCAGGCGCGCGGCCATGCCCACGCCCGACCAGGTGTTCCAGCACAGGGACAGGGCGGGCAGCCCAAGCTCTCGGCGATGCCGGGCAAAGGCGTTCAGAAAGGCGTTGGCCGCAGTGTAGTCGGCCTGCCCAGGGGCCCCGGCCAGGGAAGTGCGGGACGAGGCCAGCACGAAGAAGCGTAGAGCGTCGCCCAGGGTGGCCCGGTGCAGGTTCCAGGTTCCCGCCACCTTGGGCGCCAGCACCGCCTCGTAGGCCTCCCGCGTCTTGGAGAGCAGATAGCCCTCGCCCGCCACTCCGGCGGCGTGGACAACGCCCTGGATGGGCCCCACCTCGCGGCGGATGACCGCAAAGGTTTCGGCCACCTGCGCGGCGTCGGTCACATCGCAGCGGTACGCGGCAAAGGGCAGGTCCGGCGGGGTCTGCCCGCGCCGGTGCAGCAGC
>NZ_DATMYK010000136.1:0-13757 GCF_035560995.1 Humidesulfovibrio sp. | reverse complement strand
CAGTTGCTCGGCCGGGTGTTTGGCGATGAGTTCGCGCAGGGTGTCGTCGTCGATGAAGGACAGGGAGCTTGAGGTGTCGAAGAAAACGTCCAGCCCGGCCAGATGCTCCACGGCGAACTTCCAGTGGCTGAAGCCGCCCAGATGTGCCGCGATGAGCCTGGGGCCGGGGAAGGCGTGGCGCAGTTTGGCCATCTTCAGCGGGCAGGAAGGATTCTTTTCCGGCGGCAGGGTGTCGCCCACGTGGATCATGAGCGTCCAGTCGTCGCCGATGATCTCCATGAGGGCGTAGAACTTGGGGGCGTCGAGGAAAAAGCCCTGGAAATCAGGATGGAATTTGAGCCCAGTAATGCCCGCCTTGCGCAGGCGCGCAAGCTCCTTCTCAGGCTCGGCGTAGTCCGGGTGCAGGGTGCCGAAGGCCGTGACGCGTGTTGACTGGCGCTCCATGTCCATGGCCCAGTTGTTGGCCGGGATGACCTGCGAGGGATCTGTGGCGGCGGTGTGCACCACCACGCGTCCAATGCCAGCGTTGTCGGCGCGGGCGAGGAGATCATCCAGCACGCCGGTGCCCTGCGGGTGGATGCCGTAGTGGCTGTGCAGCTGGGCGATGGCCTTTTCGGCTATTTTGGGATGAAAGACATGGGTATGCGTGTCGGTGAACACTGAGGGAACTCCTGCTGATGTGGCGGGAGTTCACATACGCCTGCATACAGGGAGGGGCAAGGAAAATGAAGCGGGGGAGTGCTTACTGCTGTCCTTCCGGGCGGTTGGATGCGGCGCCGGGTTCCATGTTCGGCGCGTTTTCGCACACTTCACGGAACCAGCCCGGCACGGCCACGGGCTTGCCCTGCGGGTTCACCATGGGGTGCTCGGTGTAGCCCTGGGCGGTGAGCTTTGATTTGTCCTCGTTCCAAAACTCGTACACGATGAGCATGCTGGCCCTGCGCCATTCGGCCACGCCGCAGTGCACCCAGAGCAGGTCGTCGTAGCGGGCGGGCACGCGGTAGCGGCACCAGGCCTCGCGTACGGGCAAAAGGATGCCGCGCTCCTCCACGAGGTTGTAGCCCATGCCGCGCTCGCGCAGGAACTGGCCGCGCGCACGCTCGAAAATGTGCAGGTATTCACCATAGTAGAGCACGCCCATGGCGTCTGTCTCGCCATAGGACACGCGGTGCGCGTACCAGGTGCCGTTGGCCGGGAACTCTTTGGGGAAGTCCATGGATGTTCCTTTGGGCGCGCCTAGCGCAGCTGGTGCAGCACCCAGGACATGAGCTCATGCCCGGTCTCGACCACCAGGCCGGTGCCGCGCGCCTGGGCCTCGGTGAAGGCCGTCAGACCATTCTCCTCGCCGCCCTCGCGCCAGAGCAGGAAGGGCACCGCGTCCGGCGTGTGCGTCTTTTCGGCAATGGGCGTAAAGTGGTCGCAGGTGATCACGAAGGCCACATCCTGTCCGGCCAGGGCCTTTTTAAGCGGGGCCACCACGCGCGCATCGAAGCGGGAGATGGCCTCGGCCTTTTCCGCGGCGTTGCCCGCGTGGCCGCACTCGTCCGGGCCTTCCAGATGCACGAAGGCGAAGTCGCCGCGCTCCAGATACTTGAGCGCCGCATCCACCTTGCCCTGATAGTTGGTGTCGATGAGCCCTGTGGCGCCCGGCACCTGGATGACCTCCATGCCCGCCGCGCGCCCCAGGCCGCGCACCAGATCCACGGCGGAGATCACGGCGCCGTCGAGGCCGAAGGCGTCCTTGAACGCAGGCAGGATGAGCGGGCGGCCTTGGCCCCAGGGCCAGATGGACTTGGCCTTGGTGTGCCCGGCCGTGCGCTCCAGGCGCTCTGCGGCCAGGAACAGCAGATCCCACATGCGGGCCGAGCGCGAGAACTGGCGCATGTCGGCGTATATGGGCTTGCCGGTGATGTCGTGGGGCGGGTTGATCCTGAGGTCCGCCTCTTCCTCCTTGGCGCCGCCCTTGTGCACCAGCAGGTGTCGGTACTGCACGCCGGGGTGGAACTGGAAGGTCTCGTCGCCCAGGTGGGCTTGCAGGTCCGCCACCAGCGGGGCCGAGACCTCGGTGGTGATGTGCCCGGAGGAATAGTCGAGCATGTCGCCCTGGGGCGAAAGCTCGGTCAGGTTCACCAGGTTCATGCGCCACACCAGGTCGTCGGGATCGAGGCTGAGCCCCTGGGCCGCCGCCTCTATGGGCCCGCGCCCGGTGTGGTGCTTGGCCGGATTGAAGCCCAGCAGCGACATGTTGGCCACGTCCGAGCCCGGGGCCATGCCTTCGGGCACGGTCTGGCAGGTGCCCACGGTGCCGGTTCTGGCCATTTCGTCCATGAGGGGCGTGGCCGCGGCCTCCAGACAGGTCTTGCCGCCCGGATGCTCGCCCGCCCAGCCGCCCATGCCGTCGGCGATGAGGAAAAGAAGCTTCATGCTGTGTCCGCCTGCGTGTGCGCGTGGGCCGCTTTGGCTACAGGATGGGAAGGTGCACCGTGGGCCGCACGGTGAAGGGCATGGCGTCGATGGCGCGGATGGTTTCGGCCACGGCGCTGGCCTTGGCCTCGTGCGTCAGGAACACGATGGCCACTTCCGGGGCCTTGTGGTCGCCCTTCTGCACCGCCTGGGCGATGGAGATGCCGTGCTCGGCCATGGTCTTGGCGATGGCCGCCAGCACGCCCGGCCGGTCCGTCACCGAGAAGCGGAAGTAGTGCAGGGACACGCATTCCGAGGAGGGCAGGATGTCCGCCGGGGGCAGGGGCTTGTTGCCGAAGCCGGTGTTGTCGAAGCTGGCGCAGGGGCTGTTCAGGCCCCGGCACAGGGCCATGACATCGGCCATGACCGCGCTGCCCGTGGGCAGCGAGCCAGCGCCCTGGCCGTGCAGCATGATGGGCCCAACCGCGTTGCCTTCCACGCGCACGGCATTGTAGTTGCCGCCCACGCGCGCCAGCAGGAACTTGTGGTTCACCAGGGTGGGCTCCACGCTGGCCGCGATCTTGCCGTCCACCTCTCTCGCCTGGGCCAGCAGCTTGATGCGGTAGCCGAACTCGCGGGCGAACTCGATGTCGAGCCCCGTCACCTGGGTGATGCCGCGCACCGGCAGGCTGGAGAGCGGGAAGTCCCGCCCGTAGGCTAGGCGGATGAGCACCACGAGCTTGTGCGCGGTGTCGAAGCCCTCGATGTCGAAGGTCGGGTCGGCCTCGGCATAGCCCAGTTCCTGGGCCTGCTTCAGGGCCGTCTCGAACTCCAGATGGTTTGTGGTCATCTCGGAGAGGATGTAGTTGGCCGTGCCGTTCATTATGCCCGTGAGCCGCTCGATGCGGTTGGCTCCCAGGCTCTCGCGCAGGGCCTGCACAATGGGCACGCCTCCGGCCACGCTGGCCTCGTAGAACAGGCCCAGGCCTTTCTCGGCCGCCAGGGCGGAGAGCTCCGGCCCGTGCAGGGCCAGCAGGTGCTTGTTGGCCGTCACCACGTGTTTGCCCGCGTTCAGCGCGCGGGTGATGAGCTCACGGGCCAGGTCGACCCCGCCCATGAGCTCCACCACGACGTCCACCTCGGACGAAAGCAGGTCGTCCGGGTTGGCGGTGAAGCGCACCTCGGGTCCGGTGGCCACGGCGCGCTTCTTGGTCAGATCGCGCACGAGCACGGTGGTGATGGCGACAGCGCGCCCCGTGCGGGCGAGGATGATCTCGCGGTTTTCGTGCAGAATCTGGGCGAGCCCTGAGCCGACCGTGCCGAATCCGGCGAGTCCGAGGCGCAGCGTATTCATTCGTTATCCTTATTTTCCGAAGAACTTCTTCAGGTTTCTCGTGGCCTGGTTGATGCGGTGGCGGTTTTCCACCAGGGCGAAGCGCACGTGGTCGTCGCCATAATTGCCGAAGCCAAGGCCCGGCGAAACGGCCACCTCGGCCTCGCGCAGCAGCAGCTTGGAGAATTCCACGCTGCCCAGGTGCTTGAATTCGTCGGGGATTTCGGCCCAGACGAACATGGTGGCCTTGGGCGGCTCCACTTCCCAGCCCGCGCGGGAAAGGCCCTCGATGAGGGCGTCGCGGCGGTCCTGGTGCACGTCCATGATCTCGCGCACGCATTCCTGCGGGCCGTTCAAGGCCGTGCAGGCAGCGATCTGGATGGGCTGGAAGATGCCGTAGTCCAGATAGCTCTTGATGCGCGTCAGGGCCTGGACCATGTCGCGGTTGCCCACGCAGAAGCCCACGCGCCAGCCGGCCATGGAATAGCTCTTGGTCAGGGAGAAGAACTCGACGGCCACATCCTTGGCGCCCTTGGCCTGCAGGAAGCTGGGGGCCACGTAACCGTCGTAGGTGAAGTCCGCGTACGCCAGGTCGTTGATGACGTACATGCCGTTTTCTTTGGCGAAGTCCACGATCTTCTGGAAATAGTCCACGTCCGCGCAGATGGTCGTCGGGTTGTGGGGATAGTTCACCACCAGGAGCTTGGGCTTGGGCCAGGTCTGCTTTACGGCGATCTGGAGATCCTCAAGGAAGTCGCGTCCCTTGCCCATGGGAATGCGGCGCACGTCCGCACCGGCGATGATGGCCGCATAGGGGTGGATGGGGTAGGAGGGATCCGGCGCGAAGACCACGTCGCCGGGGGAGAGCATGACCAGCGCGAGGTGCGCCAGGCCTTCCTTGGCGCCCATGGTGACGACGACCTCCTGGTCGTGGTCCAGCTCGACGCCGAAGCGGCGCAGGTACCAGTTGGCGATGGCGAGGCGGAGGCCCTTGATGCCCTTGGATGCGCTGTAGCGGTGGTTGGTGGACTTCTGCGAAGCCTCCATGAGCTTTTCCACGATGTGCTGGGGAGTGGGCAGGTCCGGGTTGCCCATGCCGAGGTCGACGATGTCTGCGCCCTGATGGCGCATCTTCATTTTCAGCTCGTTGACCTGGGCGAACACGTACGGCGGAAGTCTGTGGACTCTGGGAAACTGCTCCATGGCGCGCTCCTTGACTCCCCCGGAAAGGCCGGAGGTGATTATTCAGTAGTCCCGAACCATATATGCGTCAGGCGGGGTCTGTCAAAAGCAATGATGCCTGAAAGTTTCGGGTTATGTTGCAAGGTCGGGAAGTGAATGCTAACCTGTGGCATAAGTCGATTCAAATCCAGGCAAGTAACGGTAAAACCTGATGCTGGGAGCACCCATGGTCCGGAAAGAATATGTACGCATGCTTGAAGTGGCGCTTGAAGAAGCCCGCAAAGGGCTGTCCGAGGGCGGCGTGCCC
The DNA here is from genome assembly GCF_035560995.1 of Humidesulfovibrio sp. Taxonomy (GTDB): domain Bacteria; phylum Desulfobacterota; class Desulfovibrionia; order Desulfovibrionales; family Desulfovibrionaceae; genus Humidesulfovibrio. Next base: position 8,532 of record NZ_DATMYK010000136.1, on the reverse strand, counting down.
ATCGGCGCGGCCTTGTTCGATTCCGCAGGCGTGCTGCTGGGCCGCGGCCACAACCGCCGCGTGCAGGACAATGACCCGGCGATCCATGCGGAAACCGCAGCCTTCCGCGCCGCTGGCCGCAGAACGAGCTACCGCGACACCATAATGGTCACCACCCTGGCCCCGTGCTGGTACTGCTCCGGCCTGGTGCGGCAGTTCGGCATCGGCACCGTGGTGGTGGGCGAGAGCGAAACATTCCAGGGCGGTGTGGCTTGGCTGCGGCGCAACGGCGTGAAGGTGGTGGACATGAAGAGCGCCGCCTGCCGCGAACTGCTTGGCGGATTCATCGCGGCGCGGCCGGAGGTTTGGAACGAGGACATCGGGGTCGAGTGAGCCGTTCTTATGCATCATGTGCCGCCTCTTGTACGTACCGAGGATGTCGGGTAGCATCGCGGCAACTCCGCACGAGACGTACAGGGAGGCCCGCTTGAGACGCACACTTATTGCGCTGCTTCTTGCCCTGTGTACCCTGGCCGGTGGCGTAGGAAGGGGGCTGGCGGCGCCAATCCTGGAGCTTAGCCCGGAAGAAAGACAGTGGCTGGATGCGCACCGCGACTCCATCGCCCTCACCTATGACGCCTCGTTCCCGCCCATCGAATTCCTGGATGACGAAGGCCGTTACGCGGGCATGGGCGCGGATATCGTTGCCAAGCTTGAGATCTTGCTCGGCGTAACCTTCAGGAAAGCCCCGACCAATGATTGGAACGCGTTCCTCAGGGATCTGGAAAGCGGGAAAGCGTACCTGAACGCCGGGATGGCCAGCACGCCCGAGCGCGAGTCCTATGCCGCCTGCACGGCACCGTACATAACTCTCCCCATGGCCATCATCACTACCGCCAAGAGCTTCGATGGCGGGCCCGTCGACTGGACGAGCCTCAAGGGCCGACGCGTTGCGGTCGTTTCCGGCTACATGACAGAGAGCTACGTGCGGCGGCACGGAGATGGGCAGTTCACTGTCGTGCCGGTGGGCAGCGTGCGAGAAGGCCTGCGCGACGTGTCTTTCGGCGTGGCGGATGCCTTTGTGGACAACCTTGCCACCTCCTCCTACTACATTGACCGTGACGGTTTGACGAACCTGCGCGTGGCGGGCAGCCTGGACGCCGTGTTCCCCCTCGGCATTTGCGTAAGCCGCAAATATCCCCTGCTTCTAAGTGCTGTGCGCAAGGCCCTGGCCGCCATTCCGCCAGCGGACATCGAGGCCTCCCGCAAGAGTTGGATGCCCCTTGGCGGGCAGGGGGGGATGAGTCGCGAGAACCTGAACCTGCTGAAGCTTGCGGCGAGCTTCGTCGTGCTGCTGCTCATATGCTTGGCCGGCATCAGTTATCTCCTCAAACGCAGGTTGGACGAGAAGGTCCGCAGCCTGGGCGCGGCCCAACGTGAGCTGCAGGAGCAGACTGAACGCCTTGAACTCGCCCTGGACGCCACCAAGGGCGGGGTTTGGGAACTGTATCCGATCACGGGCGCGCACTATTACACCAACCAGTGGTTCGCCATGCTCGGCAGAAGGCCGGGTTCCGTGGAAAACACCCTGGACGCCTGGAAGGGGCTTCTGCACCCGGATGATCTGGCCGGAGCCTCGCAGGCCATCACCGCCTATTGCGAGTCGGACGGACACGGACTGTACGAGGCCGAGTTCCGCATGCGACATGCGGACGGCACGTGGCGCTGGGTGCTCGGCAAGGGCCGTGCTGTGGCTTGGGATGGCTCGGGCAGGCCGAGCCGAATCATCGGGCTGAACCTGGACATTCAGAAGCTCAAGGATGTGCAGGAGGAACTGCGCCGCAGTGAGCACATGGCCAAGGCAGCCTTTGACCAGACCTTTCAGCTATGCACTCTGCTGGATACCGGCGGGCGCATCGTGCAGATCAACAAGAACGCCCTGGCCTTTTCCGGCTGCAGCCTGCCGGAGATGCTGGGGCGGACATTCTGGGACTGCCACTGGTGGCCAGACCGCGATGAGGCGGAAAGACTCCTGCGGGCGGATCTGGTCACTGTGCTGGCCGGGGGGGTGGTCCGACGCGAGGTCGTCAGCCTTGATGCCGAGTGCCGGCGAGTACAGATGGATTTTTCCCTGTCGCCGCTCATAGAGGCCGATGGCTCCGTAAAGATCCTTATCGCCGAAGGGCGTGACATTTCCGAGATCCGCCGTGCGGAAGCCAGCCTGCGCGAAAAGACGGCCATGCTGGAAGCCATGGTGGACGCGACCCTGGACGGTTTGCTGGTGGTGGACGATCAGCGCCGGATTCTGCTGGCCAACCGGCGCTTCGCCGAGCTGTTCAAGGTGCCGCGAGCCCTGCTGGATGCGGCCGACGACGTCCCGGTTCTGGAATATGTGTCCGCCCAGGTCAGCCGGAAAGAGGATTTTCTCGGTTCGGTGGAGCGCTTGTACCAGGACCCGCGCATGATTGGACGCGATGAGATCGGCTTCTCGAACGGGATGCAACTGGACCGCTACACCGCGCCCGTGCTGGGAGACGACGGCAAGTCCTACGGCCGCATCTGGATGTTCCGCGACATCACCGAGCGCAAGTCTCTGGAACTGCGCCTGGCCGACCAACTGGCCTTTCAGGAAGCGCTACTCGAGACCATACCTTATGCAATGTTCTATAAAGGTCGGGATTCGCGCTTTCTCGGCTTCAACCGCGCCTACGAGGATTGCTTCGGCGTCCGGCGCGCGGAGCTCATTGGCAAGCGGGTGGTGGATTTGGAATACCTCCCTCTGGAAGATCGCCTGCTGTACCAGGCCGAGGACGAGGCCGTCATCGCGGAGGACCGCCAGGTGCACCGGGAGATGGCCATTCCCTTTGCGGACGGCAAGATCCATGACACCCTCTATTCGGTTTCCGGCTTCCGGCAGGCAGATGGCGGCGCAGGCGGACTCATCGGCATCATCGTGGACATCTCGGAGCGCAAGATGGCGGAAGAACGCCTGCGCCAGAGCGAGGAGAAGTTCTCGCGCATTTTTGAGATGGCCCCAGAGTGCATTTTCTTCATCCGCGTGTCCGACAACGTCCTCATCGACGCCAACGCAGCCTTTGAGACAGTGACCGGCCAGCGGCGTGAGGATTCCCTCGGACAGCCGATCACGAGCCTCATCGTCTGGGGCGAGCCGAGCGTGCGCGCGGAGTTCCGGCAGCGGCTCGAGGCGGAAGGTTCGGTGCTGAATTTCGAGATGCTGCTGTGCCGCAAGGACGGGGAACTGCGGCGGGTGGTCAATTCCTCGCGCGAGGTGACCGTCTCCGGAGAGCATTGCTACATCAGCGTCATCCACGACATCACCGAGCAGCGCAGAATGCAGGAGTTGCTCATCCAGTCGGAGAAGATGATGTCCATAGGCAGCCTGGCCGCAGGCATCGCCCACGAGATCAACAACCCCTTGGGCATCGTGCACCAGGCCGTGCAGAACCTCATCCAGCGCACCAGCCCGGAGCAGAGGAAGAACCAGGAGACCGCCGCCGCGCTCGGTCTCGACATGGGGCTTTTGCAGCAATACCTGAAGCAGCGCAAACTTGATGTGTTTCTGGAGGACATCCAGAGCGCGGCCCTGCGCGCCTCGGGCATTATCCGAAACATGCTCAACTTCAGCCGTCGCAGCGAGTCACGCCGCAGCGTATGTGATCTGCCCCGGATCATCGAACAGGCGGTGTTTCTGGCCTCCTCGGACTATGACTTGAAAAAGGCCTACGACTTCAAGCGGATTGAGATGGTTATGGACCTCGAGTCGGAGTTGCCCCGCTGCAACTGCACGGAGACGGAGCTTGAGCAGGTGGTGCTGAACCTGCTGCGCAACGCGGCCCAGGCCATGGCCATGGCCGACGCGCCACCTGCGAAACCAAGGATAGAGATCAGGCTGCGGGCTGTCGACGGTGGCGTGCGGTTGGAAGTTTCAGATAATGGACCAGGCATGAGCAAGGACATTTTAGGCAAGATTTTCGAGCCCTTCTTCACTACCAAGCCGCCCGGAGTGGGTACAGGGCTCGGCCTTGCGGTTTCGTATTTCATCATCACCAAGGGGCATCGGGGCAAGATGTGGGCAAGCTCCACACCGGGCCAGGGCACGACCTTCCACATAGAATTGCCAGCCGAGGTTGAGGAGGCGAACAGTGACTGAAGCCTCAAGGACGATTCTTGTCATCGACGACGAGGAGCGGGTGCGTGAGCTGCTGCTTGATTTTCTGAGCGAGTATGACGAGTTCGAGCTGCAAGGGGCCGGCAGCGGTGAAGAAGCCCTGGAACAGCTGCGCATGCGTCCCATGGACCTGTGCGTGGTGGACTTGCGCCTGCCGGGCATGAACGGGGCGCGCTTCATTGAGGAAGCCGCGGCAACGGGCCTGTGCCGACGCTTCATCGTGCATACGGGTTCGGTGGATTTTCTGCTGCCGCCAACGCTTCAGAAGCTCGGCATGGTGGACGAGGACATCTTCTACAAGCCCGTGAACGCCCTCGCCGTGGTGGACCGCATCCGCCAGCGCCTGAACGGCGGCTAGCTGGCACGCAGACGCTGGCTCCTGGGGCTGGCGCCATGTCGCTAAATCAGACCGGCGCGCCAGGCCAACGAAAAAGGGGTCACTGTTTCCAGTGACCCCTTGGCTCGTCGAGTGGTCGGGATGAGAGGAGTTGAACCTCCGGCCCCCTGAACCCCATTCAGGTGCGCTACCAGGCTGCGCTACATCCCGACGTGCGAGGTGGCCTTCTACCCCCGCTCTGCTTCGCTTGTCAACAAAAAGACACAGAAAAAATCACGAAGCATGAAATAATCCGCAAAGGTCAGCTTTTGCGGACGCTGGAGGCCCGCAGACAGGCCTCCACTCCGTCAAAGGCGTGGACCAGGTCGAAGCGTTCCAACACGCGCGCGCGGCCCGCGGCGCCCATGCGTGCACGCAAGGTCGCATCATTCAGAAGCTCTCGCAGGTTGTGCGCCAGGGCGTGCGTTTCCGGCGCGCACAGCAGACCGGTGACGCCGTGCTCCACCACTTCCGGGATGCTGCTGACGGCGAAGGCCGCCACGGGCAGGCGCATGGTCATGGCTTCGGCCAGCACGAAGCCGAAGCCTTCCCACAGGGAGGGCAGGGCGAAGATGTCGATACTCTGGTGGAAGGCCTTCATGTCCTGCACGAAGCCCAGGAACTCCACGCGGTCCTCTAGCCCCAGGCGCGTCGTCTGGGCCCTCAGTTCGGCCTCCAGCTCCCCCGTGCCCGCGATGAGCAGCCGGAAGGGCGGGGCCGTGTCCTTCAAGAGCGCGGCGGCCTCAAGGAGCAGGTGCTGCCCCTTCTGCTCGGTGAGCCGCCCGGCGGTGCCGATGACCAGCTCGCCCGGCCTGCGCGGCACAAGGGGCATGCTTGGTCTCGCGTCGAATTCAGCCGTGTCGAAGCCGTTGTAGATGAGGTGGATGCGCTCCGGCGCGATGAGATGCGGATTCTCTGCCAAAACGCAGCGCCGGGTCTCCTCGGAATTGACGATGAGCTTGGTGAGCACGCGGCCGAAGAGCAGGCGGTTCAAAAAGCGGTCGCGCACAGGCACGGCGATGCCCCGGCGGTAGATGATGTCGGGTACGCCCGCCAGCTTTGCCGCCACGCCGCCGGCCTTCACGTCGCGCGGCAGGCACAGCAGCACGGCGTCCACGGCCTCGCGCCGGAAGAAGTGCACCAGGCCCGCCATGGTCAGAGGATTCAGGAAGGACATGCCGCCCAGGTCCGGCGTGAACAGCCGGATGCCCGGCTCGTCCGCCAGGCGTCGCGCCAGCTCCCCGCCCTGCTTGGCCACCACGCACACGCGGTAGCCCCGATCGCGTGCGAGCAGGGCGTTCTGGCAATGCCAGTGCTCGCCGCCGCCCCAGGGGCCGTTGGTGTTGAAAAAGCACAGGGTCTTAGGCTGCATGGATTTCCTTGAGGCTTGGGGATTTCTTCTGCGCTGGCACAGTACATTGTCGTGCCGGGCGGGGCAAGGCGCTTGGCGCCTGGCTTTTCCTGGCGCGTGAACACGTTGCGCGGCAAGGGGGATTGGCGTACCGTCAATATGGATCAAAGAAACATGCGAGGCGTGCGTGGACCGGTATAAATCCCTGGCGGTCGCCCTTGAAGGCGAAGTGCTCTCCGAGATGGCGGGCACCTTCTTTGGCGCGCGCAAGGCGCTGGAGGACCAGCACGACGACTTCCTGTTGCGGGCCGAGGAACTGCGCGCCCTGGCGGCAAAAGTTTTCGCCCGTGTGTTTTTTCTGCGCTCGCTGCTGCTGGGACCAGAGGGCGAGGACGCCCTGTTCGCGGCCCTGGGCCTTCCCCCCTGCTTTCCTGAGGCCCAGGGGCAGTCCGGCTCGCGTACCTGGCGGCCAGACAGCCTGCCCTTCGCCCTTCTGCCTTCCACGCGTTATGTGAAGCTCGTGCAGCTGGCCTATGCGGAAGTGCACCACGCCTGCCAAGTCTACATGCTGGGCGAGTACGAGGACGACCCGGAGCTCAAGGGCCGCAAGCGCATGAGCCTGCATTACGCCCAGGTGGAGCGCCTGGGGCGCAGCCTGAACGAACGCATCGCCAAGCTGAACGCGGACATGCCCGCGTCCTCGGTGCTGCAGTACGCCCGCAGCATCAGCACCGTGGAGGCGCCTGGACAGGGGGCCATCACCAACGCCCTGGGGGCCGAGAGTCTGGACAAGGGCATGCAGTTCGTGCCTCTGGACTTCGCCTCGCTGAAGCTGTGGCGCGCGCCGGATTTGCCCGAGCCCAAGACCTGCGAGAAGACCCTGCGCAGCTTTGCGGCGGCGTATTACGACTCCCATACGGAGAAGATCCGGAGGGTGCTGGCGGATTTGTAGGCCGCTCTGTAGGGGGAATCCCTAGCCTGCGGCGATGATGCTGGCGGCCAGAGCCTTGATGACTTCCTCGGCGCGCTCCGTGGGCACCTGGCAGGTGCCTACCTTGTCGTGGCCGCCGCCGCCGTACTCCAGCAGCAGCCTGCCAACGTTGGTCTTGCAGTTGCGCTTCAGCACGCTGTGGCCCACGGTGATGACCACGTTCTGTTTGCGCACGCCCCACATGACCTGCATGCTGATGTTGCACTTGAGGAACAGGGTGTACACCAGGAAGCGGTTGCCCGCGTAAATGAGGTCCTCGCCGCGCAGATCGGTGAGGATGAGGTTCTCGTGCGCGGTGGAGTTCCTGCGCAGCATGTCCACAAAGAGGCGGACCTGCTCATGGTATACCTCCACACGCTCAACCACATCGGGCAGTTTCAGGATCTCCTCGGCCTTCATGGTGCGGCAGTAGTCGATCATGTCAAGCATGAGCTGGTAATTGCTCACGCGGAAGTCCTTGAACCGGCCCAGGCCCGTGCGCGGGTCCATGATGAAGCCGAGCAGAATCCAGCCTTTGGGCTCGGAGATCTCCTGCGGGGTCAGGGTGGCGCTGTCCACCTTGTCCACGGCCTCCAGCATGGCGTGCAGGTGCTTGGGCAGTTTCTTCTCGCCGTCGAAATATTCCCAGATGACGCGGGCGCAGCTCTTGTTGGCCTTGCTGGCGCCTTTGAACACAAGGTCCTTGCCCAGGCGCGTCATTTCGCTGGTGTGGTGGTCGAACCACATGCCGCAGCCGGGCACGTAGGGCACGTTGGCCAGGATGTCGTTCTCCGTCACCGTGATGAGGCCGTCCTGCAGGTCCTTCGGATGGGCGAAGAGATAGTCGTCGATGAGCCCAAGCTCCTTGAGCAGCACCGAGCAAACAAGACCATCGAAGTCCGAACGGGTCACGAGGCGCATGGGAATTCCTTTGGCTTTTGTTATCAGCGACATGAATCGGCCATTTAAGGCCTTAGCCTGTGGGGAAAGGCGCTGTCAACTCGCGGCGGGAACTAGTGGGGCTGTTCCGGGTGCGGGTGGGCGTGGGCGTGCCAGTGCAGCTCGGCCGCGGCCTCGCGCACCAGCCTTGTGCCGTCGATGGTGAAGAAGGTGTCGGACACGAGGTTCAGGAAGTCCCAGTCGTGCGAAACCGTGAGCACGGCCGCGTCCAGGTGCTCCAGAATGTGGATGAGCCTGTGGCGCGTTGACGGGTCCAGGCTGCTCGTCGGCTCGTCCAGGAGCAGGGCCTTGGGCCGCATGGCCAGCACCCCGGCCAGGGTGACGAGTTTTTTTTCTCCGCCGGAGAGCCGGTGCGTCAGCCGGTCTTCGAAGTCCGTGAGTCCCACGAAGGCCAGGGCTGCGCGCGCCTCGTCCGCGGCCTCGGCGGGCGAAAAGCCAAGGTTCAGCGGGCCGAAGGCCACGTCGTCGAGCACGGTGGGAAAAAGGATCTGGTCGTCCGCGTTCTGCAGCAGCAGGCCGATGCCGCGCCGCAGCAAACCGAAGTCCGCCTCGCTGTGCATGGGACGGTCCTCGAAGAGCACCTCGCCCCCGTTTGCGGGCAAAAGGCCCATCATCACGGAAAGCAGGGTGGTCTTGCCGCAGCCGTTGGGGCCGAAGAGCCCGATGCGTTGGCCCGCGTGCAGGGTGAAGTCCACGCCCTCGAACAC
>NZ_DATMYK010000135.1:0-5091 GCF_035560995.1 Humidesulfovibrio sp. | reverse complement strand
GCCAGGGGGTATGCACCCCCTGGACCCGCAGGCCAAAGCAGAAGGCCCGGAGCGCAAAGCGCTCCGGGCCTTCTGCTTTGGGGGCAGGGCAGGGCCGAATCGCCTGGGTGGAGGGATGAGGAGGAGGATTTTGTTAGAGATGGCGCTGGAGACGCGTCCTTTGGGCACCTCTGCCGCGTGTCTTTGCCCGGAGCCTTGGCGACGGGCGAAGACACGCGGCCACAGGGAGTCCAGAGGGCCTTGTGCCCTCTGGCGGGGTCAAGGGGCAGCGCCCCTTGCGACCTCATTTGCAGGGCCTCGCAGGGCCGGGGAGGCGTCTGGCGCGCGTTTTATTTGCTGGTGTAGCGTTCGATCTGCTGCTTGTACTCGCCTATGCCGTCGGCGATGCCGTTGGCGAGGATCTTCAGGTAGGCGTCGGTCTTGAGGCGCGCGGCTTCGGTCTTGTTGGTGATGTACCCGATCTCAAGCAGGGCGGAGGGCATTTTGGCGCCCATGAGCACGTAGAAGGGCGCTTCGCGGTTGCCGTGGTCCGCAACGGTCCACTTGCTGCGGATGGCGGAGAGGCCTTGGCGGTGCACGACGCGGGCGAGATCGACGCTTTCCTTGATCTTGGAGGTCAGCATCAGGTCGGTGAGGATCATCTGCAGGTCGCTGATGTTCTTGTCGGACACGGAGTTCTCGCGCGCGGCCACGCGCACGGCGTCTGGCGTGCGCGCCAGGTTCAGGCTGTAGGTCTCCAGGCCGTTCATGGAGGGGTCGGTGTGGGCGTTGCAGTGGATGGACACGAACAGGTCGACCTTCTTGGCGTTGGCCAGGGAAGTGCGTTCCTCCAGGGCCAGGAAGTCGTCGGTGGTGCGCGTGTAGATGACCCGGAAGCCGCGTTCCTTGAGGATCTTGCCCAGGATCAGGGCCATGCGCAGGTTCACGTCTTTTTCCATCAGGCCGTAGCCGCGCGCTCCGGGGTCTTTGCCGCCGTGCCCGGCGTCGACCATGATGGTGCGCACGGTGAGGCCCAGTTGCTCCACGAGGTTCTCGGCCATTTTCTTGCGGCTGCCCTTGGGCGCGGTGAAGGCGGGCGCTTCCTCGGCCGGTGCCGGGGCGGAAACGGGCGCGGGCGTGTTGGCCTTGCCATCCGCTGTGCTGAAGGCGTCGACCACAAGGCGGAAAGGGGCATCCAGCACAGTGACGCGATAGTCTTTCAGGTCGGTGAAGTCGAGGACCACGCGGGTGGCGTCGGCATCTTTTGGGGCCACGCGGATGTGCCGCAGAATGCCGCCGGTCACTTGCACCTCTTCGGACAGGCCGGGCCTGGGCCGCGCGCCCAGCAGATCGACGTAGATGCGCCCTGCGCTGCTTTTGCCCCCGGCGTGTTCGAGCAGTTGGTAGCGGTACTTCACGCGAGAGTCGAGGTCGAGGACGATGCGGGCGTTTGCGCCGTTGTTCTTGGGCCGCACCTCAAGGAGCATGGCCTTTTCGCCGCCGCGCGCGGGCGTCGGGTCCGGGGCCGGCTCCGGGGCGGGCGTGGCCTTGGCCGGAGCAGGGCTTTTGCCGATGCGCTTTTGCAGGGCTGCGGCCTTGGGGGCGAAGGACGAGCGCGGGTAGGAGCGCTGCACGGTCTGGAGGTCGGAAGCAGCGCCTTCGGGGTCGGACAGGCGTTCCAGGCGGATGGCGGCGCGGTGCATGAGGGCATCCGGGGCCAGCTGGTACTTGGGGAAGCGCTCGGCACACTGGCCGAAGGTGTCGGCGGCCTTGAACCAATCGGCCTTGAGGCCGGAACGCTTGGCGGTCTCCTGCTGCACGCGGGCCAGGAAGAAGGTGGCCTTGGCCCCGTTGGGCCCGTCCGGGCGGGTGGCGCGCGCCTGCTCCAGCTCGGCCTCCAGCTTGCGCAGGGCGTCCTTGGTGACGTTCTTGCGCGTCAGCAGGGTCTGAAAGCGGCGCACCGGGGCGTCGGCGGGCAAATCGCCCGACTTTTCAGCCGCGGATTTGGCCTGGGCCTTGGCGGCAAGGGCGACGGCGGGCGGCAGCAGGCACAGGGCCGCAAACAGAAGCGCCAAGAGCCAGACGGCCCCGCGTTCGGTGCGCCCCGCGCGTTGCGTTCTCCCTTTGGGCATGGTCCTCCGGCTGGTCGGCGGCGCTTGGGGCGCACACCGTGCCTCGCGCACCATCGCCGAGAATCTACAAAAAGTCCAGAGAGAGTATGGGAGCGCTTGCGCAGCGGGCATCAGCGCCCGTGGGCGCGGAACGGCTTGACCCTGAGCCGCGCCAAGGCTACCACGCGGCCATGCGCACCCCTGAACTGCTTTTGCCCTGCGGCGACATGGAATCCCTGGAGACGGCCCTCATCTATGGCGCGGACGCCGTGTACCTGGGGGCCGACGGCCCCAACCTGCGCGCCGGTGCGGCCGGGTTCGCCGGTGCGGGGCTCGGCCTGGCCACGGCCAAGGCGCGCGCGGCCGGGGTGCGCGTGTACGTGTGCCTGAACGCCAGCCCGCGCGAGCAGGACCTGGCCCTGGTGCGCCAGGGGCTGGAGCAGGCCGTGGAGGCCGGGGCAGACGGGCTCATCGTGGCTGACGCGGGCGTGGCGCGCCTGGCGCAGCGGCACGCGCCGCAGCTGCCCCTGCACATCAGCACCCAGGCCAACACGCGCAATTCCGAGGGCCTGGCCTTCTGGCGCGATCTGGGGGCCACGCGGGCCAACCTTGCGCGGGAGTGCGCCGCCGGGGAGGTGGCCGCCCTGGCCCGCGCGCGCGACGAGAAACTGCCCGGCTTCGAGCTGGAGGTTTTTGCCCACGGGGCGCAGTGCATGGCCCTTTCCGGTCGCTGCCAGCTTTCCGTGCACATGGTGGAGCGCGGCGTGAACCAGACCGGCCGCACGGCCTGCATGGGCGCGTGCGCGCATCCCTGCCGCTACGAATACCGCCTGCGCGCCGTTGTGGAGGAGCGCAAGCGCATGGGCACGGAGGCCTGGGAAGTGCTGGAGCAGTGGACCGACGACGCCTCCGCCCCGGGCGAGGCCCCCTGGACGCAGTATTTCGCGCCCCAGGACCTGTGCCTGCTGTGGTACGCGCCCTGGTTGGCGCGTTTGGGCGTAGACGCCCTGAAGATCGAGGGCCGCACGCGCAGTTCGGCCTACCTTGCGGTCGTGGCCGATGCCTGGCGCTTTGCCCTGAATTCCCTGGCCGGTGGAGCATTCAAGCCCCGCGCGGCCCTTGCGGAGCTGCGCCACGCGGCCACGCGCGCCCTTACGGCGGGGCTCTTCGGGGCCGATGCCCGGCGGGAGATTCCCGGCCTGGACCGTCTGGCCCCGCGCCGCCTGCCCATGTTGCGCGTGCTGGGCCCGGCCGCTTCCGGCTCCGGCTGGGATGTCGAACTCAAGGGCACCTTCGACACCAGGCGCCCGGAAGGGCTGACGCTCATCCTGCCGGGCCTGGAGCGCCCGGTGCTTGCGCCCGGCAGCTTCCGCCTGGAGCACGGACCGCAGTCCAGCACGCCCGGCCTGCCTGCGGAAATCGGCCACCCCGGCATGCGCGCGGTCCTGCGTGCGGAGCATCCGGGACTGCGTCCCGGGATTTTCGCACGATAAAGCCAAGCCGGCCCATCCGCTTCATTGAGAGCGGCGCGCCCCCTTGGCAATCGCCCTGCGGCTGGTGTAGGGTCGCCTCAAATGGAGGAATTTATGGGCGGTACAGTGACGATCAATGAGGACGAGTGCATCGGTTGCGAAACCTGTTGCGAGCTCACCCCCGGCGTGTTCCAGTTCGATGCGGATTCCGGCAAGGCCAAGGTGGTCAACCCCACCGGAGCCTCGGACGATGAGATCCAGGCGGCCATCGACGCCTGCCCGGTCACCTGCATTTCCTGGGAGTGATTTCGGCCAAGCCGTAAAAGGATAGCGGGGGAGGGCGACCTCCTCCGCTGTTCCGTCTGGTGCGGATTCCGGCCCGGGCTTCGCTAAAGCTAGCGGCCGCTTTCCGCCAGCCGGGCCAGGGCGTCCGTGTCCAACAGGGTCACGCGGTTGCCGGAAATCTCAATGAGCCCCTGCTCGGCCAGCTTCTTGAGCGCGCGCGAAAGGGTCTCCGGAATGGTGCCAAGGTACGACGCGATCTGGCCCTTGGGCAGATCAAGCGTCAGATCGTCGCGGTTCTGCGAGGCGCGCAGCAACAGCAGATAGCCCGCCAGGCGCTCCGGCACTTCCTTCAGGCTCAGCTGGGCGATCTGCGTCACAAAGGCGCGCAACCGGCCCGACAAGAGCGCCATGACTCCCAACGCCAGCTCCGGGTCGCGGCGCAGCACCTCCACGAACTCCTTGCGCGGAATGGACACCATGAGGCTGTCCTCCAAGGCCTGCGCGCTGGCCGGGTAAGTCTTGCCCTCGAACACCGGCACCTCCGCAAAGGCCTCGCCCCCGCCAAACACGTGCAGAATCTGCTCCTTGCCCGAAGGCGCGGCCCGGTACACCCGCACCTTGCCCGAAACCACGGCATAGAAATGCGTGCCCGGCTGGCCAGCCTCGAATAAGGGCTCGCCCGCCTTGACGCGCTTGAGCAGGGCAATGCCCGCCAAGCTCCGCAGCTGCGCCTCGGGCAGGCCTTCAAACAATTTGATGCTCCCAAGCGCCGCCAATTTATCCTTTTCCATGCCGCACCTCCACGTGAGCCTTGACTTTAGTCATGGATGCGGCCGAGCACAACTGCAAGTATGCGGGTCAGAGCGATTGTGAAGATGCTGAGGGGCGGCGCCCCTTGCGTTATCAAAAAGGAACCACGAATGACGCGATTCATGCTCATCCTCACCGTGCTGGCCCAGTTCCTCCTGGCGGCCCATGCTCTGCGCCGGGGCGACTGGTCCCTGTGCGCCGCGCTGGCGGTGTTGCCGCTGACTTTGCTGACGCGCCTTGGCGCGGCGCGGCTGGCGGCGGCGGCGGTGCTGTTGCTTGGCGCGGCGTTGTGGGTGGCGGCGGGGCTGGAGTTCGTGCAGCTGCGGCTGGCCTTGGGCGAGCCCTGGCTGCGCCTGGCGTTCATCCTGGCTGTGGTGTGCGGCGTGAGTTTGGCGTCGGGCCTGTGGCTCTTGGGACAGCGGGCGCGGGCGGTG
>NZ_DATMYK010000134.1:0-2206 GCF_035560995.1 Humidesulfovibrio sp. | reverse complement strand
GTGGAGAAGAGCTCGCCGAAACGCTTTTCCCAGCGTTCCAGCACATCCGGCGTGGCGTCGGTGCTGCCGTTGTCCAGCACCCACAGGCGCGCGCCGGGAGCATGTTCGAACAGGGACGACGCAGCCAGGGAGGCCAGGGTCTCGTCCAGCTCAGCGGCCTTGTTCCAGGTGTACAGCAGCACGGCCACGCTTCCCGGAACTAGGCGAACTTCCTGGTCCGCGCCGGAAACGAGATCCGTGCAGCGCAGAAGTTCGCTGCCGCGCCAGGGCGCGGCCAGCACCGCCTGCGCCAGCACGGTTGTCGCCTCGTCGCGGCGGCCAAGGCGCAGCAGACATTCGGCCCGCAGGCCGGGACTGCCGCCGGGGAAGCACTCTCCCAGCTCGTCCAAGGCCGCCAGGGCTGCGGCGGCCTCGCCCTGAGCCAGCAGGTGCTGCGCCGTAGCCTGCAACCGCACCGGGGCCAGCACGCGCGACCAGGAGGCCGGGTCCACCATCCGGGCGGAAAGCTCCCAGTCCGCGCGCTGCCAAGCCAGGCTCCAGGCCGCGGCTCTCCAGAACATGTTCGCGGGCTCCGCCGCCAAGCGCTCCAGCAGGCCTGCGCGGGTGCGCTCCCAGTCGCCCTCGGCCCACCACGTGTCCGTGGGCGCCGGAACGCGCCAGAAGGCGGGCAAGGCCTGTACCAACCTGGATGGCGGTTCGGGCAGCGCGGGCAATCCGCGCAGGGCCGGGCCGCCCAGCAGCTGCGCCACGTCGAGGCTCAGCGGCGCTTCGGCCCAGGCGGCGCAGAGGAGTTCCCGCGCGAGCAGGGCCTGCACCTTGCCAGCGGCAAAGAGCCCGGCGGCCAGTCCGGCCAGATGCTCACGTCCGGTGGACCCGCGCGAAAGCCCCCTGCGGGTGGCTTCCGGCAGGGAGTTCCAGGCGGCGTGGGGACGACTGGGCATGCGGCCTCCAGCGTTACAAGGCTACTTCATGGGACGGATGCGCGTCTCCACGCCCGGCACGTCCTTCAGGCGGGCCTGAAGCTTGTCCAGATCCGTATCGCCGGTGTGGTAGGGGTACAACACCTTGGGCTGCATGAGCTTCGCGGCCTCGACCAGCATGTCGGCGGTCATGGTGTAGGGCAGGTTCACGGGCAGGAAGGCCACGTCCACGCCCTTGAGCGCCGCCATCTCCGGAACGACCTCGGTGTCGCCCGCGACGTAGATGCGCGTGGAGCCGAAGTGCAGCACGTAGCCGTTGCCCTCTCCCTTGGGATGGAAAGGCACGCCGGGCGAGCGCATGTGCTCGCGGTTGTAGGCGGGCACGGCGTCCACGCGGATGCCCAGAAAGGTCTTGGAATCGCCGTTCTTGAGCACGGTGGTGCCCCCCAGGGAGGCCGAGGCCTTGAGCGAGGCGGCGAACAGCGTGCCGTCCTTGCGGATGGCCTCGATGGCGCCCATGTCCAGGTGGTCGCGGTGCTCGTGGGTCACAAGGACGAGGTCGGCCTTGGGCAGGGTCGAATAATCGGCCTGGGCGGTCCAGGGGTCGATGTGGATGACCTTGCCCTGCCACTGCAGCATGAGGGTGCCATGGCCGAGGAAGGTTATGGTCACGTCGCCCGCGTCGGTCTTGATGACATCCTGGGGCTTTTTGGACTGGGCCAGGGCAAGGGTGGGCAGGAGCAGGAGCAGGAGCAGAAAGCAGACGGTCAGGAGCCTTGCGTGCATGGTCGCCTCCCTGTGTTTGGACCGGAGCGGAGGAAGCCCCCCGCCCCGGTGTCGAACATATCCTGATCCGGCCCGTCGCGCCAGCCGGCGCGCAGGCGGGCCCGCTAACGGGTAAGGTGCCGGTACTTGATGCGGTGGGGCTGCTCCGCCGCCGCGCCCAGGCGCTCCTTGCGGTCGGCCTCGTACTCGCTCCAGTTGCCCTCGAACAGGCTGACCTGGGAATCGCCCTCAAAGGCCAGGATGTGCGTGGCGATGCGGTCCAGGAACCAGCGGTCGTGGCTGATGACCAGCACGCAGCCCGCGAAGTTCACCAGGGCGTCCTCCAGGGCGCGCATGGTGTTCACGTCCAGGTCGTTGGTGGGCTCGTCGAGCAGCAGCACGTTGGCGCCTTCCCGCAAAAGCGAGGCCAGGTGCACGCGGTTTCTTTCGCCGCCGGAGAGCAGGCCGACCTTCTTCTGCTGGTCCGAGCCCGTGATGTTGAACTTGCCGATGTAGGCCCG
>NZ_DATMYK010000133.1:0-6940 GCF_035560995.1 Humidesulfovibrio sp. | reverse complement strand
GAGCGATGACGGTCCACTCCACCTCTTTGGGATCCCACAGGCTCTTGAAGAGCGCCGCCAGCTCCGGGTCGGGGCTCAAAAGGATGCCGCGCTGCTGGCGCGAGAACAGGCTCTGGTCCATGACGCCGCCTTGGCTAGTTTCCCTTGCCCGGGGCGGGCTCTTCGGTGCTGAAGTTCACGCCGGAGACCTCGCTCAAGTTCTCGGCGAAGCCGTCCATGATGCTGTCCATGTCCGCCACCTTGAGGCCGAGGGTCTTGAGGGCCTTGTCGGAAAGGGGCACGGCCTGATCGTCGCCGCCGCTGCCGTACTCGAACACGCGCACCACGAAATCGCCCACATGGGCCGCCGCCGCGTGCAGGGGGTAGAACTGGGCGCGGTCCGGGTTGTGGTGCGAGCTCATGGCCTCCTTGATGGTGGCGGGCAGGTGCCAGTGCTGGGCCAGCCAGGCGTTGATGCGGTCGTGCCCGAAGCCCAGCACGGCCTTCTCAGCCTCGAACCAGCGCAGGTCCTGGCTGCGCACGGCCTCTCCCACGGCCTTGTGCAGCTCGGGCAGCTGTACGGCGGCCACCACCTTGCCCAGGTCGTGCAGCAGGCCGCAAACGCTGAATTCCTCCGGGTCCTTCAGCTTGGCCTGGCGCGCCACAAGGCCGGTGGCCAGGGCGCAGCCCACGCTGTGCTCCCACAGGCCTTCCATGTTCTTGCTCATGATATCGAACACGGAGGTGGAGATGATGACGCCCCGGATGACGTTGAAACCGAGCAGCACCAGCGAGTGCTGGATGGAACTGATGCGGCCGGGAAAGCCGTACACCGGCGAGTTGACCATCTTGAGCACCTTGGCCGAGAGCACCTGGTCGCGGCTGATGACCTTGGCGATGGCCTCGATGGAGGTGTTCGGGTTCTGGACGAGCTTGGACACCTCGTCCAGCACCTTGGGCAGGGTGGGCAGGTCGCGGATGGACAGGATCTGTCCCTTTGCACTGGTCTTGAGATCTTCTTCCACGCCCTACCCCTTGTCCGCGCTGCCGGAAACCCCGGCGGAAGCCGCGTCAGCCGCGGCCTTGATGGTGAAATATTCCCGCAGGTAGCGCTTGATCTGCATCTGGAAGGGCTGGTCCTCCAGGCGGCGAAACAGATGGTCCAGCCGGGTCACGCGCTCTGAGGGGTTCTGGCTTGCGGCCACTGCGTCGCCCACCACGAAGACCCTGTCGATGCCCATGCCGTCCAGGCGCTCGATGAGGGATTCCGAAAGCTCCACGCCTGCGGCGATGATGGGCATGCCATTGGCTTTTGTGATCGGTTTGGCCAGCTTCATGCCGGGCTTGGCCAGGGTGAGGGGGATTTTCTGCATGGCCGTTCCTTGCTGTGGGAGGGGGTGATCAACTACGCAAGGCTATAGTACATGCCCGGCCACTGGCGGACAAGCCCCTGCATTTCGAGCACCAGCAGCCGACGGCTTATGGCGGCGCTGTCCGCGCCCAGGTTCTGGATGAGCGTGTCGATGTGCAGCTTGCCGTCGGCGCTCAAGGCTCCCAGCAGCTCGCGCTCGCCATCGGTGAGGTTCTGCGGCAGCTCGCGCGCGGGTTGCGGGGTCTGAGCCAGCGCCTGTGCCTGGGCCGCAAGCGGCCGCGCTGGGGCGCTTCGGCTCGCGGGCTGCGCCGCCACGGGCTCGACGAACGGGGCCGTGGGCAGGGCCGAGGGCACGGCGGCCAGCTCGGCCGCGAACTGGTAGCGCAGGGTGCGGATGATGTCCTCCGCGCCCTCCACCAGCGCCGCACCCTGCTTGATGAGCTTATGACACCCAGCAAATGTGGGCTGCCCCAGGGGGCCAGGCAGGGCGAAAACTTCACGCCCCTGCTCCGTGGCCAGGCGGGCGGTGATGAGGCTGCCGCTTCGTGCCGCGGCCTCGGCCACCAGCACCCCAAGGGACAGGCCGCTGATGATGCGGTTGCGGAAGGGAAAATTGCGCGCCTCCGGCCGCGTGCCAGGGCCGAATTCAGTCACCACCAGCCCCTTGGCCTCCATGGCGCGGCGCAGGTCTTCGTTCTCCGGCGGATAGTGGACATCCAGCCCGGCCCCGAGCACGGCGATGGACCCGCCGACGCCAAGCAAGGCGGACTGATGCGCCTGCCGGTCTATGCCCGCCGCCAATCCGGAAACCACGGTGACGCCGAAGCGCGAGA
The DNA here is from genome assembly GCF_035560995.1 of Humidesulfovibrio sp. Taxonomy (GTDB): domain Bacteria; phylum Desulfobacterota; class Desulfovibrionia; order Desulfovibrionales; family Desulfovibrionaceae; genus Humidesulfovibrio. Next base: position 4,756 of record NZ_DATMYK010000133.1, on the reverse strand, counting down.
GGTCATAGCTGATGCGCTCTACGCTCTGCAGGCCGAGGAGCGTGCATTCGCGCGCGCCCACCACGGCCACGGCCGGATTCTTGAGCAGGGAGATGTCGCCGCTGAAATACAGCACAATCGGCGGATCAGGGATTTCGCGCAGGCGCTGAGGGAAGCGTGGATCGAACCAAGTGAGCACTCGGACCTTGGCCGCGCGGGCGGCGCGGTACTCGGCCTCGGCCTCCGGCCGCCAGGGTTCCTGCATGAACACATCGGCGCGGTTCCTGGGCAGCACCTTGCGCGCCGCCCAGTTTCGAGCGTCGCTCACGGCGTCGAAGGCGCTTTCGTAGGCGGAGAGGATGCTCTTCCAGGAGCGCGGACCAAGGCCGGGCGTATGCCGCAGGGCCAGACAGGAGAAGAATTCCTTGGCCGCGTCCAGGGTCATGCTGCGTCTCGCGGCGCGGCCTAGCCGCCCAGTTCCATCAGGAGCTTGCGCGCGGCCGGAGCAGGCTCGGACTTGGGGTGGTCCTTCAGCAGTGCCCGCAGGTACAGGGTGGCGTTGTCCTTTTCGCCCATCATCTGGTAGCACATGCCGATCTTGAGCAGGGCCGCGGCGGCCTTGTGGTGCTTGGGGAAGCGCCGCGTCACGTCCTTGAAGACCAGGATGGCCTGGGGATAGTTCTTGTCCAGGTAATGGCTCTCGCCGATCCAGTAGATGGCGTTGGGCACCAGGGCACTCTGCGGATCGGTCTCCAGGAACTGGTTCAAAAGGGCGCGCCCTTCCTCGCCCTTCTCGGCGCGGACCAGGGTCATGCCCTGCTCGTACAGGCTCTTGCTGACGTTGACCGGCGCGGCGGGCTGCATGCTGGGTGCCGGAGCATACTGGCTGGAGGAAGACATGGGCGCCGTAGTCGTCATTGGCACAGGGGCAGAAGCCAAGGGGGCGGCTGCACGCATGGGCGCGCCGCCGGTCTGTTCCTGCATGCGGGCCAGGGATTCCTCAATGCTGCGGATGCGGTCCATGAGCTTGCGCTGCTGGTCGCGAACACGCTCTTCCTGTTCGCGCTGGGATTCCTTGAAGTTGAGGAAGTTCTCCTCCAGGCTGCGCAGGCGCCATTCCTCGCTCAAGCCCCGCTGGGCGTCCATCTTGCCCGCGCAACCAGTAAGGGCGAGGGCGCACAACGCAATGATGATTCCAGGCTTTCGCATCAGAGACTCCCTGTTCACAGCTTTGTAGAGCAGTGTGAGTTTTTTTGCAAGAATACCCTGCGGGTGTGGCTTGCGCTCCCCTCTTGCCTCTGGTGGCGAAATCCGGCAAGAGATAAGATAAAATTTGCAAAGGCGAGGCCCCCCTTATGTCTCTGGCCGAACTTCTGCCCCTTGCCGGAGCCTTGAGCGCCCCGGCCTTCTTCCTCCTCTTCGCGCTGGCCTCGCTGGGGTCGCCGCTGCTCGCGCTGTTGTGCCTCACCGTAGGCCAGCTGCGCAGCACGCAGTACATCGAGGCTTACGCGCGCAGGCTGCTGCGCATGGCGCTGACCGCCGCGCTCCCGGCGCTTCTGGCTGTTGCCGTGTCAGCTGGCGTGGCCGCATACAAGGTCCGCTGGCTGGCGGATTGGGTGCTGGCCTCGCCGCTGGGACCGAGCCTCTTTGCTGTAGCCGGCCTAGCCTTCTTCGCCTCGCTGCTCACCTTGCGCCTGTCACGTCCGTCCTCCCGACATGCCCGCCAGAACAATCCGCTGGGCCAGGCCTTCATCCTGTCTGCCCTCGCGCTGGCCGTCATCTGGCTGGCACTGGCACTGGCCGCCAGCCTGCTTGAACAGGCCCAATCGGTGCTGCGGGCCCTGAACGAGGGGCCCATCTCCGTGGCGCGGCTCATCCCTCCGGACGCTTCCGCCCTGCCGCCGCTTTTCTGGACCGCGCTGGCGGCACTGGCCCCATTGTGCACCGCCTGCTCCGGCGCACTCAGCATGGAATACCTTATCGCCCTGCGCGACCGCGAGCCCTTTGGCCGCGAGGCCCTGGCCCAGATGCTCCGCATAGCCGCGCGCGGAGCCTTGCGTTCCGGATTGCTGGCCGTGGCCTTCCTGCCGGTGTTGTGGACACACTTGCATGAGCTGCCCGCCCTGCCCGGAGGACTCCAGGCCGCGCGCTTCATGCTCGGTCTGGCCGGGGCCAGTGCGCTCTTGCTGTGCCTGTGCGCCGGGGTCGTCTCGCACAGCAACCGCCCCTGGACCCACTCCCTGGCCGTGCACCTCGGCCTCGCCGCCATCTGGCTGGGGCTTACGGCCCTGCTCTGCGTGGCGCTGTTGCACTTCTACGGCGTCTAGCCCCCCCCTGCCGCACCCCAAAAAAAAGGCGGCCCGAAGACCGCCTCGCACATTCACCTGTTGTGCAAGCTAGTCCCCGTGCACACCCTGCTTGGTGGTCGCCGTGGCCAAACGATAGACCTCGTGCGGATCCAGGATCAAAACAACGCTGCCATCACCCATGATGGTGGCTCCGGAGATGCCGCGGATCTCGAAGGTGTTGAGGTATTGGCCCAGCGGCTTGATGACGATTTCCTGGCGCTCCAGCAGGCGGTCCACAACGATGCCCAGCCTGCGGTCGTTGTCGTGGATTATGACCACGGGCAGGATCTCGCGTTTATCCGGGTTGGGCGGCAGGTCAAGCAGCTCCGAGAGTTCGATGATGCCGAGAACCTCGCCGCGCAGTGTGAGGGCTTTGCGGTGGTTCACTTCGCTCAAGCGCTCCACCTCGATCTTGGTGGTCTCGCTCACGGCGTCCAGGGGAATGGCGTAGACGTCCTTGCCCACCTGAACCATGAGGGCGTCGATGATGGCCAGCGTCAGGGGCAGGGTCAGGGTGAAGCGCGTGCCGCGCCCGACCTCGGAATTGATCTGGATGTTGCCTTTGAGGTTCTTGATGTTGGTCTTGACCACGTCCATGCCCACGCCGCGGCCGGACACATCGGTGATCTTCTCGGCGGATGAGAAGCCGGGCGCAAAGATCAGGTCGATGGCCTGACGGTCGTCCAGCAGCTTGGCTTCCTCGGCCGTCACGAGTCCCTTCTTCACGCCCACCTGGCGCATCTTTTCCGGATCGATGCCGCGACCGTCATCCTCGACCTCGATGGCGACGGAATTGCCCTTGTGGTAGGCGCGCAGCCACACGTGGCCCTTGGGGTTCTTGCCCGCGGCGACGCGTTCGTCCTCCGGCTCCAGGCCGTGGTCCAGCGAATTGCGGATAAGGTGCACCAGCGGATCGCCGATCTCCTCACCCACGCTCTTGTCGAGTTCCGTCTCTTCGCCCTCGGTGATGAGTTCCACCTGCTTGCCGCTCTTGCGCGAAAGGTCGCGCACCAGGCGCGGGAAGCGCGAGAACACCGTGTGCACCGGCACCATGCGCACCTTCATGATGGTGTCCTGCAGATCGTCGGAGATGCGGGCCATGGCGTAGGTGGTCTCGGTCAGCTGCTGGGCGACGTCGGGCACGTCTTCCTGGCCTTCGGCCAGGGCGCGCGCGATCATGGAATAGCGGTTGCGGTTGATGATCAGCTCGCCGATGAGGTTCATCAGGTGGTCGAGCTTTTCATGGTCAACGCGGATGGTGGTGGCGCCCTTCTGCGGCGGAGCCTGCCCGGCCTCGAAAGCGGCCTGAGCCGCCGTGGGCGGCGCCGGCGCGATGACCGGAGCCTTGGCTGCGGAAACGGCAGCGGGCTTGGGCGCCGCGGCAGGTGCGGGCTTCGCTTCAGCCTTGGCTTCCGGCGCGGGCTTGGTGTGCGCCTTGGTCTCTGGGGCGGTGGCCGCAGCGGGAGCGGATTGTGGCGCCGGAGCAGTCTCCGCCTTCGCCGCCGGAGCCGGGGCCGGCTCGGGCTTAGTCACCGGAGCGGGCTCGGCCTTTGGGGCAGGCGCTGAGGCGGATGCAGGCTCCTCGCCCTTGATGCGCGCCAAGGCGGCCATGACCATGTCCTTGAGAATGGAAATTTCCTGCGACAGAATGTCGAGCATGAGTTCGAAGCCCATGTCCGACTTGCGCGCCTGGTCCACAAGCCCGGCGGTGCGCTCCGCATAGCCCTTCACGTCCGGCAGCCCCATGTAGCCGCAGGAATTCTGCAGGGTCGTCAGGCCGCGAAACAGGCCGTCGATGATGTCGCGCTGGGTGGGATCCTTGCGCAACATGTCCAGGGCCAGATCCAGGCTTTTGTGCTGGTGCAGCACGGTCTGTTCGAAAATCGCCACGTCTTCCGGATCGTAGCCGGAGGCGGCGGAAGGAGCAGCGGCGGCAGGAACGGCGACCTCGGGGTCGGCCTCCCAAGAAGCGTCCGGGGCCGCGTCCGGGGCGGCAGCCACAGCTTCAGGCGCGGCCGACGCGCTCGGCGCGGCAACGGCAGCGCCCTCAATTTCTGGCGCCAGCAGGGGCAGATACTGCTCCGGCACGGAAAGCTCTCCCGCTTCCGTGGTGGCCTGCAGCACCGCGGCCATAACCGTGATGTCCTTTGGCGAGGCCTTGCCGCTGTCAAGATCGATGCGGCCGAGGAGCTCCTCAATCATGTCCACCACGGCCAGCAGCAGGTCGATGGTGCCCCGGCTGGTATGCATCTCGCCCTTGCGGACGCGGTTCAGCAGAGTTTCGGCCTCGTGAGTCAGCGCATTGAGCTCGCGGTAGCCGATGATGCCGCTGTTGCCCTTAATGTTGTGGAAATAGCGAAAGATGTCGTTGACGAGCTCGCCGCTGCCGTCCGGGTTCTTCTCCAGCTCCAGCAGCCCCTGGTTCAGGT
>NZ_DATMYK010000132.1:0-23380 GCF_035560995.1 Humidesulfovibrio sp. | reverse complement strand
CCCCAGGATGAAGCCCGCATCCAGCGCGGTCAGCAGCAGGTTGGCGTTGGTGCCGCGCAGCCTGGCCGGGCTGACGCGGAACATGGCCGCGTTGAACAGCGGCATCCCCAGGCCCAGGGCCAGACCGTACAGCACGGCCATGGCCAGCAGCGCGGCCTCGCCCGCATCGCCCAGGCGCGGCGCAAGGCCGAAGCAGGGCACCAAAAACGCCAGGAACAGCAGGGCCAGCCCGGCTGTGCGGCCGGGGTTGAACCCGTCCAGACGGCGCATGCCCAGCACCCGCAGGGCGATGGTGGACAGGTTGGCGCAGGTGAAGAACAGGCCGGGGTTGGCCGCGCCGAGCTCCAGGCTGAGACTTTTTATGAAGAAATACACGATGGTGTGCCCGCATATGAGGCCGAAATGGCCCAGAATGAGTGCGGCCACGCCGGGCGCGCGCAGTCCGGCGAAGACCTCGGCCCAGGCCGGGCGGCTGGTGTGCTCCGGCGGCAGGGCCGCGGCCAGGGCGCGGGTCTTGCGGCCAAAGGGAATGAGCAGGAGCAGCACCGGCAGCATGAGCGGCGCGGCCACGGCATAGGCCCAGCCCGGGCCGGGCAGATGCGGGGTCGCGAACTCCACGAAGGGTGGCATCAGCGCGCTGGGCAGAAGCGTGGTAAGGGAGATGATTCCGAAGCCCTGCGCCACGCGGTCGCGCGGGAGGATGTGCGTGAAGGCGGCCATGACGCCGGAGGCCAGGAGCACGTAGGCCGTGCCGTGGAGAACCCGCACCAGGGCGATGGCCGGGACGCTTTGGGCCGCCGGGTAGCTGATGAGCGCGGCGATGGCCAGGGCCGCGCCCAGGCGCATGGCGCGGGTGCTGTTGCCCAGGGTCAGCACGCCGCTCAAATAAGGGCGCAGGAAAAGCGCGGTGAGCGGTTCCAGCGCCAGCAGCGGTCCGCGCCAGGGAACGGGAATGTCTAGGTGTACAAGGTAGTTATAGAATCCATAGAAAATTGCTAGATTGCAGAAGCACAGCAGGCTGATCGCGCAAAGGGCGCAGAACTCGTAGGTCCACAGGGTTTTAGGAGCCGCCGCCGTGCTCATGCCGGGCCGTCGGGCCGGGTCAGTTCGATGACCTCCCGGAAGGCCAGGAGAAAATCGCGCATCACCGGCTCCTGCACCAGGCTCACGCGGATCCAGTTGGGGAAGCGGAAGCCGGTCATGGTGCGCACCATGACCCCCCGGCGCATGAGCTGGCGGTAGATGAGCGAATCCGACGCCGGGGTGCGCACCATGACGAAGTTGCCCGCGCCGGAAACATACGGCAGGCCGAGCTCGTCGAAGGCGGGCAGCAAAAGCTCCCTGGCGCGCGCCACCATGGCCCGCGTGGCCGGAATGTGCTCGGCGTCGTCGGAAAGCGCGGCCACGGCCGCGTGCTGGCCCAGCATATTCACCGAGTACACGATGTGCGTGCGGCGGATGTAGTCCACCACTTCCTTCTGCCCGCACACGTAGCCCACGCGCAAACCCGCCAGGGCGTACATCTTGGAAAAGGTGCGGAACACCACCACGTTCGGGTGCCGCTCCATGATCTCCATGCCGTCCGGGAAGCGCTCGTCGTCCACGTATTCGCGGTAGGCCTCGTCCAGCACCACTATGGCCCGGCCGTCCACTCCGCGCAGGAAGCGCTCCATCTGGTCGCGGTCCCACCAGCTGCCCGTGGGGTTGTTCGGGTTGCACACGAAGATGATCTTGGTGCGGCCGTCCATGGCGCGCAGCATGGCCTCGCTGTCGAAGCCGTTGTCCGCCAGGGGGATGAGCCGGGCCTCGAAGCCGGAGAATTCGGCCACCCATTCGTACACGGCAAAGGTCTTGTCCGCGGTGACGATGTTGTCGCCCTTGTCGCAGAAGGCCTTGATGACGCTGGCGATGACCTCGCAGGAGCCGTTGCCCACCAGGAAGCGCTCCGGGTCCTTGCCGAAGCGCTCCGCCAGGGCCTGGCGCAGAAAGTAGCTGTCGCCGCTGGGGTACACGGCCGCGCGCGGCGGCTCGAAGCCCGCCAGGATGCGGGCGGCGGCGGGCGGCGGGCCCAGGGCGTTTTCGTTGTTGTTCAGGCGGTGCAGGTGGTCCACCTTGTACGCGCGCATGAGCTCCGGGTCGGGCTTGCTCGGCACGTAGGCCTCGAAGGCCCGGATATGCTGGGGCACCAGCTCAGCGATGGGCAGGGACATGCTGGCACACCAGAAGGTCGGAGGAGCCCGCGTGGGGCAGAACGAGCCTGGGCGCGAAGCCGCAGGCCGTGATGGCCGGGTAGAGCGCCGCCTGCCAGGGCTCGGAGAGGTCCAGGTGCAGCAGGATGTCCGGCGGTATTTCCTGGTTCTGCTCGTGCAGGGCCGTCACGTGGGCCGCCAGGTTGGCGGCGAAGTCCTGTCCGTCCAGCAGCGGCTTCAGGATGGCCAGACCGCGCCTGCGGTCGAAGTTGGTGGCCAAAAGCGAATGCTCCGGCGCGCGCTGGATGGGCCGCTCGCCGGTGCTCAGGAGGTCGCGCGAGAAGGCCAGGCTGTCGTACTGGCGTTCCAGGAAAGGCATGAGCTCCGGGTGGGCCCACACCGCGCCGCCCACGTCCTCGCGCAGGTGGCGGAACAGCGCGGGCTGGCTCTCCGGCCCGCAGCCCGATTCGGCCCCGTCCGGGTCGCCGCACAGGGTCAGGCTGCCCAGGCTCTCGAACCAGCCTGGGGGAACGTCGCTCGTGGCGCGTTCGCTGAAGGCGCACACGGCCTCCGTGCGGGCCACCGAGGCCAGAAAATGCTCGGTCAGCAGGCGGGCGGTCTCCTTGGCCAGGCTGCGGTCCGGGCCGACATCGAACACGTATGGACCGGAGAAGACCACGGACTTGGGGCCGGAGCCGCGCCAGCAGATGAGCCCGGCCGGGCGGCCCAGGGCGTCCTGGGCCAGCAGGGCCTGGTATTGCCCGTGGGCCACCATGTCGGCGAAGCGCGCCGGACGGAAAAAACTGGCCGGACAGGAGCGCGCCGGGTAGCTCCCGGCGGCGAGCAGCGCGGCATGGCGCAATTGGCCCTCGCTTGGTGGACCGGCTTCCGCACTGGGCATCTTCACGGGCGGGGAAAGTTGCTGCTCCGGGCGCAGGGGCTCGGCTTCCGGGTACTGGCGGTCCACCTCGGCCAGGAGCACGTACACACCCGCGCCGCTGGACTCCAGGCTGCAGCGGTCCGTGGTGCGCGAGGCCACCAGCAGGCCCAGCTCGGCGTCGTGTTCGTCGTGGGCGGACTCCACGCCGCCTTCGCCTTCCAGGTCCACGCTGGCGGCGAAATTGAGCGCCCGCAGGCTGACCTCCCCGGCGCGGAAGCGGAAGGCCATGCGCACAAAGGTGCCGCCCTGGCTGAAGGTGAGGCGCAGGGGTTCCTCGCGCCCGGCGTAGCGGCACAGGTAGGCGAAGAACTCCTCCACCGCGAGCGAGAGTTTGAGCGCTCCGCCGCGGTCCAGGCCGAAGACCTGGGCGGCGTTTTCCGCCGCCGCCGCCGCCGCTGGCAGGAAGGAGACGTCGGGCGGCAGTTCCAGGATCAGATTGTGCTGGCGGGATGCTGTCACGACGACCTCGGGAGGATGGAGTGGGGGAAGGGCGAAAGGCGCCGGGCCTTCGCAATGTCCAAGGCATAGCAGAGCCGCGCGCGCCGGGCAACTGCCCGCGCCGGGACGGTGGGTGATTCTCCCGCCCGCCCCCAGGACGCGAAAAGGGCCCGTCGGACGCGCTGTCCGACGGGCCCTGGCGTTTCATGGGCCTTTGGCTACAGCACCTTGAACTTCGTGGTCTTGCCCGCGTGGATCACGTGCACGGCGCAGGCGATGCAGGGGTCGTAGGAATGCACCGTGCGCAGAATCTCCACCGGGCGCTCGGGATCGGCCACGGGATTGCCCACCAGCGATTCCTCCACGGCGGAGAGCTTGCCCGCGGCGCAGCGCGGCCCCAGATTCCAGGTGCTGGGCACCACCATCTGGTAGTTGGCCGTCTTGCCGCCCTCGATGCGGATCCAGTGCGACAAGCCGCCGCGCGGCGCGGTGACGTAGCCCACGCCCCTGGCCTTGTCGGGCATCTTCCAGGGCCTGTAGATCTCCACATCCGGGTGCTTGGCCCGGGCAACGAGATCCTTGTGCCAGCCGCTCACGAGATCAAGCAGCACCAGGGTCTCCACCATGCGCGCCGCGGTGCGGCCCAGGGTGGAGAACATGTTCTCCGGCTTCAGTCCGCAGGCGGAGAGCCAGGCGTTCATGAACGAGACGGTGGCCTTGTCGCCGCGGGCATAGGCGATGGCCTGGCGGGCCAGGGGCCCGGTTTCCATGGATTCGCCCTTGTAGCGCGGCGCCTTGACCCAGGAGTACTTTCCGTCGGGGTCGAAGTCGCCGGGCACGGGTTCGGTGCGGCCCTCATACGGATGCTTGGCCTCGGTGGTCTTGTACCAGCCGCGGGTCACGTCCTCCTTCAGGGCGTTCGGGTCGAATTCCTCCACGCGCTTCAGGTCGCGCTTCCACATCACGCCGCCCCGGAAGGCCGGGTTCTTGCCTGTCTCGGGATCGTGGAAGTCGCTGAAGTCCATGAAGTTGGTGGTGCGCCCGTAGACGCAGGCCTCGGGATAGCGGCGGCCCAGGAGGATCAGGTCGCCCATGTAGTTGTGCCGGATGAAGGGCACGCATTCCTCGTATATGGCCTTGAACTCGGCCAGGCGTTCGGGTTGCAGGCTTTCGTAGCAGGTGACGCCGCCCACCTGCAGGGTTTGGGCGTGGGGATTCTTGCCGCTGAAGATGGCCCAGGCATGTGCCAGCTTCACCTGCACGCGCAGGCCCTCCAGGTAGTTGGCCGCCAGGATGAGGTTCTCGTCCGGGGTCAGGCGGTAACTGGGGTGTCCGCCCAGGAAGTAGGCGTTGGTGAGCCAGCCCAACTGGCCGCTCTCCACGAATTTCTTGAGCTTGGCCTGGACCATGAAGTAGTCGCCGGGCTGCACCTCGCGCCCGGAGACCTGGGTGGCCAGCTTGGCCGCGGCCACGGGGTCGGCCTTCAGCGCGCTGGCCATGTCGAAGAAGTCCAGCGCGTGCAGGTGGTAGAAGTGCACCAGGTGGTCGTGGATGTTCAGCATGCCCAGGATGAGGTGGCGCACCAGTTCGGCCGCCGGGGGCGGCTTCACGCCCACGGCGTTTTCCACGGCGCGGATGCTGGCCAGGGAATGGCTGTTGGTGCACACGCCGCAGGCGCGCTGCACGTAGTGGTGCACGTCCTCCGGCGGTCGGCCCAGCACGATCATCTCCAGCCCCCGGAAGAGCTGCGCGCTGGACCACGAATTGGCGATGACCCCGTCCTTCACCTCGACATCGATGCGCAGGTGCCCTTCGATGCGGGTGATGGGGTCGACGGTGATGCGACCGGTGAATGCTTTCTCTGCCATGACGACACCTCCCTTAGGCCTTCTCGCCCTTCATGAGGACGTCGCGGTTGAATGGAGCGTACTGGTCCCAGAAGCCCGGCTCGCTGCAGCCGAGGCAGGGCGCGCCGGCGCGCACGGGCCAGTTGGCCTGGTTGAACTGCACCGTGGGGCAGTTGTTGTACGTGTATGGCCCCCGGCAGCCTATCAGGTGCAGGCACCAGCCCTGGCGGGCCTCCTTGGACTGGAAGCTGGGCGCGAATTCCCCGGCGTCGAAGTGCTTGCGGCGCGGGCATTTGTCGTGGACGGTGGAGCCGAAGAACATCTTGGGCCGTCCCACGGCGTCCAGATCCGGCAGTCCCTTGGTCAAGAGATGCACCACAGTGCCGATGAAGTTCACGGGGTTGGGCGGGCAGCCGGAGATGTTGATGGGCTTGATGCCCATGGGGCCCAGGGCCTCGCCCACGCCCGCGGCCCCGGTGGGGTTGGGCGCGGCCGCCTGCACGCCGCCGAAGCTGGCGCAGGTGCCCATGGCGATGACGCCCTTGGCGCCGCCCGCCACGCGGGAAAACAGCGAGAGCATGGTCTCGCCGGCCACCTTGCCGTACACGCCGCCGCCCTTCAGGGGGATGGCGCCCTCGATGGCGCAGAAGTAGCCTTCGGGGTTCTTCATGGCCTTTTCCAGCGCCTTTTCGGCCCCGTGGCCCGCCGTGGCCATGATGCTCTCACAGTAGTCGAGCGAAATCACTTCCATGATCAGCGTGTCGACGTAGGGGTCGATGGAGCGCAGGATCGCCTCGGTGCAGCCGGTGCACTCGGCCCCGTGCATGTAGATGACGCTGGGCCGCTTCTTGCTTTCCAGGGCCTGGGCCACGTCCACGGCGAAGGCCGCGGGCATGCCCATGGCCGCGGCCACAACGGTGCAGAACTTCATGAAATCGCGGCGGGACAGGCGTCCGCCTTCAAGCTGCCGGTCCAGCAGTTTTGCGGAGATGCGACTGGTCGAACTCATGGTGGCCCTCCTTTACTGCTTCTTGTGGCAGCCGCGTGTGCAGGAAATGGGCGGCATGGCCTGCTTGGTCAGGCGCTTTTGCTTGTGGCAGCCCAGGCAACTGGTCGGACTGGAGTTGTGGAAAGCCCGGAAAAAGCCCGTGGGCTCATCCAGACCCGATTTGATGTGGCATTGGGTGCATGGCAGGAACTGGCCCAGCGAGCGGTCCGACTCTTCATGATGGCACGCCTTGCAGGGGTTGTACACGGCGTGGAATCCATGAGGAAACTTCACCGGGCCGACCCAGGTCGATTGCTGTGGCGTTTTTTCCGGTCGTTTGATGACGAGGTCCTTGGGCACCTCATAAGCCGACGCCATGCACGGGAGCAGCGTCAGCACAGCCATTGCCGAGAGCATTCGAATGAGTCGCTTCATTTCCACCCTCCAGTAGAAAAAGATTACCCAGCTTGTACAATCTCACTTATTCTTAGGCGTGCGTCAAGGGGGCGGGCAGATAATCGCGCATGCTCCAGAATCCGGCACGGCGGGGGACGTGCCGGAAGGCTTGGCCGGCCGGGACGGAAAGGTGGCGGGAGCGGCGTGCATTTCACTCGCGTCGGGCCGCGTTGACATCCAGGAGCGTTGCGGGTAATCACTCCCCCATGAACCTCTGCGCTTCCCAAAACACCTTCTTCTTTACCAGCGTGTTTTTTGGGTTTAGTCGCGCCTGCGGCCGCGGAGAGGTGTGTTGACCAAGCGTTAACCAAAGCCTCTTCAGGAAGGGCCGCAGGCGTTAAGCCGGCGGCCCTTCTTCATTTTCACCGCCGGCCCGCGCGCCGCAACAGGTCCGTCCCAGGGGCGCAACCAGAAGACCAGGAGGTTTCGCATGCACCTTGGAAAAGCCATCCGGCTCGAGCGCATCATCAACCGCAACACCAGGCGCGCCATCATCGTGCCCATGGACCACGGCACCACCGTGGGCCCCTTGCCCGGCATAGTGAACATGCGCGCGGCCGTGCAGGCCGTGGTGGAGGGCGGGGCCAACGCCGTGCTGATGCACAAGGGCGTGCCCCGCTGCTGCCACCGCACCCAGGGCCAGGACGTGGGCCTCATCGTGCATCTTTCCGCCAGCACCTCCCTTTCGCCCCTGCCCAACGCCAAGATCCTGGTCTGCTCCGTGGAGGAGGCCATCCGCCTGGGCGCCGACGCCGTGAGCCTGCACGTGAACCTGGGCGACGAGAGCGAAGCCAGGATGCTTGAGGACTTCGGCCGGGTGACCGAATCGGCCCAGAGCTGGGGCATGCCGGTGCTGGCCATGATCTACGCGCGCGGGCCCAAGGTGGCCAACGAGTACGACCCAGCCACCGTGGCCCACTGCGCCCGCGTTGGCGTGGAGCTGGGGGCCGACGTGGTCAAGGTGCCCTACACCGGCGACCCGGACAGCTTCTGCCGCGTCACCGAGGCCTGCTGCGTGCCCGTGGTCATCGCCGGCGGGCCCAAGCTCGACAGCACCCGCGACTTCCTGCTCATGGTGCGCGACTCCTTGCGCGCGGGCGGGGCCGGGCTTTCCGTGGGCCGGAACATCTTCCAGCACAAGCGCCCGGATCTCTTGACCCGCGCCCTCTCCCGCGTGGTGCACGAGAACGCCGACGTGGACGAGGCCATGGAACTGCTCAAGGGGACCGAGTAGCGCGCACGCAAAAAGGGTCCGCGAGACGTCTCGCGGACCCTTTTTCGTCGGGGCGCCGGGGCCATCCCGCTACAGGTGCGCATCCTGGTGGGCGTAGGCCGCGTACATGCTCTCGGAGTTGCGCAGCTCCTGGTACACGTCGGGCAGCAGCGGGTAGTCCCAGGAGCCGCTCCGGTATTCGATCCTGCCGCCGAACCCGGTCTTGAAGCGGTAGAGGCCGTAGAACGGGTGCGCCGGGTCGGCGCTGGGCGAAACCGCGCCCATCTCGTAGCGGACGCAGCCGCGCGCGCGGGCCAGGAGCATGCCCGTCCAGTGCATGAGGCTGGGGGCCATGAAGTTGCGCTTGATGTTGGCCGACGCCCCGTACAGGAAGTGCGCCGATTCCCCCGCGATGCCCACGATGGCCCCGGCCAGCAGGTCGGCGCCGTGCCGCGCCAGCAGGAAGAGCAGCTCCGAATGGCCGGGGTCGGCGATCAGGCTTTGGAACATGGCGCTGAAGTGTTTGAGGCCGCAGGGGCTGAAGCCGTCGCGCCGGGCGGTCTCGCGGTACAGGGCGTAAAAAGCGGGCAAGTCCCGCGCGCTGCCCAGCTGCACTGCGACGTCTTTGCGCTGCGCGACCTTGATGTTGTACCGGGTCTTCGGCTTCATGCGCATGAGCATCAGGTCCTCGTCGTCCGCCAGGTCCACCACCAGGGAGCTGGCCACGGTCATGTCCTCCGGCGCTTTCTTGATGTTCCAGAACCGGGTGCCCATGTTCATGCGCAGCTCGCGCAGGCGCGGCTCCGGGAAGGCGTCGCGGTCCTGTTCCTGCAATTCGCCGGCGTAGGGGGAAGTCCAGGGCAGGTCGTAGCGGATGAAGGCCACGCCGGGATCAAGGGTCTGGGCCAGGGCCAGGGAGAAATCCTCCAGGAACGCGCCGTACTCCTCCTCCGGGGGCGCGAACTCCGGTCCCTGGGGCACAAGGGCGATGCTGTGCGCGCCAAAGGGCTTGAGCAGCACCAGCACGTCCTTCTCCGGACCGGCGGTGCGCAGGTCGAAGGCGCGGGGTTTCAGGCCCACGCGGGCCTTTACCTGCGCCCAGAAGGAGGTCTGGAACAGGATGTCCGTGGGGAGCAGTTCGGTCATGGCCTTGGCGGTGATGTCCATGGTGGCTTCTCCTGTGTTGATGGTGCTGCCGCCCTCTGGGCGCGGGGCCCCGGAGCGCGGACGAAAAAAAGCCCCACCTTCCGCCGTTCGGAAAAGTGGGGCCTTCATGTGGGCGTTTCGATGCGACGCGCTACACGACAGCCCCCGGCTTCCGGGAGAGGACGCGGTCCTCACGCTGGAAATGGGCGCGCGCGGAAAGAACCGGGCACGGACGGCCCAGGCGCGGATGATTGGTGGAAAGGCTGTGCGGACGCTTCACGGGAACGCTCCAAATCGGCGGAATTTTCGCTGCAACAAAAAAGTATACAGGCATTGCCCAAAAAGGCAACCGCGCACGCCTGCGCAAATGCGGCGGGCCGCAGCGCGAAAAAGGGGGCCGGGGCGCGCTCGCCAGTGCGCTCCGGCAGTGTGCTCCGTCAGTGGGCGACGAGCACGACCTCCTGGTCGAGCAGGGTGACGGCCTTGACCCCGGCGCAGCTGGACTTGGCGATGAGGTTCACCAGCACGCGCAGCCGGTAGGTGCCGGGCTCGCGCGGGGTCACGTCGCTCACCGGGTGCCCGGTGAGGATGCGCGGCTTCTGGCCCGGCGGGCCGGAGAGCACGTCGATGATGCTGGTGACGAAGAAGCCTTCCGGCACGGTGCGCGGGTTCAGGCGCACGCGCAGGCGCGCGGTCTGGTCCACGCCGGTGGCGTATGATCTGGCGTCGAGCCGGGCCGTGAACACCGGAGTGGTGAGGGGGCAGATGCCTGCGTCAGCGGGTCCGGCGAGCGCGCCCGGCGGGAAGGCCGGCAAGGCCAGGCCCGCCAGGACAGCCAGACCGGCCAACGCGGCGAGGCCCCTGCGGAATAAGGTGTTGCCAATCCCCTGCGGGCTTCGTATGGAGAGCACTGCTCCACCTCCTGTGCACACGATAACCAAAGATTGCGTGCCATGCCTGAACAACTCATCCTCGCACTGCGCTCAGAAGTGCCTGCCTTCCTGGGGAAATGGGAAGAGGGCATGGCCCTGGCCGGCTACCTGCAGCACACCACCGCCAAGCGCGAGGACTGCGTCCGCTCTTACGAGGGCTTCCTGGCCTCCCTGTGGACCCGGCTGGAGCAGGGCCAGGCGCTGGAGGATTTTCCCGCCCTCTTGGCCAACCACGGCGGCTGGGCCGACGCGCTGATCCAGATGTCGCACCGGCACCGCCTGCGCGGCGTGACCTGGGAGATGTTCCTCGGCTGCTTCACCACCCTGGTCCAGGCCGTGGAGGAGCTGCTGCTGGAGATGGACGCCCCCCTCGCGCGCAGGCTCGCGGCCATCCGGCTCATCCGCCGCCATGCCGACGCGGCCGTGACCCTGCTGGTGGGCCATTCCGCCCTTTTGGGCGCGGACGAGGTCATGGCCCGGCTGGATGCCTCCAACCGGCAGCTTACCCTGGAAAAGAACAAGTTCGAAAACATCTTCGCCTGCACCTCGGATCTGGTGCTCGTCACCGACGCCCAGGGCCTCATCACCGAGGCCAGCGCCAGCGCGCGGCGCTTTCTGGGAGAGCGGCCCTTCGCCGGGGAGCCGGTCTGGTCCGTGCTCGGGCTGGAGTGCGCCTCCATGCCGGAGGTGTTGGCCTATTACCCGCCCGGCGTCCAGCACGAGATCGGCCTGTTCGACGGGGCCTACTACTTCGAGCTGAACATCGCGCCCCTGCGCGGCGTCAGTCTGGCTTCCAAGGGCTGCCTGTTTCTGCTCATGGACATCACCGCGCATGTGCGCCAGCGAGAGGTGCTGGTGCAGAAGGTCCAGGAGCGCACCGCGGAGCTTGAGACCGAGAAGGAGCGCCTGGTGGAGATGAACATCACCCTGCGCAACGTCATCAGCTCCATCAAGCGCGAGCGCGAGGAGTTCCACGAACAGCTCGCGGACACCGTGCGCCAGGTCTTCCTGCCCACTTTGGAGCGCTTCCGGGCCGAGGGCGCGGCCGAGGTGCGCGGGGCCTATGCCGACCTTCTGGGCGACCAGCTGCTGCGCCTGTGCAGCGGCGAGGGCGCGGAGGGCGACGGCCGCCTGCTGCGCCTCACCCCCATGGAGCTCAAGGTCTGCCAGTTCATCCAGGCGGGCAAACGCACCAAGGACATCTCCGAGGCGCTCAAGCTCTCGGTGGAGACCGTGCAGACCCACCGCAAGAATATCCGAAAGAAGCTGAACCTCAAGGGCGGCAACGCCAACCTCTTTTCCTTCCTGCGCTCCCGCTAGTCCTGGCGCGGCGCTTGTAATGGGTAGGCGCGTCTACCCATTATCTCCCCATTTTCTCCTCTTTGAAGTCAGACCACATTGCACCATTTTGCCATCATGACACACACCCATTGCAACGGGGAGCGCCCTTGCGCGTCCACTCCCCCGACACACACCCAGGCCGACGCCGCCCCCGTGCTTGAGGCCCTGCGGGACTTTTTCGCCGCCACCGAGGCCGAAGGCCTGGCCAGCGCCTACGCCCGGCTGGCCGCCTGCGGCGCGGCCCCGCCCGAACCGCCCGACTGGCGCGAGGCGGAATACGCCTTCAACCGGCTCTTCGTCGGCCCGGGGGCGCTGGTCGCCCCGCCGTATTCCTCCATCTACCTGGACGCGGAGCCCCGGCTGCAAGGCCAGGCCACGGAGCGCGTGCGCGCGGTGCACGAGCTGCTGGGCGTTTCGCCCGCGCTTGCCAACGGGCCGGAGGACCACCTCTGCGTGGAGCTGGACACGGCCCTTTTGCTGCGCGCGCGGCAAAAGGCCGACCCGGCCAACGCGCACCTGGCCCTGTTGCGGCGCTACTTCGTGGCCGGGCACATGGCCGCCTGGGTGCCGAAGTTTGCGGACCGCGTGCTGCGCGACCCGGCCTGCCCGGCGGTCATCGGTTTCGCGGTGCGCAGGCTGGAGCAATGGCTTGCTGATGAAACGGCGGACACCACGCCGTATGAGCAGATGGACCAGATTCCCCAACCGGCAACAGGAGGAGAGGGCGCATGAGCGGATGGAACAAACACAAGATGGAGCAGGTGCTCGGCTGCGGGCTGTCCCGAAGGGACTTCCTGAAGGGCCTTGCCGTGGGCGGCGCGGCGGCGCTGGCTCCCTGCCTGCTGCTGCAACCCCGGCCCGCGGACGCGAACCAGAACTATGAGGGCGGCTACCAGGTGTTCCGCAACGCCTGTCCGCGCAACTGCTACGACACCTGCTCCATCAAGAGCTACGTCAAGGACGGGGTGGTGCGCTTCGTGGAGGGCGCGCCGGAATCCACCTTCACCCGGGGCGGCCTATGCGTGAAGGGCAATTCCTATGTGCGCTACGCCTACAGCCCGGACCGCATCAAGTACCCCATGCTCCAGGAGGGCAGGGGCTCCGGCAAGTGGCGGCGCATCAGCTGGGACGAGGCCATGGACCGCATCGCCAAGAAAATCCTGGAGCTGAAGCAGCAGGACGGCTCGCTGCTCGGCCTGGCGCTGACAAAATATTCCGGCAACTTCGGCATCACCAACTATGGCGTGGAAGGGCTCATGTCGAGCCTGGGCTACACCACGCGCCTGGTGGGCACGCCCTGCTGGCCCGCGGGCATAGACGCCCAGAACTACGACCTGGGCAACATGTGGTGCAACGACCCCGAGGACATGGCCAAAAGCCGCTACATCATCATCTGGGGCGCCAACCCGGCCTGGTGCTCCATCCACAGCATGAAGTTCATCTATGCCGCGCGCGAGGCCGGGGCCAAGGTGGTGGTCATCGACCCCGTGTTCACCCAGACGGCGGCCAAGGGCGACGAGTATCTGCAGGTGGTTCCCGGCGGCGATGGCGCCCTGGCCCTGGGCATGTGTCGCCACCTGCTGGATGGCGAGCTGTACGACAAGGCCTGGGTGGCTGCCAATTCCGTGGGCTTCCAGGACTTCGCCGAATACCTGCGCAAGAACGTCACCGTGGACTGGGCGGCGGGCGTAAGCGGCGTCCCGGCGGAGCGCATCCGCGCCATTGCCGAGGAATTCGCCCACGCCAAGCCCGGCACCATCTGGATAGGCTACGGCATGCAGCGCCACGTCAACGGCGGGGCCATGGTCCGCGCCATAGACGCCCTGGTGGCCATGACCGGCAACGTGGGCAAGGTGGGCGGAGGCGCGCGCTACGGCCACTTGCAGACCTGGGGCTTCAACTACAACGCCATGATCCGCAAGCCGCCCGAGGGGAGCAAGGGCTTTGTGGGCGCGGCAGGGCCCAAGGGCGAGTTCGACTTCGCCGCCGGAGCCGCGGCCCCGGCCTACACCGACCGCGCGCTGAACATCAACAAGACCGCCCAGGAGATCCTGGACGCCAAGGACCCGGCCATCCGCATGCTCTGGGTCTCGTGCAAGAACGTGCTCTCCCAGGACTTCGACCGCAACAAGCTGCTCGAGGCCTTCAAGAAGCTCGAACTGGTCGTGGTGGTGGACCACTTCTTCAACCAGACCGTGGAGCAGGCCGACATCGTGCTGCCCGTGACCACCATCTTCGAGGAATGGACCGTCAACGTTTCCTACTGGCACTACTGGCTGTCCTTGAACGAGCAGGCCGTGAAGCCCATGTTCGAGGCCAGGAGCAATATCGAGATCGCCGCCGCGCTGTCCAAGCGCATGAATGAGCTCACTCCCGGCTCCTGCACCTATCCCACGGAAATCGACACCAGGGAGTGGATGGAGAAGGAGTTCAACAAGAAGATCTACGACCTCTTCGGCATCGCCAGCTGGGAGGACCTGCGCAAGGGCCCGGTGAAGGCCAGGATGCCCCAGGCCGCTTGGAGCGACCTCGTGTTCGCCACGCCGTCCAAGAAGTACGAGTTCAAGTCCGAGCTGTGCGCCAAGAACGGGCACAAGGCCCTGCCGGAGTATGTGGAAGGCCGCCAGCCCTACGACAAGCTGCGCCTGCTTACCCCGCACAGCAAGTTCAACATCCACTCCCAGTTCCAGAACCTGGACTGGATGATGGACTTCAACCCCGAACCCATCGTGTACATCCACCCCGGCGCGGCCAAAGAACGCGCCATCAAGGACGGCGACGCCGTGCGCGTGTTCAACAAGACCGGCGAGGTGCGGCTCAAGGCGCGCATAACGGCCGATGTGCCGCCGGACACGCTCTTGATGTACGAGGCCTGGTACAAGGGCCTCACCTTCAACTGCCAGAACCTTGTGGACGACACCTCGTCGGACATGGGCAAGTTCAAGACCGGCGCGCCCGGCGTGGCCATCCACGACCAGTTCGCCGATGTCGCCAGGGCTTAGGAGGTCGCCATGAAAAAACAACTCGCCTTCTTCGTCGACGCCAAGCGCTGCATCGGCTGCTTCACCTGCGCCATGGCCTGCAAGAACCAGTACGCCACGGAGCCTGGCGTTTCCTGGCGCATGGTCCACCCGCTTCAGGCTGACATCTACCCCCATCACGAGCGGGCCTTCTATTCCCTCGCCTGCAACCACTGCGAAAAGCCCGTGTGCCTGGAGGCCTGCCCTGTGGAGGCCTACTACAAGCGCGAAAAGGACGGCGTGGTGGTGCACGAGCAGGAGAAGTGCATCGGCTGCGGCAACTGCATCCGCTCCTGCCCGTATGGCGTGCCGAAATATAACCCCGTGGAGAAGCGGGCCGAGAAGTGCAGCCTGTGCTGGCAGCGCCTGGACGCGGGCCTCAAGCCCGCCTGCGTGCAGAGCTGCCCGGTGGACGCGCTGCAACTCATTGACCTGGCCACCTTCAAGGACACCAACGCCACGCAGTATCCCCCGGGCTACCCCAAGATGGAGAAGCTCAATCCGTCCACGCGCTTCCGCCAGGCGGAGCTGCCCAAGATCCAGAGGAGGGAGGACATATGAAACCAAGCATGGAGCTGCCGCTGGTGCTCTTCACCATCCTGAGCCAGACGGCCATCGGCCTGACGCTGCTCTCCGGCCTGCGCCGCTGGCGGCTGGCCGATCTGCCCGGCCAGGGCGCGGGCGTGCAGATGGCGCGCGACGAGGCCGACCGCAGGCAATGGCTTGCGGCTGCAGGGCTTCTGGGCGTGGGCCTGCTGCTGTCCCTGGCGCACCTGGGCCACCCGCTGGAGGCCTTCATGGCCCTCAAGCACCTGTCCACGTCCTGGCTCTCGCGCGAGGCCCTGGCCTTTGCCGCCCTCACCGGGCTCATGGCCTTCACGGCCTACAAGGGCCTGCCCAGCCTGCTGGTGCGCGGCACGGCCGCGCTGGGCCTGCTGGCCCTGTTCATCCAGGGCATGACCTACTCCCCGCCGAGCTTCCCGGCCGTGGACAACGGCCTGCCCTTTGCCCTGTTCCTCATCAGCGCGGTGATTCTGGGCGCGGGCGCTGCCAGCCTGTTCGTAGAATCGGAGGACTCTCCCGGCCTGCGCGGCGTGCTCGTGGCGGCCCTGGCCGTGGGCCTTGCTGTGCACCTGGTGCTGCCCGTGGCCTGGCTCTCCGGCGGGACGGTGACGCACATGACCGCCGTGGCCTACCTGCGTTCGCCGCTCTACTGGGCGCATATCCTGGTGGGGCTGGCCGGGCCGCTTCTGGTTGTGGCGCTCACCCGGCGCATTCCGCGCTGGCTGCCTTACGCGCTGCTCGCGGGCGCGCTGTGCGGCCGCATCGTGTTCTACCTGGAGACCGTGCACACGGCCGCGAATATCGGCGCACTGTACTGATCCCCCCGCCCCGCGCATCCGGCCGGAATCGGCGCGTTCCGGCCGGACGCGCAACAAAGGGCCCGCGAGCAGCTTCGCGGGCCCTTTCGTTTTGTGGGACGCCTGATTTGTGCGACACTTGGTTTTTGCGACACCTGGCGTGGGCCTGGCTTGGTGCGCGGTGGCCCGGCGCGCGGCGAACTCCTCCGGGGGGCTCGCCTGTTGGCACGAAGGGCGGGCGCGGTCAGATCTCCTTGCCGCGCATGCCTTGCGCCGTCGCGACCGCGCCTTCCGTCTTGCGCCGCAGGCCCTTGATGTCGCGCAGGGGCGGAGCGCCGAACAGGCGGCTGTATTCGCGGTTGAACTGGGTGCTGCTTTCATAGCCCACCTGCAGGGCCACGCTTGTGGCGTCCAGATGGTCGGTGAACATCACCCGCCGGGCCTCGTGCAGGCGCAGCCGTTTCTGGAACTGCAGCGGGCTCATGGCGGTCAGCTCGCGGAAGTGCCGGTGGAAGGTGGAGGTGCTCATGCGCGCATGGGCGGCCAGCTCCTCCACGCGCAAGGGGTGGGTGAAGTTCTTCTTCAGCCAGTCGATGGCCTGGGCGAGCTGGTTGCTCTGGGTGCCGACGGCCCCGAGCTGCCGGAGCCGCGGGCCCTGTTCGCCCACCAGCAACCGGTAGACGATTTCCCTCTGGATCAGCGGCGCCAGGACCGGAATGTCCTCCGGCACATCGACCAGGTCGAGCAGGCGCTGGAACGCGCCGAGCAGCCGTGCGGTGACCTTGCTCACGGCCATGCCGCGGCCGGTCTGCTGGGTGCGGGGCATGGGCAGGTTGCTGTCCACCACGAGCTGGGAGATCATCTTCGGGTCGAGCTTCAGCACCAGGCCCAGGAAGGGCTTCTCCGGGCTGGCCTCCATGATCTGGGCCACTATGGGCAGGTCCACGGAGGCGATGAGGTAGTGGTCCGCGTCATAGGTGTAAAGCTCTTCGCCCAGCAGCACGCGCTTGGCCCCCTGGGCCACCAGGCACAGGCTCGGCTCGTACATGTGGCTGGTCTGCTCCGTGGGGGCCTCGCAGCGCCCCAGCGCAAGGCCCGGAACATCGGTGACGACGCGGGGGCTCCTGGCGGTGAGCCGCTCGATGGTTTGCGCCAGTGACTGCCGCGTGGCCTGCAATTCCTCAGGTCCGTATTCCTGGGCGGGGCCGTCGTTCGTCATGGGATTCCTCCCTGCTGTTGGCATGAGTCCTATCACAAATCCGCGCGCGGCTGAACAACGCTTGCGCCCGGCTCCCGCGCTGGCGCTGACTTTAGTCGCGCCGACCTCTGAACGGTAGACACGATCCTGCGCAATTCTTGCCTGATTCTCTCTTCGTGCCTCGGAGGGCTGTTTCCGGCGCGGGCTATGTTCGCACTTTCTTGCCGCTGCTGCGCGCGTAAGAGCAGGATGCTGCGAGCCTTCGGCAGGAATGGGCAAGAAAAAAGCAGGATCGGGCTCGGCGCTGCGCTCCGGCTCGGCTATGATGCCGGAAACATGCCCGCCTGGGTTTGGCCCCGTGCTAAACCGGCCCGCGCCTAACCGAAAGGAGAATCCGATGCTTTACAGAACCATGCCGCAAAACGGCGACCAGCTTTCCGCTCTGGGCTTCGGCTGCATGCGCCTGCCCATGAAAGACGGGGCCATCGACAGAAAGCGGGCCATCGCCCAGATCCGCCAGGCCGTCGATCAGGGCGTGAACTACGTGGACACGGCCTGGCCCTACCACGGCGGAGACAGCGAGGTGCTGCTGGGCGAGGCCCTGCGCGACGGCTACCGCGACAAGGTGAAGGTCGCCACCAAGCTGCCTTCCTGGATGATCCGCAGCCGCGCGGACATGGACCGTTACCTTGACGCGCAGCTTAAGCGGCTGGGCATTTCGTGCATCGACTACTACCTCGTGCACGCCCTGGACGGCGACCTGTGGGACGCGGTGGCGAAACACGGCGTGACGGAATTCCTCGACGCGGCCAAGGCGGACGGGCGCATCGTCAACGCGGGCTTCTCATTCCACGGCCTGGCCCCGGACTTCAAGCGCATCGTCGACGCCTACCCCTGGATCTTCTGCCAGATCCAGTACAACTACCTGGACGAGACCTTCCAGGCCGGAACCGAAGGCCTGCAATACGCGGCGGCCAAGGGCCTGGGCGTGGTCGTCATGGAGCCCCTGCGCGGCGGCAATCTGGGCCGTCCCACGCCGCCGCCCGCCGTGGCGGACATCTGGGCCCATGCGGCCACCCCGCGCACGCCGGTGGAATGGGCCCTGCGCTGGGTGTGGAACCACCCGGAAGTGACGGTGGTGCTCTCGGGCATGAACGAGGAGGCGCACATAGAGGAAAACCTCGCCATCGCCTCTCAGGCCGCCGCCGGGTCGCTCACCGCGCAGGAGCTGGCCCTGGTGGAGGGCGCCGCGGGCAAGTACCACGAGCTCATGAAGGTGGGCTGCACGGGCTGCGGCTACTGCATGCCCTGTCCCGCCGGGGTGGAGATCCCCAAGTGCTTCGACCTGTACAACCAGCTGCATCTCTTCGGAAACGAGGCGGGGATGAAGTACTTCTACGCCGCAAGCCTGGGCGTGGTGCAGGGCGAGGGCGAAGGCGCGGGCTTCGCCTCCCGGTGCGTGGCCTGCGGAGCGTGCCTGGAAAAGTGCCCACAGGGCATCCAGATTCCAGAGGTGTTGGAACGGGTCGTGGCCGACCTTGAGGGAGAAGGCTTCGACGAGCGCCTGGCCGGCGTGCGGGCCATGTTTAGCAAGTAGGTCAGCAAGTAGTTCAGCAAGTATATTGAGCAAACGAAAAGGGGCCGCAAGGCCCCCTTCGCATGTTCTGGCCCCGCGGCCGTCTATTTGCCGTCGTACTGCTCGTCCGTCACGTGCTCCATCCAGGTGGAGCTGACGCCGTCCTGGGCCTCCACAATGGCGATGTGCGTCATGGCCGTGGCGGGCATGGCCCCGTGCCAGTGCTTTTCGCCCGGGGCGATCCACACCACGTCGCCGGGGCGGATGGCCTCCACCGGGCCGCCCTCGCGCTGCACCTGCCCGCAGCCCGCGGTCACCATGAGGGTTTGCCCCAGCGGATGGCTGTGCCAGGCCGTGCGCGCGCCGGGTTCGAAGGTGACGACGGCCCCGGCGATGCGCGCCGGAGCGCCGCGCTCGAACATGGAGTCGATGCGCACGGTGCCGGTGAACCACTCGGCCGGGCCCTTGACGGAAGCCTGAGAGCCGATTCGTGTGATGTCCATGAGTATTGTCCTCCTGTTTGGGGCGTATCAGCGTGCCGCGTCGTGGGGCCCAAAGGCGAAGATGGCCCCGTTGGGCGCATTCTCGAATATTTTGCCGCCATAGACCAGGGCCCGCCTGCCCACCCGCATGGCGGGCCAGGGCCCGAACTGCGCGCCGAGGGGCCGGAACCCCGCGCGGAAAAGGGTGGTTGAAGGGCGGGCTCAGTCCTGGCCGGGCGTCTCGAGGATGAGGCTGAGGAAAGCCAGGTCGAGCCATTTGCCGAATTTAGTGCCCACCTCGCGCAGCACACCGGCGGATTCAAAGCCCAGGCTCCGGTGCAGGCGCAAGGAGGCCTCGTTTCCCGCCTCGATGCCCGCCACCATGGCGTGGAGGCCCTGGGTCCGCGCGCGGGCGATGAGTTCGAGCATGAGGCTTTTGCCGATGCCGCCGCCGCGCCGGCCGCGCAGCACGTAGACTGAATGCTCCACGGTGTGGCGGTAGCCCTCGAAGGGCCGCCAGGGCCCGTAGGAGGCGTAGCCCAGCACCTGGCCGTCCCCGTGGGCCACAAGGACCGGCAGGCCCGCCCGCTGGCGCTCCTGCATCCAGGCGCTGCGGTTGGCCGCGTCCACTTCGGTTTCGTTCCAGATGGCCGTGGTGTTGGCCACCGCGTCGTTGTAGATGGCCAGGATTCCGGGAATGTCATCCTGGCGGGCGTCGCGTATCAGCACACGGCTCTCGCTTGGGGTTTGGGGGGTGTTCGCCCGGTTCCTGCGCGGCGCGCCGCTTCAGCCTAGCCGAGCCCGGCGCGCTTGAGCTTGCGCCAGAGGGAGGCGCGGTCGATGCCGAGGATCTCGGCCGCGCGGGTCTTGTTGCCTTCGGTGTGCTCCAGCACCCAAAGAATGTGCTGGCGCTCGTTTTCTTCCAGGGTGGGCAGGCCCGCATGGCGCGAGGTCATGAGCTGCGGCTGGTCCAGCTGCAGGTCCGGGGGCAGGTGCGCGGGCTCCACCCTCTCCCCATCAGTCAGGACCACAGCGCGCTCCATGAGGTTTTCCAGCTCGCGGATATTGCCGGGAAAGGGGTAGGTGTCCAGGATGTGCAGCACCTCGGGCGACAGTTCGCGCACCTCGCGGCCCAGCAGTTCGGAGTACTTGAGCAGGAAGTGCCGGGCCAGAAGCGGGATGTCCTCGCGCCGCTCCGCCAGGGCGGGCAGGCGCAAAGTGATGACGTTCAGGCGGTAGTAGAGGTCCAGCCGGAAGGAGCCCGCCTCGGCCTCGGCGGCCAGGTCCTTGTTGGTGGCGGCGATGACCCGCACGTCCACGGGGATGTCGGCCGTGCCGCCCACGCGCATGAACTTGCGCTCCTGCAGCACGCGCAGCAGGCGCACCTGCATGGCGGGCGTCATCTCGCCCACCTCGTCCAGGAACAGGGTGCCGCCGTCCGCGGCCTCGAACAGTCCGGCCTTGCGTTCCATGGCGCCGGTGTAGGCGCCCTTCTCGTGGCCGAAGAGCTCCCCGGCCAGCAGCTCCTCGCTGAAGGCTCCGCAGTTCACGGCCAGAAAGCGCTTGCCCGCGCGCTGGCTGGCCTGGTGGATGGCCCGGGCCGCCAGCTCTTTGCCGGTGCCGGTTTCGCCCAGCAGCAGCACCGTGGAGGAGGTGGGGGCCACCTGGGCGATGGTCTTGAGCAGCGCGGCCATGGCCGGGCTTTTGCCCACCAGCAGGGGCGGCGCGTTGCGGTTCTTGAGCTGCTGGCGCAGGTCCAGCACCTCGCGGCGCAGCCGGCTGGATTCCACGGCCTTGGCGGCCAGGGCGCGCACCTCGTCGATGTTCAGGGGCTTGGCCAGATAGGAATAGGCGCCGCGGTTCATGGCGTCCACGGCCCCCGGGATGGTGGCGTAGCCGGTCATGACCACGGCCTCGATGCCGGGATGCAGCTTGCGCGCGCGTTCCATGAGCCCGATGCCGTCCTGGTCGCTGACCTCGCCCAGGCGCAGATCCGTGAGCAGCAGGTCGTATTCGGCCCTGCCCAGCTCGGCCAGGGCCGCGCGGGAATCGCCCACGCCATGGGCTTCATAGCCCGCGCGGGTCAGCACGTGCACCAGGTTTTCGCAGGCGATGGCCTCGTCGTCCACCACCAGCACGCGCCCGGCGCTCATGCTTCCCTCCCTGCGCAGGCAAAGGCCGCGCCTTCCAGAGGCAGGCGCAGGGTGAAGCAGGTGCCCTGGCCGGGCGCGCTCTCCACGCTGATGCTTCCCTGGTGCTGCTCCACGATGCCGAACACGATGGACAGGCCGAGCCCTGTGCCCTTGCCGACTTCCTTGGTGGTGAAGAAGGGGTCGAAGATGTGCGCCAGATCCGCCTCGGCGATGCCCGCGCCCGTGTCGGCCACGCTGATGACGGCCTGGCCTTGGGCTTCGTCGCGCCCGGCGGAGATGGCGATGCGTCCGGTCTTGTCCTTCTGGGCCTGCAAGGCGTTGATCAAAAGGTTCAGGAAGACCTCCTGCATGCGCTGGGCGTCCATGAGCAGGACGAGGTCCGGCGGCACCTCGCGGGTTATCTCTACCCCGGCGGGCACCTGGCTGGACACCAGCCGCACGGAACGCTCCACCACCTCGGCCAGGCTTGTGGGTTTGCGTTCGAACTCCTTGGCCCGGGAGAATTCCAGCAGGCCCTTGACGATGTCCCGGGCTCTCGCCACCTCGCCGTCGATGTTTCCGAGCAGCTTGCGGGCAAAGCCGGGATCGGCCTCCGGGCCTTCCTCCATGAGTATCTGGCAGGAGGTGGAGATGTTGTTCAGGGGGTTGTTCAACTGGTGGGCCACGCCGCTGGTCAGCACGCCCAGGGACGAGAGCTTCTTCTCGCGCACCAGCTGGTCCTGGCGCTTCTGCAGCTCTGCGATCATGTGGTTGAAGGCCCCCACCACGCGGGCCACCTCGTCGTCGGAGCCCGAGGGCACCAGGGCCGTGAAGCAGCCTTTGGCTATTTCGTGGGTGGCCTGTTCGATGCTGCGCAGCGCGGAGATGGTCTTGTGCCCCAGCACGAAGAGGAAGCCGCCGCCAAGGGCCAGGAACACCGCCACCGAAAGCATCAGCTGCCGCTTGAGGGACTGGACGATGGTCAGCACGCGCGCGCGCTCATGGATCACCAGGCGTTGGGACAGGTCCACCAGCTGCTTGCCCGTGTCGCGCAGGCGGTCGCGCTCGGCCTGCGGGGCCCTGCGGCCCTGGTCGCGCACCAGGGAGAGCCGCGCGGCCATGGCCTCGTACTCCAGCAGCACGGACTTGAGGGAGGCGTGCTCCTGGGCCAGGCCGAACTCCGCGGCGTTGCCCTCCAGCTTGACCAGGATGTCGCTCGCCTTGGCCGCGTATTCGCGGCTGGCGTCGTAGTCCTCCTGCTGGCCGTAGAGCATGAAGTTCTTCTCGTAGCGGCGAATTTCCAGAATGGTGTTGCCCAGGTCGTCGATGACCTCGATGAAGCCCATCTTGCGCTCGATCTGGGCCAGGGAATGATAGGAGAACGTGCCGATGAGCCCGACGGCCAGCACCGAGAGCAGCATCCCCAGAAGGACGCGGCGGCGGATGTTCATGCGGATAAGCGGCTTGGAATGCTGCACGGGAGCTCCTCTAAAACACTGTGCCGGGCCGGCGCAAGGCGTTTTCCAGATATGCCTGCGGCCGAGGCTGCGCAAGGGGCGTGGAGGCCTCAGGCTGGCTTCCGGACCTCCAGCACCACGTCCACCAGCTCCGCCGCCTCGCCTGCCAGCACGATGCCGACGCTGGCGCGGATGTCCTGTTCCAGGGTCTCGGCCTCGGGCCTGTTGCCCTCCGGCAGGGCCACGGTGTGCACGCCGCCGCGCTGGGCCGCCAGGATCTTCTCGCGGATGCCCGCCACGGGCAGAAGCGCGCCCCCCAGCGACATCTCGCCGGTCAGGGCCACACCGGGCCTTGCGGGCCTGCCTGTCAAAAGCGACAGCAGGGCCATGAGGATGGTGACTCCGGCGGAGGGGCCGTCCTTGGGAATGGCTCCGGCCGGGATGTGGATGTGCAGGTCCTGCGCGGCGAAGAAATCCGGGGCCAGGCCGAAGGTCTCGGCATTCCCCCGGATGTAGGAAAGCGCTGTCTGCGCCGACTCCTTGAGCACCGCGCCAAGGGAGCCCGTGAGCAGCAGCTGGCCGGTGCCGGGCATTTTCGCCGCCTCCACCAGCACTATCTCGCCGCCGGAATCGCTCCAGACCAGGCCGTTGACCACTCCGGGCC
>NZ_DATMYK010000131.1:0-9050 GCF_035560995.1 Humidesulfovibrio sp. | reverse complement strand
GACGGGAATAGATGTCGTAGGCGCGCTCGGTGCGGCCTGTGGTTTCAATGACAATGGGCACGGCGGGCATGTGCGGCTCCTTGCTTACGGGCTTACGGGACGCGCGCGTGGCGTCCCCCTCAAGTTAACTGCGCTGGACTCATCGGCAGAATTCGTCAGTAACCATATGCCGTCAAGAGAATAAGGGCTTGTTCGCCGCCGTCAATAGCCCGAAGGGCATACCCGGAAAGGCTTCAGGCCCTTAAACGTAAACGCGGCGGCCGGTTCATCGCCGGCCGCCGCGCGGGTGTCTTCAGCCGTGCAGAAGGCAGGAAGCGGCCAAGGCTACTCCTTGGGGGCCTCGGTCTTCTTGGCGCGGGGCTTCTTGGGTTTGGCCGGGGCGGCTTCCTTCTCCTCGGGCGCGGCAACCGGGTCGACCTCAGTCTTGGCGGCGCGCGCGTAGATCAGCTCGATGGCCTTGTCGGCCAGCAGGCGATCCTTCAAGGGGAAGATGAGGTTGTTCTCTTCGTAGTACTGCTTCACGCTCATCAGGTCCTGGCCGTGCTGGCGGGCAACCTGGGTGAGGGCGGCGTCGATCTCCTCGGGCTTAACGTCAAGGTTCTCCTTCTTGGCCACGGCCAGAAGCAGAATCTCGCCGCGTACGGCCTCCTCGGCCTGGGCCTTGTGGGCCTCGCGCAGCTCTTCCATGGACTTGCCAAGCGCGCCCAGGCTCTTGCCCTGGCGGTCCAGCTTCTGCTCCAGGTCGGCCAGCAGGCGGTCGATGCGGTTCTCAACCATGCTGGGCGGCAGCGGGAAGTCCACCTTGGCCAGCAGCTGGTCCAGCAGCTTCTTCTGGGCCATGGACTTGTTCAGCTGCTCGCGGCTCTGCATGTAGGACTTGACGATGGCTTCGCGCATCTTCTCGACGCTCTCGAAGCCGCCTGCGCGCTTGGCCACCTCGTCGGTGAGCTCGGGCAGGATGCGCTCCTTGATGGAGTGCAGGGTGGCCTTCATGACCAGGGTCTCGCCAGCCATGGCGGGATTGATGAAATCTTCGGGGAAGGTGATTTCGCACTCGCCCTTCTCGCCGGTATTGAGGGTCTTCAGCATGGCCTCGAACTCGGGCAGGGCCTGCTTGTCGCCCAGGGTCAGCTCGAAGTTCTCGGCCTGGATGCCCTGGAAGACCTCCTCGCCCTTGTAGGCGGCGAAGGTGACGACCACAAGGTCGCCGTCCTGGGCCGGGCGCACGATCTCGATGGGCTTCACGGTGGCGGCGTTGGTCAGGATGCGCTTCTCGACCTCCTTGACCTCCTCGTCCTTCACCTCGGCGCGTTCCACGTCGACCGCGAGGCCTTCGTAGTCCGGCAGGGCGAAGTCCGGGGCCACTTCGAATTCGATGGAGTAGTTGAACTCCTGGTCGCGCACCAGCTCCTTGGCGTCCACGTCGATGCGGGACAGGGGCATGACGCCGAGCGCGCCAACGGCCTCGTTGATCTGGTAGTTCACCAGATCACCGGTGGCTTCCTGATAGATCTGGGCGCGGTACATGCCCTCGACCACGGAGGACGGGGCCTTGCCGCGGCGGAAGCCCTTGATCTCGTAGCGGTGGCGGTACAGGGCCACAGCGGTGGAAAGGGCGGCGTTGACCTCCTCCACGGGGACCTGGATGTTGATCTTGCGTTTGACCGGGGAGAGTTCTTCGACCTTGTATTCCATAGACTTGCCGTCCTCCTAAGATGTCAGCCCGCGAGCATTGCGCGGGTCGCGTTTTTGTTTCGTGGTGCGAGAGGGGAGACTCGAACTCCCACGGACGCGGCCGCTGGATCCTAAGTCCAGTGCGTCTACCAATTCCGCCACTCTCGCCCTGCGGGGCTCAAAAATCCCGCCAAAAGCTCTGCCAAAAGCTCCGTTAAATAAGCGGGGGGCGGCAATCTGTCAACCGGGCGCAGGCCTCTGCCCCGGACCGGCTCCGGTCAAATTCCGGCCCGGCGAGCACCAGGCGCGGACTACAAGAGGTCCAGAATGCGCCGAACCTTGACCATCAGTTCCTTGGTGTCCAGCGCCATGAGCCGGATCATAGGTTCCTTGCCCATGCCGCCCATGTCCACCACGGCATCGGTGTTGCGCGGGGTGCTGGAAGCCTCGAGCGCCGCCTGGGTGCCCCAGTCCATGGTGCCGCCCTCGCGGCCCAGGCCGTCGGCGGGCTCCAGGGCGCGGTCGAAACTCGCGCATGTCATGCCTGTGCGCTTCAGCGCGGCCAGGGTCTCGTCGTTGCAGGCGATGTTCAGCGAACAGGTGAGCCTGGGATTGAACTTGCGCGCGGCCAGAAGCACGCGGGCCATGTGCGAGGAAGCCCCGAATTCCGGTCCGCCCGCCAGGATGACCTCGCCGCGCCGGGTGCAGGTGATGCGCCCGCTGAAGGCGGCGATGTCCTGGGCGGTTGAGGCGTACGGCAGGGCCAGCACGAGGTTGGAGCGCACCTCGGGAATGAGCTTGGCGAAGCGCGGCAGCTGCGAGAGCAGGCGTCCGGTCTCGGCCAGCTCATCCAGTGTGCCCAGGCGGGCCCGTTCCTTCAGTAGCGGCACCGCGTGGTTGGGCGAGCCGCCGCCCTTGCCCACGGAATAGCTGGAACGCAGGGCCGCGTGCAGGTACAGCTGCGCCTTGCGCACGCTCGTGAGCATGTCGTGGCCCAGGCCCAAGTGCGCGGCGATGGCTGCGGAAAGGGTGCAGCCCGTACCGTGCAGGTTCTTGGTGTCCACCCTGCTCTGCATCAGCGGCAAGGGCTTCTGTCCCGGCGTCACGTACCAATCCGTAGAGGCCGGGGAGTCCATGTGCCCACCCTTGATGAGCACGGCCTTGGGCCCCATGGCCAGCAGACGCTCGGCCGCCTCGCAGATGTCCTGGGCGCTTTTGAGGGTCAGGCCCGTGAACAGCTCGGCCTCGGGGATGTTTGGAGTCAACAGGTCCGTGATGGGAAAGAGGTGGCGCACCATTTCGGTGACGGCCGATTCCTCCAGCAGGCGCGCGCCGGACTGGGCCACGCACACGGGGTCCACCACCAGGGGAAAGTCGCGGTTGGCCAAGCCAGCGGCCACGGCGCGGATGATCTCGCCGGAGAAGAGCATGCCGGTCTTGACCGCCCGCACACGCAGGTCGGAGAGCACGGCCGTGAGCTGCTGGACGACGAAATCCGGCGGCACGGGGTGGATGCCGGTGACGGCCATGGTATTCTGCGCGGTAAGGGCGGTGATGACCGACGCGCCGAAACCGCCCAGCATGGCGATGGTCTTGAGGTCGGCCTGGATGCCGGCGCCGCCGCCGGAATCGGACCCGGCGATGGTCAGGACAGTCGGATTGTCGTACATGGGAGGCTTCCTTGAAAATACTGCGCCGAACGCACGCGCCCAGGAGAAGGCGCGGATGTGCCCGGCGGGATTATTTTTGCGGGCGGCCGGAGAGACGGCCCGGACTAGTTGCCGGTGCAGGTCAGCTTGACGTAGTCGTCGAGGGAGACCCCGCTCCAGGCCTTGCTGGTCCAGTAGGCCGTGGCCCAGATCATCAGCGCCGTGGCCTGCAGGTCGCTCAGGCGTCGCAGCTTGATTTCGAGATTGCTGCGGCTGGCCCCGTGCATGATGTGGGCCTCGCGCTCATCGCAGGCGCTTTCCACCCGCAGCAGCAGATAGGCCTGCTTCGACTGGTTGGGCAAGAGCCGCACGTCGCGGTGGGCTTCAAGGATGGTCTTGAGTTCGGCGGTGGTGAACTCCACCGACACGCCGCGGATCATCTTGAAGAAAACGTCCACTGCCCATGGGAGGATGAACTCGGCACCAGCGCTCTTGGTCTTGAAGAAGTCCTTGAGCCACTTTTCGTGGTCGGTGCTGATTCTGGCGGCGACTTGCGGCATGTCTGCTCCTCCGAAAGAACTCGCGGGAGATGGATTCTCCCTATCCTACATGGACAGCATCTATCAAGAGTAAATCTAGAGCAAATCCTCATTCTTCCTGTAAACTTTCGCGCAGCTGGCGAAACATCTGCACCACGAACTCCTGGGGCACGGGAACGCCGTCAACACGCATCTCCGAGAGCTGGGTGACCTTGTTGCCGCTCGGCGTATGCTGATAGCGGGTTTCCAGAACATAGCACTTGCGCACCAGGGGGCCTAAAAGAGACAGCGTGAGGCACCAGCCGCCTGCACGGACCTCCCAGCAGGAGCCCACAACGCGGTTGGCTCGGCAAGTGTCCCGTCCCGCCGCCTGCCCAGCTCCCTCCACCAGCCGCACAAAGCCGAGCAGGCTCAAGGCCTGGCCGCTGCGGTCGGTGACGCCGAGGAAATCCCCCTGAGCCGAACGCAGCACCAAGGGCCGGCCCAGATACTCGTCTGGTGGAAAATGCGGGGACTCGTCAGCGTCAAGGCGGGTCAGGGCAGTCTGCACACGGCCCCGTTCTTCATCCAAAGCGCGTTTCAGGGCGGCCACATCGGCTTCCAATCCCTTTATGCGCTCCGCCTGGGCAACCTGGGCGGCGCGGAATTCCTCCCGCGCCTGGGCAAGCTCACGGCGCAGGCGGTTCTGAGCTTCCAGACTCTCGGAGACCTTGAGCAGCGCGCCGTTCATGCACTGGAGCACACCGTCCGCCAGGGCCTGCGGCTCGCCAACGCCGAGGCCGCCATCCCGCTCGGATCTGCCCAACAGGCTGAAGCCCGCGGCAAGATCCCGCTCCAGATGGTCCAGGGACCAGTCGGCTTTGCCCATGCCAAGCTCCCCCGGCCAAGCCGCAGCGCCAGAAAAAATCGAACGCGCAAGGGCCTGCCTGCAAGAATTTGTTCTCGCATACCCCATGCAGGAGACGATGTCTAGAGTTTTTATAAAAAGGACGGTCCGCCCAAGGACGGGACGAACAGAAACAATGCGGTGTGCTGAGGATTACTCGTCTTTGTAGCTGCGCTGAATTTCGAGCACTTCATCATAGTTGGCGAGGAACACGTCGTACAGTTCCGGGTCGAAGTGCTTGCCGCGCCCCTCGGCCATGATCTCCAAAGCCTTCTCATTGGAGAAGGCGCTCTTGTAGGGCCGCTTGGTGGTGAGCGCGTCGAACACGTCGGCCACGGCGCAGATGCGCCCGGCCAGCGGAATGTCCGAGCCGGACAGACCGAACGGGTAGCCGCTGCCGTCCCACTTCTCGTGGTGGGAGATGGCGATCTCGGCCCCGGCTGCAAGGTACTTGGACGACCCGCCACGCAGGATGGACTCGCCTATGCTGGTGTGCCGCCGCATGACGACCCATTCATCTTCCGTGAGCTTGCCGGGCTTGAGCAGGATGGCGTCGGGAATGCCCATCTTGCCGATGTCGTGCATGGGGCTGCTGTTCAGGATGAGGTCGACCTGATCCTCGTTCAGCCCGCGTCCCTTGGCGATGACAGCGCAATACCGACTCATGCGCAAGATGTGGCTGGCCGTGTCCTCATCCTTGTATTCCGCTGCGGCGGAGAGTTTGTGGATGGTTTCCATATGGGCCTGCACCGTGGCCTGCCGGGCGTGCTCCAGATCGCCCAGAGCCAGACGCAAGGCGCTGGTCTTTTCGGAAACCATCTGTTCCAGGTGCAGTTGATGGTCCTTCAGCTCATCGTGGTACTGCTTCATGCGCAAAAGCGAGGTCATGCGCACGCCAAGCTCCGTAGTGTCGATGGGCTTGGCCACGAAGTCGTTGGCGCCTGCCTGCACGGCCTTGAGGCGATCTTCCTTGGCGGAAAGGGCCGTGACCATGACAATGGGCAGATCGGCAAAATCCGGCATGGAGCGAATGGCCCGAGCCACGGCGAAGCCGTCCATGCCCGGCATCATGATGTCCAGTAGAATGAGATCTATCGATTTATCGAGAAGCTGCAGGGCCGCAGGGCCTGACTCTGCGGAAACGCAGTCCAGGCCGTAAGACTTGAGCAGCCCCTCCAAAACCTTGCGGTTAATGAGTTCATCGTCCACCACCAGAATGCGCTCACGCTTGATTTCGTCTGTCACTGATGCCATTTGGCTCTCCAGAGGTTCAGTAAGCGCATCGGGCTACGACGCATACCTCTAGTAAACAAAATTTCCACAAGGAATCAACCCCCCTACTCCGTCCTTGCCGAAAACGTAAAGGAATCCGCTGGACGAATAGCCTATCGACAACATACATAGCCCGCTGCTATTGTGGCGGCTCAAACGTATGCCGCAAACCGGTGCCGCCGCGGACACCGGCAACAATAACGACACAGCCCGCCTTTCGGGTTATTTCCGCAAGTCGCTCAACGCATGGTGAGAGAATGGCCGCAATCTCCAAAATCGAAGTTTCTGAAGGCATCTGCTACGTCACTATCCCGGAAGCCGACGTGCACATCTTGTGCGGCTGCCCGGCCGACAGCGTCAAGCACCTGATGAAGCGCGGTCTGATACAGACACGCACGGTGGGAACGGTGAGCTTCGAGACCGGTCCCAACGCCATCCTGCTGTCCGATGTGCTCATCCAGAACGGGCGCTTCACCAATCTCTCGGAATTCCCCATCCTGCAGATGTTCTACCGCCAGGGCCGCATCATACCCGGACACCCCAACAACACGGGGGCCAAGCCCGTGCTCGTGGGCTCACGCCGGCAGGTGGAGGCCCAGATGGAGTACATTTACCGGGGCAATTACGGCCTGGTGAGCGAAGAAGAGATCATCGAAACCGGCATCCCGGCCGACATGGCCCGTCAGATGATGCGCCTGAAGCTGAAGTTCGCCTTCGGGAAGATTCGCCGCATGGACGAGTACCTTGACCTCGTGGTGCTCGAAAGCGAACCCCAGGAGATCCGCAACCGCGTCTTCGTCAAGCGCCTCAAGCCGAACCTGTTCGAGATCAGCTACGGCAAGGAATCCGTGCGCGTGGACCTGAACCAGCCGGAGCATTCCAGCGCCCTGCCTTCCTATGTACTGGGCTTTCATCAGATCAAGCGTGACTACTTCGCGGTGTTGCATTCGGGCGAGGGCGACGGCTGGGACATCAACCGGCCGGCCATGGCCAGCATCCTCATGTTCCAGGGCAAGGTGTACCTCATCGACGCCGGGCCGAACATCATGCACACCCTGAACGCCCTGGGCTTAAGCGTCAACGAGATCGCGGGCATCTTCCACACCCACGCCCACGACGACCACTTCTGCGGCCTGCCGGACATCATGCGGGCTGATCACCGCATCCCCTACTACGCCACGCCTCTTGTGCGCGCTTCGGTGATGAAGAAGCTCTCGGCCCTGTCCATGATGAACGAGGACGAGTTCAAGCATTACTTCGAGTTCCACGACCTCGTCATGGACGAATGGAACGACATCGACACCCTTGAGGTCATGCCCGTGTTCTCGCCGCACCCGGTTGAGACCACCGTCATGTTCTTCCGCACCCTCGACAGATCCGGCTACCGCTCCTACGCGCACTTCGCGGACATCGCGAGCCTGAAGCTCCTGCGCGGCATGATAACCGCGGACGACGACGCGCCCGGCATCTCGCAGCAGTTCTACGATACAGTGGCCGAAAGCTACCTCAGGCCCGTGGACTTGAAAAAACTCGACATCGGCGGCGGCATGATCCACGGCGATGCCGAGGACTTCGCCGAAGACAAGAGCGCAAAGATCGTGCTGGCGCACACGGCCCTGCCGTTGACCAACCGACAGAAGGAGATCGGTTCCGGTGCGCCCTTCGGTGCCGTGGATGTGCTCATCCCCTCGCACCAGGACTACGTGCGTTCCTACGCCTTCCACTTCCTGTCCAGCTATTTCCCCACTGTGCCCGCCTCGCGCCTGCGCGTGCTGCTGAACAACCCGGTGGTGAAGTTCAACCCGGAGTCCATTATCCTCAAGGCCGGGCGCAAGGCCGATTGCGTCTACCTGCTGCTGACCGGGCAGGTGGAAATGTTCCAGACGCGCAAACATATCTTCAGCACCTTGTCCTCCGGAGCCATGCTGGGAGAGGTGACGGCGCTGACGGAAAAGCCCAGCGCCGAGACCTATCGCGCCGCCAATTTCGTCCAGGCCCTGCGCATCCCCATGGATCTCTACAGCGTGTTCGTGAAGAGCAATGGGGTATACGAACACATGTTGCGCCAGATGGACGTGCGCAGCTTCCTGTACACCAACCGCCTCTTCGGCGATTCCATGTCCTGTACGCTTCAGAACAGCATTGCCGCCGCTGTGAATATAACGCATCACCTTCACGGTTCGGGCATCGCCCGCAGCGAAGCGCCACGACTTGCGCTGGTCAAGACCGGCGCGGTGGATCTGCTCATGGGCGACCGCACTGTGGAACGGCTGAAAGCAGGCGATTTTTTCTGCGAAAGCACGGTTCTTTTCGACATTCCCTGCCTGTTCACGGCCGTGGCCACCAAAGACACGGAGTTGTACGAAATACCCGCCGCAGCACTGGCCGACGTGCCCATCATCCGCTGGAAGCTGCTGGAAGTGTATGAGACGCGCCTGGACAAGGCCGTGTCCCTCGACGCGACCACCGATCCCCTGGCCTGGCAGGAGGAATACGGCATTGGCATCGCTGTCATCGACAAGGAGCACCGCGAACTGTTCCATCAGGCCAAGACCCTGTACCACGGCCTGTTCGGCGTAGAGCCCGCCGCATCCCCCGGTAAACTGTTCCCCGCGCTGCTGAACATCACGCGAGAGCACTTCGCCACTGAGGAAGAGCTGATGCGCGCGCACGGCTACCCCGCCCTGAAGCCGCACACGGAACACCACAGGCAGATACTGGCCGCCCTGCGCGACTTCGCCTCAGACTACGAGGCCTGGAAGACCGCCTCCCGCAAGGAGATCGGCATCTTCATCAAGAACTGGGTCATGACGCACATCCTGACCGAGGATCGCAAGCTCGGCACATTTTTGAAGAGCGCTGGAGTTTCCTGATTCTATCCGACGTTTTTTATGTTGCCAGCACCGAGCGCCAACAAGTGCGGAAACATTTTTGTCATTCGCGCCGCCTACACCTTTCACTATTTTACAAAAATAGCCAATTCAAAACCTCCCCACGCCGCATTCGCCGGGCAACATACTGATTTAATAC
>NZ_DATMYK010000130.1:0-14547 GCF_035560995.1 Humidesulfovibrio sp. | reverse complement strand
CTCCATGGCTTTCACGGAGTGGGCGGTGATGACGGAGACGACTTCGATGCCGGGGGCCACTTCGATGACGACCTCGGCGTTGACCGGGCCCATGGTGATTTCCTTGATGGTGCCGGGGATGAGGTTGCGGGCGCTGACTTTCATGGCTTTCTCCTTTTTCGTGTTAACGCGTCGATGAGACGCGTTGGGGATGAGCCATTTTTACTCTTTGCGGTAAAATGGCGCAACGCTCACACGAATTGTATGGGTTGTCAGCGCCGGGTGTGAGTCGCGGCTTCCTGCTCAAGCATCTGGTCCAGGCCGTACTTCTTGATGCGGTAGCCGATTTGCCGGGGGGTGATGCCCAGGTCCTCGGCCGCCTTGTACTGCACCCAGCCGTTGCGACGCAGGGCCGCCAGCACTTCGCTGCGTTCCATGGCCTTCAGCGAGCTGAGGCCCGATGGCCGGAGCTGATGGCCGCCGCGCTCGGCCTGCATGCCGCCCTGAGCCGAAGGGTTCTGGCTCAGGTAGGGCTTGAGGAAGGTGGCGTCCACGCGCTCGCCGTCGCTCATGATGACCAGGCGCTCGATCAGGTTCTCCATCTCGCGCACATTGCCCGGCCAGTCGTACAGGGTCAGGTCGGACAGGGCGCGCGGGGTGAAGGTCACGGTGCGGTTGTATTCCCGCGCCACCTTGTCGATGAAGTGGTTCAAAAGCACGGGGATGTCCTCCTTGCGCTGGCGCAAGGGCGGCACCTGCACGGGGAACACGGAAAGGCGGTAGAACAGGTCGGGCCGGAAGGCCCCGCGTTCGGCCAGTTCGCCCAGGTCGCGGTTGGTGGCGGCCACCACGCGCACGTCCACCTTGCGGGTGGTGTTGGAGCCCAGGCGCTCGAACTCCTTGTCCTGCAGGACGCGCAACAGCTTGGCCTGAATGCCCAGTGGCAGCTCGCCGATCTCGTCCAGGAAGATGGTGCCCTCGTGTGCGTCCTCGAAACGGCCGGGCTTGGAGCCCACGGCCCCGGTGAAGGCCCCGCGCTCGTAGCCGAAGAGCTCGCTCTCCAGCAGGTTTTCCGGAATGCTGGCGCAGTTCACCTTCATGAACGACTTGCCCTTGCGGCCGGAAAGCTCGTGGATGACGCGGGCGATGAGGGTCTTGCCCGTGCCGGATTCGCCCAAGAGCAGCACCGTGGCCTTGGTGGGGGCCACCTTGCTCACCTGGTGCTCAACATCCTGCATGGCCAGACTTTTGCCAACAATGTACGGTCCGCGCTGCTCGCGGGTGATCTGCGAGCGCAGGGACATGTTCTCGCGCACCAGGGCTTCCTCGCGCGCCTTGATCTTCTCGTTCAGGGACAGGAACTGGCCGATGAGCGTGGCCACCACGGTGAGGAAGGACAGATCCTCTTCAAAGGCCACCTCGTCGCCGAAGAGCCGGTCCACGTTCAGCACGCCCAGGCAGCGGCCGTGGGAGGTGATGGGCACGCCGATGAAGCTGACCCGCCCGCGTTCCAGGTGGCGCGAGCCGGTCTTGTCCAGGAACAGGGGTTCGCGGCGGATGTCGGGCACCACGTAAGGCTTTCCGGTCTGGAATATGAGGCCGGTGACGCCTTCGTCCAGCTCGTACACGCCCCGCTGGCGTTCCTCCCGCGTCAGGCCGTGGGAGGCCGTGATGGCCAGCCGTTCATTGTCCGGGTCAGCCAGGGTGATGGTGGCGCGCTTCATGGAGAGGCTTTCGGACAGGATGCGCAGAACCTCTGACAGGGCCTTTTCAAGGTCAAGCGCCGTGTCGATGATCTGGCAGATGGACGAGAGCACCTGAAGCTTCAGGTTGCCGAGCAGGAGCGTCATGCCCCTTCAGGAAGCAATATCGGTGCCGTTTCTTTCGATTGGCGCGATGTGTGTTTTATTTGGCTGATATGGTTCGCGATTTCCGACGTGGATCATCGAAGGGCCGGATGATTTAAACAGACGAAAATGACAAATATGCAAAAGTGCAGCTACGCGGTCTCACAGGAATGCGAATCTGTCACCTGCTTGCGGACTCACGCCGGGACCGGGGCCGGACGGGAAGGGGAGGCGCTTTCGCTGTAGGCGCGGAAGTGCGTGGCCAAAAGCATCTCCCGCGCGGCCTTGCCGCCTTCGGGGCCATCGGCGAACTCGGCCACCTCGCGCACCTGGCCCGCATCGTACAGGGCCACGGTGCCGCCGAACTCCAGCACATCGTCCGGGTCGTGGGTGATGAGCACCGTGGGCGCGCCAGCGGCCTGGCAAATGCCGCGCACCTCGCAACGCATGCGGCGGCGCAGCAGCGGGTCCAGGGCGGCGAAGGGCTCGTCCAGCAGCAGAACCTTGGGCCTGCGGGCCAGGGCCCGCATGAGCGCCACGCGCTGGCGCTGCCCCCCGGAAAGCCGTCCGGGCCGCGCCTGGGCCAGCTCGGCCAGGCCGGCCAGCTCCAGCAATTCGGCCACGCGGGCCTTGGCCGCCCGGTCCAGGCGTCCGAAAAGACCGCCGCCCAGGCCGAAGCCGACATTTTCGGCAACGGTCAGATGCGGGAACAGCGCGTAGTCCTGGAACACGTAGCCCACGCCGCGCTCACGGGCGGGCAGGTCCACATGCGCGGCGGAGTCGAAGAGCACCTCGCCATCCAGGCAAATGCGCCCGGAATCCGGCCGCATGAGCCCGGCCACGGCGCGCAGGGTCACGGTCTTGCCCGAGCCGGAGGGCCCGAAGAGCACAGTGCTGCGCCCCTGCGAGCCGAACCGCGCCGCCAGGGAGAAGGACCGCCCGCTGCCGCGCAGGGTCTTGTGAATGTCGAGGGTCAGCGACATGGCGGGCCCTAACGCTGGGGCTCCTGGACCGCCGCGTCCGAGCAGGAAGCCTGCACGCCGATGACGCTGGCCGCCGTGCACAGAACATAGGCTTCCGCCGTTTCGGGCACGCTGCGGGCCGCAAGCAGGGCCGTCAGGGCCAGCACGCCGATGAGAGGACGAAGACTCGACATATGTGCCTCCTTTTGATTGTGTTTCAGGTCTGGTTAGCCGTTAAGGCTTCAGGAAGCCGAAGCCGCGCAGGGTGGCCTGGCCTTCCGGCCCGTTCAGGTAGTCCACGAAGGTGCGGGCCGCAAGCTTTTTGCTCATGCGCGTCACGGCCACGGGATACAGGAAGCTGGGCGCGCCCTGCACCTGGAAGGCCACGCGCACCTTGGGGCCCGCCTGCATGGCGTCGGTGGCGAAGACAAAGGCCGCGTCCACCTCGCCGCGCACGGCGTAGTCCAGCACCTGGCGCACGGTCTCGCCGTAGATGATCTTGTCCTGCACGGCGGGCCACAGGCCTGCGGCCTGGAACAAGGCGCGGGCGTCGCGGCCCAGGGGCGTGGTGTCCGGGTTGCCCAGGGCGATGCGCCTGATCCCCGGCGCGGCCAGGGCCTTCAAGTCCGCCGGGCTGGTCTTGGCGTCGGGCGGAACCACCACCACCATGATGTTGCGGGCAAAGTCGCGGCGGGTGGCCGGGTCGATGAGGTTTTTGGCCACGCCCTCGTCCATGAACTTCTGGTCGGCGGAGACGAAGACATCCACGGGCGCGCCGCTTTCCAGCTGCCGCAACAGGGCCCCGGCCGCGCCGAAGTTCAGCACCACTGTGGCGCCCGGATGCGCGGCCTCGAAGCGCTGCTTCACCGTGGTGAAGGCGTTGGTCAGGCTGGCGGCGGCGGAGACGATGATCTCCTCGGCCTGGGCCGGGCCTGCGCACACGAGGCTGAACAGGACGAGCAGGCTGGCGATGGCGCGCGGCTTCGGCATTGCTGGCTCCTTTGCTGGGGGTGCGGTCAGGAAATGTTGCGGTTCAAGAGCTTGCCCGAGGACAGAAGCAGGACGATGCACACCAGCGAGGTGAGCGCCACCAGGAAGGCCGCCTCGTCCTCGCGCCCGGCCTGCACGGCTTCATAGACGGCCAGGGACAGGGTTTGGGTACGCCCGGGCAGGTTTCCGGCCAGCATCAGCGTGGCCCCGAACTCGCCCATGGCCCGCGCCAGGGCCAGCATGGTGCCTGCGACGATGCCCCGCCAGGCCAGCGGCAGAGAGACGCGCAGGAACACGCGGCCCTCGCCCGCGCCCAGGGTACGCGCCGCGTTCTCCAATCCCGTGTCCACGCCCTCGAAGGCCGTGCGCGCGGCCTTGCACACCAGGGGGAAGGCCACCACGCTGGCGGCCAGGGCCGCGCCCTGCCAGGTGAACACCAGGCTCACGTCGAAGGTCTCCTCCAGCCACTGGCCCACGATGCCGCGCCGCCCGAAGACCACCAGCAGGTAATAGCCGATGACCGTGGGCGGCAGCACCAGGGGCAGCGTGCAGATGGAGTCGAGCACCTCCCGGCCGGGCAGGCCGCGCCGCGAAAGGGCGTAGCCCGCGCCGATGCCCGTGAGGCAGGCCCCGGCGGTGGCGGTAAGCGCCACCTTGAGGGTCAGCTTCAGCGGGACGGCGGCATGGGCGAGAAGATCGAGGAGTGCAAAGGGCACGGGCTGGCCTCCAGGTTCGAGCAGCAGGGACATTCGGCTTCGCGCGGGCAGGGTTCGTACGCCCCGGAACAGAACTCATCCAGGTTCAGGTCTGCGGCGGCTCCCAGGCCGCTGGCGCGCCACAGGGCATCCACCTTTTTGTTGAACAGTTTCGGAACAGCATGGCGTCCTCCTTGTCAGCGTCCAAGCCGCTGGCGCGCTACAGCGCGTCGAGAATCTCCGCGTCCGTGAGCGGACGGCCCAGGCGCGCGCCCAGAGCGCGCACGCGCGCCAGCAGGCCGGGATCGCAGGACGGCGCGCCTTCGTCCGCCTGTTGGGGCCGCAGCCGGGCCAGGGCCTGGGTCAGGGCGGCGCAGCCGCTCTTGGCGCCCACGCCCACCCGGCGCGAGGCTCCGACGCTCTCCGGCGCAAAGGGTTCGAACAAGGCCGGGTCGCGCAGCAGGCCGTGCACGTGCAGGCCGCTTTCGGCCGCGAAAATGTCCTCGCCCACCACGGGGCGGTTGCGGGCCACGGGCACCTTGGCAGCCTGCCCGGCCAGCAGGCACAGGGCGCGCAGGCCCTTCAAGTCGTACGCCGCGCCGTGGCTCAAATTCGCCCAGGCTGCCACCTGCTCCAGGGCGGCTATGCCCGCGCGCTCGCCCAGTCCCAGAGCCGAAACATCCACAAAGGCGGCCCCGTGCTCCAGGGCGGTGACGGCGTTGGCCGTGGCCATGCCCAGGTCGTTGTGCGCGTGCAGGGCCACGGGCACGGCCAGCGCGGCCGCGAAGCGCCCCACAAGGGCCGCAGTGGCCGCCGGGGTCAAAAGGCCCACCGTGTCGGACAGGCGCACCCGCGCGGCCCCGGCCGAGGCGGCGGCCCGCGCCAGTTCCAGGGCCTCGTCCGCGTCGGCCCGGGAGATGTCCTCCAGTCCGACGGAAACGTAGTCAAAGCCGTGCTCCCGGGCCGCGCTTACCACTGTGCGCACCCGCGCGGCCATTTCCGGGCGCGAGAGCCCCAGGCGCTTTTCCCGGTGCCGGGCCGAGGACGGTGCGCCGATGTTCACGCGGCGCTTGATGCCGGCCTGCTCCAGAATGTCCGTCAGCCGG
Organism: Humidesulfovibrio sp.; assembly: GCF_035560995.1. GTDB lineage: Bacteria > Desulfobacterota > Desulfovibrionia > Desulfovibrionales > Desulfovibrionaceae > Humidesulfovibrio. The sequence continues at coordinate 8,968 of NZ_DATMYK010000130.1, read as the reverse complement.
GCGGCCTCGCGCAGATCGGCCTCGCGGCAGGGGCACCACAGGGAAAGGGCCGTGGTGCGCGGCATGTTCTCCGCCGCCCAGGCCAGAAAGTCCGCCAGGCCTTCCTGCCCCACCCAGCCGCACTCGATTTCCTCCACGCCCGCGGCGGCGAGCAGTTCGGCCACGCGGCGCCTGGCTCCGGCGCCGAAGTGGACTCCATAGGCCTGTGCGCCTTCGCGCAGGGTGCTGTCTATGAGCATGGCCTTCTCCTTGTTTGCCCGGAGAAGTGCACCCTTGGTGCCAGTGTTGTGCTGTTGCCTCAAAATCCTGCGAAATCAGTCTGTTGAATCCACAGCGTGCAGGGGCGAAAAGAGCATACGAAAATGTAGTTCCTACAAAATTGGTGTGTAGCTTCGTGTCGGAAGCATACCCCGATAATGGGGGGCGTGACCAGAAAAATCAGCATATATCACGCGGTTGCCAGAAAACGTGAGCCCTGGCACGGCCCTTGCGATATGTCGCCTGTCCATCAACCCAAAAGTCGAACCGAGTGGAGGAAAGCACAATGAAGAAGATGAGAAAGGTGGCGATTTACGGCAAGGGCGGCATCGGCAAGTCCACCACCACGCAGAACACCGTGGCGGGCCTGGTCGAGATGGGACGCAAGGTCATGGTCGTGGGCTGCGACCCCAAGGCCGACTCCACACGTCTTCTGCTGGGCGGCCTGGCCCAGAAGTCCGTCCTCGACACCCTGCGCGACGAGGGTGAGAACGTCGAGCTCGAAGACATCCGCAAGCGCGGCTTCGGCGATTCCTGGTGCGTGGAGTCCGGCGGCCCCGAGCCCGGAGTCGGCTGCGCCGGCCGCGGCATCATCACTTCGATCAACATGCTTGAGAGCCTGGGCGCCTACCACGAGTCCGAGGACCTGGACTACGCCTTCTACGACGTCCTGGGCGACGTTGTGTGCGGCGGCTTCGCCATGCCCATCCGCGACGGCAAGGCCGAGGAAATCTACATCGTCTGCTCCGGCGAGATGATGGCCATGTACGCGGCCAACAACATCTGCAAGGGCATCATGAAGTACGCGCAGAGCGGCACCGTGCGCCTGGGCGGCCTCATCTGCAACAGCCGCAAGGTGGACAACGAGAAGGAGATGATCGAGGAGCTGGCCCGCCAGATCGGCACCCAGATGATTTACTTCGTCCCCCGCGACAACATGGTGCAGCGCGCGGAGATCAACCGCAAGACCGTCATCGAGTTCGACCCCAAGGCCGAGCAGGCGGACCACTACCGGAACCTGGCCAAGGCCATCGACACCAACGAGATGTACGTCATCCCCAAGCCCCTGGAGATGGACGCCCTGGAAAAGCTGCTCATGGACTTCGGTCTCATGGAAGCCTGCTAAAACGCCACGTTAGAGAGCGAGGAGGAACACAATATGATCATGGTGAGAGCTATCGTCCGTCCCGAGAAGGCTGATGACGTTTTGGCGGCCCTTATGGACGCCGGTTTCCCCGCGGTGACCAAGTTTTCCGTGGCCGGGCGCGGCAAGCAGCGCGGCATCAAGATCGGCGAGGTCACCTACGACGAGATCCCCAAGACCATGCTCATGAGCGTGGTCAAGAACACCGACCGCGACTTCGTGGTGGAGACCATCATGAATGCGGCCAGAAGCGGCAAGAAGGGCGCCTTCGGCGATGGCAAGATCTTCATCTGCCCGGTCGACGAGGTCTACACCGTCAGCTCCGGCGTCTGCGAAACGGCCACTCCCGAGGAGGCGTAAGCCCTATGAAGGAAGTCATCGCAGTGGTGCGCATGAACATGATGAACCGCACCAAGCAGGCCCTGACCGACGCCGGCATCGACGGCTACTTCGCCCATGAGGCGCAGGGACGCGGCGTGGGCCTGGCCAACCCCCACGTGCTGGAGGGCGCGGCCAGCGGGTACGAGGAGGCCGTGGCGCTTCTGGGCGAACGCGGCAAGCTCTACCCCAAGCGCATGATCACCGTGGTGGTGCCGGACAAGGACGTGAAGGCCGTGGTCAAGACCATCATCGACGCCAACCAGACCGGCAAGCCCGGCGACGGCAAGATCTTCGTGATGCCGATGGCTGACGCCGTGCGCGTGCGCACCGCCGAGACCGGCGAGAAGTCCATCATCTAACGGCCCACTCTTCAGAAGGAGCCCACAAATGGCCACAAAGAACAAGCTCGTGCAGTGGACCCCCACCGAGGTCAAGGAGGAGTTGCTCAAGAAGTATCCTCCCAAGGTGGCCCGCAAGCGCGCCGCGTCCATCCTCATAAACGAGGCCCTTTCGAACACCACGCCTGAGATTCAGGCCAACGTGCGCACCATCCCGGGCATCATCACCATGCGCGGCTGCACGTACGCGGGCTGCAAGGGCGTCATCATGGGCCCCACGCGCGACATCGTGAACATCGTGCACGGGCCCATCGGCTGCAGCTTCTACGCCTGGCTTACCCGCCGCAACCAGACCGACGCGGGTGAGACCGGCGAGAACTACATGACCTATGCCTTCAGCACCGACATGCAGGACTCGGACATCATCTTCGGCGGCGAGAAGAAGTTGAAGGCCGCCATTCAGGAGGCCTACGACCTCTTTCACCCCAAGGGCATCTGCGTGTTCGCCACCTGCCCCGTGGGCCTCATCGGCGACGACATCCACGCCGTCTCCCGCGAGATGAAGGAAAAGCTGGGTGACTGCAACGTGTTCGCCTTCTCGTGCGAGGGCTACAAGGGCGTGTCCCAGTCCGCCGGCCACCACATCGCCAACAACCAGGTCTTCAAGCACCTGGTGGGCACCAGCGATGCCGGCACCACGGGCGAGTACACCATCAACCTGCTGGGCGAGTACAACATCGGCGGCGACGGCTTCGAGATCGACCGCATCCTCAAGCTGTGCGGCATCACCAACAACGCCACCTTCTCGGGCAACTCCACCTACAACCAGTTCGCCAGCGCGCACAAGGCCGACCTCTCCTGCGTCATGTGCCACCGGTCCATCAACTACGTGGCCGACATGCTGGAGACCAAGTACGGCATCCCCTGGATCAAGGTGAACTTCATCGGTGCCGAGGCCACGGCCAAGAGCCTGCGCAAGATCGGCCAGTACTTCGGCGACAAGGCCCTCATCGACCGCATCGAGGCCGTCATCGCGGCGGAAATGCCCGCGGTGAAGGAAGCCCTCGACGACATCAAGCCCCGCACCGAGGGCAAGACGGCCATGCTCTTCGTGGGCGGATCGCGCGCCCACCACTACATGGAGCTCTTTGGCGAGATGGGCATGAAGACCGTGAGCACGGGCTACGAGTTCGGCCACCGCGACGACTACGAAGGCCGCCACGTCATCCCGAACCTCAAGGTCGACGCCGACTCCCGCAACATCGAGGAGATCGAGGTCGAGGCCGACCCGAAGCTCTACAGCCCGCGCAAGAGCGCCGACGAGATGAAGGCGCTGGAGGACGGCGGCTTCGAGTTCAAGGACTACAAGGGCCTCATTCCCGACATGGACAAGGGCACGCTCATCATCGACGACCTGAACCAGTATGAGGCCGAGAAGCTTGTCGAGATCATCAAGCCCGACATCTTCTGCGCGGGCATCAAGGAAAAGTACTCCATCCAGAAGCTCGGCATCCCGCTGAAGCAGCTGCACAGCTACGACTACGGCGGACCCTACGCGGGCTTCAAGGGCGCGGTGAACTTCTACAAGGAAATCGACCGCCTGGTGAACAGCAAGGTGTGGAGCTACATGAAGGCCCCCTGGCAGGAGAACCCTGAACTCTCGGCCACCTACGTCTGGGAATAGCGAGGATTACCATTATGTTGCTCAGACACACTCCCAAGGAAATCACCCCGCGCAGCGCCCTGGTCATCAACCCGGCCAAGACCTGCCAGCCCATCGGCGCCATGTACGCGGCTTTAGGCATCCACGGCTGCCTGCCGCACAGCCATGGCTCGCAGGGCTGCTGCGCCTACCACAGAAGCGCCCTGACCAAGCACTACAAGGAGCCCGTCTCGGCGGCCACCAGCTCCTTCACCGAGGGCGCCAGCGTCTTCGGCGGCCAGGCCAACCTGCTGCAGGCCATCGAGAACATCTTCACGGTCTACGAGCCGGAAGTCATCGCCGTGCACACCACCTGCCTGTCGGAAACCATCGGCGACGACATCAAGCAGATCCGCGACAAGGCGGACAAGTCCGGGCTCATCCCCAAGGGCAAGCACGTCATCTACTGCAACACGCCCTCCTACGTCGGCAGCCACGTCACCGGCTTTTCCAACATGGTCAAGGGCATGACCGAGTTCGCCGAGAACACGGGCAAGAAGAACGGCAAGGTCAACGTCATCCCCGGCTGGGTGGAGCCTTCCGACATGGAGGAAGTGAAGCGCCTGGCGGCCCTGATGAACGTGCCCATCACGCTCTTTCCCGATACCTCCGGCGTGCTGAACGGCCCCCTTTCCGGCGAATACCACATGTTCCCGGAAGGCGGCGTGACCATGAAGGAGCTGAAGGAGTCCGGCGACGCCGTGGGCACCCTGGCCCTTGGCGAATGGTGCAGCGCCGACGCCGCCCGCAGCCTGGACACCCGCTGCAAGGTGCCCTGCAAGGTGCTGGACATTCCCTTCGGCCTGAAGGCCACGGACAAGTTCATCGACGCCCTGCGCACCATCGCGGGCACCAGCGTGCCCGAGGAGATCACCCGCGAGCGCGGCCAGCTGGTCGACATGATCAGCGACACGCACCAGTACTACTACAAGAAGAAGGTCGCGCTCTTCGGCGATCCGGACCAGCTCATCAGCATGGTGGAGTTCCTGGTGTCCATCGACATGTGCCCCGTGCACGTGGTCACCGGCACCCCGGGCAACAAGTTCGAGAAGCGCATCAAGGAGCTGACCGCCCACCTGCCCTACGAGGTGAACGTGAAGGCCAGCGGCGACATGTTCACGCTGCATCAGTGGATCAAGAACGAGCCCGTGGATCTGCTCATCGGCAACTCCTACGGCAAGTACATCGCCCGCGACGAGGACATCCCGTTCCTGCGTTTCGGCTTCCCCATCCTGGACCGTGTGGGACACCAGTACTTCCCCACGGTGGGCTACAAGGGCGGCCTGCGCCTGCTCGAAAAGATCCTGGGACTCTTGCTGGACCGCAAGGACCGCGACGATTCCGAAACCGTGTTCGAGCTGACCCTGTAAACCCTCCGCGTCTCCCGGCCAGGGCGAGTCCCTGGCCGGGGGGCCGGCAACGAACGGAGCATCCTCATGGCCTGCGCATCGTCCTCACCCCGTCCCAAGTCCGGCTGCATCCACCTGCCTGTGGCCGCGCGCGCCAATGCCCGCCGCCGCTTCGGCGAACCGGCCAACCCCGGCCGCGCCCTGGGCGTGAAGGACGTTCTGCAGTGGCTGGAACGCGTGCTGGCTGATTCCTCGGCAGGCCTGAGCCTCACCGGCGTGGTCATCAGCGGCCCCGGCGAGCCCCTGGCCGAGCCCGCCCCGGTCCTGGAGACCTTCCGCGCCGTGCGCGCGGCCCACCCGGAGTTGCCGCTCTCCCTCACCACCAGCGGCCTGTGCGCACAGGACGCGGACATCAAGGCCCTGGCGCAGGAGCTGGCCGCCAGCGGCGTGGCCAAGGTCACCGTGCTGCTGGACGCAGTGGACCCCTCCCTTGTGGAGCAGATTTTCGCCTGGATCCGCCCGGGCAAGCGCACCGTGCCCCTGCCGCAGGCCTCCACCATGCTGGTGGACGCCCAGGCCCAGGCCATCCGCGCCTTCCGCGAGGCCGGGCTCTTCGTCACCGCGCGCATGACCGTGTACCCCGGCATCAACGAGGCCCACGTGGAGGACGTGGCCAGCGTGGCGGCCGCCCTTGGGGCGGACCTGTTGGCCCTTGTCCCCTACGTGCCGGCCAAGGTTTCCGCCGCAGCCCCAGCTCCGGCGGGCCCCACGGGCTGCACGCCCGCGGAATGCGCCTCCTGCGGTTCGTCCAAGAGCTGCGGGTCCAAGGCTCCGGCTGCCGCTTCGGACCCGGAGGTTGGGGAAGTCTTGGCCGGGGAGATCGACGCGCCCGAAGCCCTGCCCAGCCTGGCCCCCGGCAAGCTGGAACTGCTGCGCGAGGCCGCGGCCCGCTACATTCCCCTGGTGCCCGGCGCGGACCCCTGCGGCGAGGACATCCTCTGGATGGAGCACGCCGGAACGAGCGCCACCTTGAGCCCGGAGAATCCCGGCCTGCCCGGGCCCTCCGGCGCGCGGGTCAACGTGGCCGTGGCCAGCTCCGGCGGCATGGACGTGGACCTGCACCTGGGCCAGGCCATCAAGTTTCTCATCTTCGGCCCGCGTGAGGGCGACGGCCTGCCGAGCCTGCTCGGCGTGCGCGAGGCCCCGGAACCCGGCGGCGGCGACAAGCGCTGGACCGACCTGGCCGAGACCCTGAACGACTGCTTCGCCATCCTGGCGGCCAGCGCCGGTGCCCACCCGCGCGAGGTGCTGGCTGAAAAGGGCCTCTCCGTCCTCACTGCGGAGACGGACATCCAGGGCGCGGTGGACCTGCTCTTCGGCGGCGGGAAAAAAGGCGGCAAGAAGCGCATCAAGGCCAACTAGACCATACCGGCGCGAAACGGACGACAGGCCCTTCAACCCTGGAACCTGATCCCACAACCTCAAGCCTCAAGGAGTACGCCATGGCCCTTCCCGAAAAGCTCATCCTCGTCTGTCAAAGCTTCCGTCTCGGCAAGGAGCCCAAGGGCATCTGCCACAAGCAGACCGACGGCCTGCTCCAGTACATCGAGGAAGGCATCCTGGACCGCGGGCTGGACGTGCAGGTGGCCACCACCGGCTGCCTGAAGCAGTGCGAAAAAGGCCCTGTCCTGGTCATTCAGCCCGACAACCTCTGGTTCAAGGGCGTGAACAGCGAGGAAGCCATCGACGCCATCCTGGACGGCATTGAGTCCGGCACGCCAGCGGCCGAGTATCTGCTCTCCTAAGGAGCGATCGGGCGGCAGGGGCGCAGCACCACCCAAGAGAACAAGCGAGGCAGCAGCCATGACCAGCACAGCAAAGGCCATCACCCCGGAACGGGCGTCCATCTTCGAGGAACGCAAGGACCAGATCCACCGCGTGGGCGAGGCCGACTTCTCCATGGCCTGCAACCGCGACAGCCTTGCCGGGGCCGTAAGCCAGCGCGCCTGCGTGTTCTGCGGCTCCCGCGTGGTGCTGTACCCCATCGCCGACGCCCTGCACCTGGTGCATGGGCCCATCGGCTGCGCGGCCTACACCTGGGACATCCGGGGGGCGCTGTCCTCCGGGCCGGAGCTGCACCGGCTGTCCTTCAGCACGGACCTGCAGGAACTGGACGTGGTCTTCGGCGGCGAAAAGAAGCTGGCCAAGGCCCTGGACGAGCTCATCACGCGCTACAGCCCCAAGGCCGCCTTCGTCTACTCCACCTGCATCGTGGGCCTCATCGGCGACGACTTGCAGGCCGTGTGCAAGGCCGCCAGCGCCCGCCACGGCATCCCGGTCATTCCCGTGCAGAGCGAGGGCTTCAAGGGCAACAAGCGCGAGGGCTACATGGCCGCGTGCAAGGCCATGCGCACCCTGGTGGGCACCGGCGACGTCAGCGGCATCTCGCCCCTGTCGGTCAACATCATGGGCGACTTCAACCTCGCGGGCGAAACCTGGATCATCAAGGACTACCTGACCCGCATGGGCATCGAGGTGGTGGCGGGGATTACGGGCGACGGCCGGGTGGACGACCTGCGCCGGGCCCACGGGGCTTCGCTCAATCTGGTGCAGTGCTCCGGCTCCACCCAGGATTTGGCCAAGATGATGCGCGACGACTTCGGCATCCCCTTTGTGCGCGTGTCCTGGATCGGCATCGAGGACGTGGCCGAGAGCCTGTACGCCGTGGCCGAGCACTTCGAGCTGACCAGGCCGGACCTGGCCGCCGGCCCCAATGGCGGACTCGTCGAGCGCACGGCCCAGATCGTGCGCGAGGAGCTGGCGAGCCTGATGCCCAAGCTGGCCGAATACCGCCGCGACCTGGAAGGCAAGCGCGCCGCCGTGTACGTGGGCGGCAGCTTCAAGGCCTTCAGTCTGGTCAAGGCCTTCCGCCACCTGGGCATGGAGGTGGTCATCGTGGGCAGCCAGACCGGCACCGAGGAAGAATACAAGGAACTCGCCGCCATCTGCGCGCCCGGCACCATCGTGGTGGACGACGCCAACCCGCTGGAGTTGTCCGCCTTCATCAAGGAGAAGGACGTGGACATCTTCGTGGGCGGCGTGAAGGAGCGGCCCATCGCCTTCAAGCTGGGCGTGGGCTTCTGCGACCACAACCACGAGCGCAAGATCGCGCTTGAGGGCTTCGTGGGCATGCTCAACTTCGCCAAGGAGGTCCACGCCTCGGTCATGAGCCCCATCTGGCGCTTCGTGCCCCGGCGCGAAATGGGCCTGAATGTTTCGGACGCCTCAACTGCAACCGGCGTGGAGGTGTAGCATGAGCGAGAACGTCGTCATGGATTCCGTCCCCAGCAGCTTGGACGACATTTCCGGCGAGTATAAGGGCGAAAGCCACGTCTCCACCACCAACGCCTGCAAGCTGTGCACGCCGCTGGGCGCCACCCTGGCCTTCAAGGGCGTGGAGGGGGCCATTCCCTTCCTGCACGGCAGCCAGGGCTGCGCCACCTACATGCGCCGCTACATCATCAGCCATTTCCGCGAGCCCATGGACATCGCGTCGTCGTCCCTCGGCGAAAAGAACGCCATCTACGGCGGCGGCCCCAACCTCAAGAAGGGCCTCCTGAACGCCATGCAGAAGTATGGGGCCAAGGTCATCGGTGTGGCCACCACCTGCCTGACGGAGACCATCGGCGACGACGTGCCGCGCCTGCTGCACGAGTTCCGGGCCGAGTTCGGCGACCTGCCCCTGGCCGAGGTGGTGCACGTCTCCACTCCCAGCTACAGCGGCACGCACATGGAC
>NZ_DATMYK010000129.1:0-3275 GCF_035560995.1 Humidesulfovibrio sp. | reverse complement strand
GACAATCCATCATCCTTGGATGACGCAAAATGAAAACCATTCTGTTCCTGCTCATTCTGGTTCCAGCCACGGTCCTCGCCCAGACAACTTACGATCTCTCCTGCGATAACATCGCCCGCATGCGCATTGTGCGGGTTAAGGCTGCGGGTTGGCAAATAGACTCCCCGGATGGTTTTTTCCACGTTCTTGCCGTGGAGCTGAAACCCCATATGACAGAGGAGTTCGGCGAACTGGTCAAGGCGTCACGGAAAATCAATATTCACAATAAAGGCAAAGGCTCTGCACAAACGAAGCTCACGATAACAGCAAATCGCAAACCTCTTCGGAACGATGAGCCACGGTTGCTAGGGCTTGATGACCAGGGAGTCCTTGTCGCCATCATCCAAGAGCAGGACGCCTTCGACGCCGCACGATCGGTCTGTCCGGCACTTGTCCCCGCAAAGGTGCTCATCGACGGACAGTTAGAGTAGCCGGGCAATGAAAACCCTGCTGCTGCTTATACTGCTAATTGTCCCCTCAGCTGCCCTTGCGGAGTTAACGTTCGACATTTCCTGCAAAAATGTCGAGCGCATATCCATCACACGCATCAGCGGCGCAAAACACAGCTCGGAGTCATATCCCAGCACATTCCATATTGTATATTTTGGACTAAAGCATAGTGCGATGGAAAAGTTCAGCAAGCTTGCCAAGGCGTCGAGGTCTTTCCTCATCCGCCAAGATGGGACTGGTTACGACCGCGCGAAGCTGACAATCACCGCAAACGGCACGCCCTTGCATAGCGACGTTCCAGAATGTGACGCACATGAAGACGGAGAGGTCGGCATCATGATCATCCGGGAACAGGACGCCTTCGACGCGGCCCGTGCGGTGTGTCCCGCGCTTACACCGGCCGAGATGACCACCTATGGGCCATAGAGAGAGCCGACGAATGAGGCTCCTTCTTCTCCTGCTCCTACTGCTGGTCCCCGCCACAGCCCTCGCGCAGCAGCCGACCTATGACCTCACCTGCGAAAACGTCTCAAATATCCTCATCATTCGAGACGAGGACGGGTTCCTGGCACAACGCTCCCCGGATGGCTTCGTGCATGGTGTGACGTTTATTCTGAAACCAGAGGCCCTGCGCGCGTTCCAGGCCTTTGCCGAGGTTTCGCGGCAAGCCCAGCTCCCTCGCACTGCAAAGCCCTACCCCTGGTATGCGGCGCTTTCAGTCACGGCGAACGGCAAGCCGTTGCAGTGCGACATACTGGAGATTCGCGGCTATAGTGGAAAGAAAGTCATTACTTTCGTCCTTGAGGAAAATGATGCCTTCGACACCGCCCGCGCAGTGTGTCCCACGGCGCCCATCGAATTTATCAGCGTACCGCAAATGCACGAGCGCGGCTCCGGACAGAAGCAGTAGCCCCAAAAGCCAAAACAAAAGGCCGGAGCCCCAATCGGAGCCCCGGCCGTATTCATTTCTTGAGTCGCTAAGCGGCTAGACCTTGGCGGCCTGCATCTCCTCGGCGGTGAAGTCCCAGGCGAGGTTGTGCGGGGGCAGGGGCTCGTTCTTGAAGAAGTCCGGCAGCTGGTCGTCCTTGCTGGTGAAGCCCGCGGCGGCGTTGAAGGCCAGCTCGTCCTTCAGGGTGTTCACCCCAAGGTTCACGATGTCGTCCACGCTGTACGGCTTGCCCGTGTAGGCGGAGACCAGGTCGGCCACAACGCCCAGGGCGTCCGGAGTGTCCAGCACGGCAAAGGCCACGAACAGGCACAGGCCGAGGGAATCCACGGCGGCCGTGGCGATCTGCAGATTCTTGGACACTTCCACCTGGCCGGCCTTGCCGTGGGAGGGCACGTCGCCGCCCACCTTGAGCACGTTCTGGCACACGGCGTAGCCCGCGGTGTGGTCCGCGCCCATGGGGGTGGTGCTGTAGGTAACGCCCACGCCCTTGACCACGCGGGGGTCGTAGGCGGGCAGGGCCTGCTTCTTGACCACGGGCACGCGGTCCACGCCGAAGGCCTGGGCCGTGAACACGGTGCCGTTGCCCAGAATGCGCCCCAGGGGATCGGCCGAGCCCACCTTCTTCAGAAGCGCGATGACGCCCTTGCCGTCGCCCCACTTCACGAGGCCCGCCTCCATGGCCATGGCGATGGTGTTGGCCATCTCGATGGTGTCCATGCCCTTCTCGTCGCACACGCGGTCCATCATGGCGATGTCGTCCAGGTCGTCCACCAGGATGTTCGCGCCGAAGCCCCAGATGGTCTCGTACTCGAAGCCGGTGGTCAGGTAGTCGCCGTTCTTGTCGTTGTACACCTGGGAGCACTGGATGACGCAGCCGGTGTGGCAGCCGTGCTTGTACTGGCCCTTTCTGGCCTTGATGGTCTCGGTCATGGCCTCGCCGCTGATCTTGGCGGCGCCGTCGAAGCGGCCGGAGCGGAAGTTCTTGGTGGGCAGCGCGCCCGCCTCGTTGATGATGTTCACCAGGATGGCCGTGCCGTAGGTGGGCAGCCCCTGGCTGGTGACCGGGTGGCCCATGAGGATGTCGACCCAGCGCTTGCGGGCGGTCTTGAACTTCTCGACGTCGGCCATCTCGACGGCTTCCTTGCCCTCCGGGTCCAGGATGACGGCCTTGATCTTCTTGGAGCCCATGACCGCGCCCATGCCGCCGCGGCCGGCGGAGCGGCTGGGGCGTCCGTCGGGGTCGGAGAACTGGATGGTGGCGGCCATGAGGCACTGCTCGCCCGCCGGACCCACCATGGCGGTGACGACCTTCTCGCCGAAGGCGGCCTTGACCACCTCGTGCGCGGCGTAGTTGTCCTTGCCCATGATGTCCGCGGCGTCCAGGAACTCCACGGAGTCCTTCTTGATGAGGACCTTGCAGAAGGGCGCGTCGGCCTCGGGCTTGTCCTCGAAGATGATGGCGATGAGGCCCAGGCGTGGCAGCTTGTGGGCGAACTGGCCGCCCACGTTGGATTCCTTGATGCCGCCGGTGAGCGGAGACTTGGCGCCCACGGAGGAACGGCCGGAGTTGGCCGCCGTGGTGCCCGCCAGGATGCCGCCGGAGATCACCAGCTTGTTGGCGGCGGAAAGGGGATGACAGGTGGCCGGAACCTCGTTCAAGACCACGCGGGAGGTGAGGGCGCGGCCGCCCAGCCCGGCATACTGGCCAAGCTCCTCGAAACGGTATTCCCTGGTGCGGGTGTTGATGCGCAGTATCTTCGACATGGCGTCGCTCCTTGCGGTGTTTCCGGTTGCGAAAAGGGGGTGCCTGCGTTAGGCACAAGGATGGTAGAAATAT
>NZ_DATMYK010000128.1:0-7668 GCF_035560995.1 Humidesulfovibrio sp. | reverse complement strand
ACATTGAAGAATGTTATGCTTTTTTGAATCAACTTCAGCGATGTCCTCTCGATGGAGGACTAAACCATTTGTTCCGTTGTTATTGATTAGGTCAAGCACGAACTCTTTAAATCTCTCATTCTTGACTTTTGTCTCTGGGAGACTGTCAAAATAAATCCTAAGCCTCGTGCGTTCAGCAAAAGAAACTTTAGAAAATCCAAAAGCATGCTTGACAAACTGATAATACAAGAGGTGAAACTGATGCTCAACTTGTTCTGAGGTGAGTACAGGGACGTGTCTATTCTGCGTGAACATTACACGCATTCGAATTTCTTTCTCTCTGATATAGTCAAAATACAAATCAATAAGGTCGATGTATTTCTGAAGGTAGTTTTCGGTTACTTTGCTCCATTTAACCTCACCAATAAAATTTAAATCTCGCTTCTTGCTCTCGAGGGCGGCAGAAATCTTTGGAAGATGTGCAGAACAAACCGCAGCCCCACCATAAAAATTTGAATAATATCTGCCTTTTGAAATGGACTCGTCACACCATAAAGTAATTTCCATCAGCTGTGGGCTCCTCAACTATAACGTGCCCCAGCGCTATCACATTTCGGAAGAAAAACAAAGTCTATTCTATTCCGCCATCAGCCCATAGCCCTTCAATTTCCGGTACAGCGAGCTTCTGTCCAGGCCCACGGCCTCGGCCAGCCTGCTCACGTTGCCGCTGAACTCGCGCAGCTTGGCCTCCAGGAACTTGGCCTCAAAGGCCGCGCGGGCCTCCTTCAGGTCCAGCGGTCCGGCCGGGAAGCTGTCCGGCATCAGCCCGTCGGCCAGGTCGTCATCGTCGTCGGAAATCACCGACGCCGCCAGGGGCGTTGTGCCGTGCGCGGAAACCGCTGTGGAAACCGGCGCGGCATTGGACGACAGATTCGGCGCTGCCAAAGGCATCCGCGCCGCCTCGCCGTCGCTTGCGGGCACGCGGCACTGGGCCAGCACTTCCGGCGGCAACCTGTCCGGCGTCACGTCGCGGCCGTTCATGATGATGAGCATGCGCTCCACGAAATTCTTGAGCTCCCGCACGTTGCCCGGCCAGGGATAGGTGGCCAGCAGCTCCAGGGTGTGCAGGCTGAAGCGGGCGCGCTTGCACCCGCCGCGCTTCACCAGCTGCTCCACGAAGTCCTCGATAAGCAGCGGGATGTCGCTGGCGCGCTCGCGCAGGGGCGGCACGGTGAGCGGAAACACCTTGAGGCGGTAGTACAGGTCCTCGCGGAAGCTGCCCGCGCGTATCTCGGCCACCAGGTCCTTGTTGGTGGCGGCGATGACCCGCACGTCCACGCTGATGGTCTTGCGGCCGCCCACGTGCTCGAAGCGCTGCTCCTGCAGGATGCGCAGAATCTTCGCCTGGGTCTTCAGGCTCATGTCGCCGATCTCGTCGAGGAAGAGCGTGCCCTTGTGCGCCAGCTCGAACTTGCCCATCTGGGCCTTGTCCGCGCCGGTGAAGGCCCCTTTCTCGTGGCCGAAGAGCTCGCTTTCGATGAGTTCTTCGGGAATCGCGGCGCAGTTGACGGCCACCAGCGGCTGCCCGGCGCGGCGGCTTTGGGCGTGCAGCAGCCGGGCGGCTATCTCCTTGCCGGTGCCGTTCTCGCCGGTGATGAGCACCCAGGCGTCGGTGGGGGCCACCTGGCCGATCATCTCCTTCAGGTCGCGCATGGCCGGGCTTTCGCCGGTGAGGGTCACGGTCTGGTCGCCCAGGCTGTGGCGCAGGGCCAGGTTCTCCTGCTTGAGCAGCGAAAATTCCAGGGCCTTGCTGGCCGCCAGCAGCACCTTTTCGAGCGAAAGCGGCTTCTCGATGAAGTCGAAGGCCCCGTTTTTGAGGGCCGTGACCGCGGTCTCGATGGTGCCATGGCCGGAGATCATGATCACGGGCAGATCGGGCCGCTCCTCGCGGATGCGCGCCAGCACGGAAAGGCCGTCCTGTCCGGGCAGCCAGATGTCCAGGAACACGAGGTCCACGGCCTCGCCGGATTCCAGGTATTCCAGCCCGGCCTCGCCGCTGTCGGCCTCGGCCACGGTGAAACCTTCGTCCTCCAGAATGCCTTTGAGCGAAAAGCGGATGCCGGACTCGTCGTCCACCACCAGCACGCGTCCCTGCGCGGTCATGAATTCTCCTCAGCTTGCGTGTGCATTGGCGGTGCGGGCACCGCTCCAACCGGTGTGGGCTGCGCGAAATCGAAGCCGCCGCGCACCACCGCCAGGCAGGCGTCCACGGCCCCGGCGTCGTAGATATGGCCCCGGCCGGAACTTATCTCCTCCAAGGCCAGGGGCAGGCCCAGGGCAGCGCGGTAGGGCCGGTGCGAGCTCATGGCCTCCACCACGTCGGCCACGGCCAGGATGCGCGCCTCCAGGCAGATGTCCGGCCCGTGCAGGCCGCCGGGATAGCCGGAGCCGTCCAGCCGTTCGTGGTGCTCCAGCACGGCGCGGGCCACGGGCCAGGGAAAGTTCACCTCGCGCAGGATCTCGAAACCCACCTCCGGGTGTCCCTTCATGATGGCCATCTCCAGGTGCGAGAGGCGCGCGGGCTTGGAAAGAATCTCCGCGGGCACATAAACCTTGCCCACGTCGTGCAGGGTGCCCGCCATCTCGATGCCCTCCAGGGCGTCGTCCGAAAGGCCCAGGTCCTTGCCGATGGCGCAGGCCAGCCGGGCCACGCGCTGCTGGTGTCCGGCGGTGTAGGGGTCGCGCTTTTCCGCCATGCTGGCCAGGGCGTGCACGGTCTGGCGGAAGGTGGCCCGCAATTCGGCCATGCTGCTGCGCAAATCGGCCTCGGCCTGCTTGCGCAGGGCCACGTTGCGCACCACCAGCACCCGGCCCCGCAGTCCCTCGCGGGCCGCGCCCTTGTCCGGCGCGTACAGCGGCGAAACGGAAATGGCCACGGGAATCTCGCTCCCGGCGCGGGTGATGAGCAGCATGTCCTCGCACAGGGGATGCCCGCCGCGCGGCTGGCACAGTTCCTCCAGCCCCACCACGGGCTCGCGGCTGGCCTCGTCCAGAATGCCGAATAGCGTGCTCCAGCCGCAGCCCACGGCCTCGGCCACGCGCAGGCCCAGCATCTGCTCGGCCGCGGCGTTCATGTAGGTCACATGCCCGTTCTTGTCCGTGGAGACCACGGCCTCGGCCAGACTGCCCAGGGTGGTGGCCAGCAGGCGCTCGCTCTGCTTCAGGCGCGCGTCGGCCTCGAATTTCACCAGGGCCATCTCTATGGCCACGGTCAGTTCATGATCCTCAAAGGGCTTGGCCAGGTAGCCCTGCGGGCCGGATTCCTTGGCGCGCTCGATGGTGGCTTCGTCGCTGGCGGCGGTGAGGTAGACCACCGGCAGGCGGTGGCAGGAAATCAGCTTGCGCGCGGTGTCGATGCCGTCCAGGGGACCGCTGAGCTTCACGTCCATGAGCACCAGGTCCGGGCGGCAGGTTTCGGCCAGGGCCAGGGCCTCGGCCCCGCTCGCCGCATGCCCGGCCACCTCGAAGCCCAGCCGTGTCAGCCGGGCCTGGATGTCCAGGGACACGATGGCCTCGTCTTCGACCACGAGGATCCTGCCTTTGCTCATGCGCGCTTCCACGGTGCGACCCTACCCTGCCGCAAGGGCGGCTTCAAGAGCCCCGGCCAGGGTGGGGTGGCGGAAGCGGTAGCCCGCGGCCAAAAGCCGCGCAGGCACGGCGTTGACCCCGGAGAGCAGCACTTCCTCGGCCATCTGGCCCAGCAGCAGCTTGAGGGCGAAGGCCGGCGCGGGCAGAAAGGCCGGGCGGCCCAGCGCCCTGCCCAGGGCCTCGGCGAAGTCCCGCGAATCAACGGCCTGCGGCGCGGCCAGGTTGAACGGGCCGGAAAGACCCGGCGTCTCGATCAAAAACGCGATGGCTCCGGCCTCGTCATCCAGGTGGATGAAGGGCACCATCTGGCGTCCATTGCCCAGCGGCCCGCCCAGACCAAGGCGGAACGGCGGCAGCATCTTTTCCAGCGCCCCGCCCTTGCCCAGCACCATGCTGGTGCGGATGACCGCCCGGCGCACGCCAAGCTCCTCCGCGCCCCGGGTCGAGGCCTCCCACCCGGTGGCGACATGGGCCAGAAAGTTGTCGCCCGGCCCGGCGCTCTCATCCACGGGCTCGGTTCCTCGCGCGCCATAAAACCCCACGGCAGAGGCCTGCACCAGTACCGCCGGGAGCGCGTCCGCGCGCTTGAGCGCGTCCATGACCGCCGCTCCGGCCGCGAGCCTGCTGCCTTCGATGCGCGCCTTGACCTCCGGGGTCCATCTTCCGGCGGCGATATTCTCGCCCGCCAGATTTACTATGGCTGTGTCCGGGGTGATGAAATCCGCCCAACCCGCGCCGGTTTTGCCGTCAAAGGGCGCGCCGACGATGCGCGCGTGGGGCAGGCCCACGCCCAGCAGCGCCGCCACTTTCTCCGGCCTGCGCGAAGGGATCACGACCTCGTGCCCGCGTGACACGAGCAGCCGTGTGAGGGCCGTTCCGACAAAGCCTGTGCCGCCAAGTATTATTATGCGCATAATGGTTTTGATACGCAGAATCCTCACGCAGGGCAAGGGCGGTCAACTGAAGGCTGAGGAGGGAGGGATGCCGGGCGGCCTTCCCAAGGAGCCATGAAGCGCTCGGCGCATGGCAAACCCCGGTTCGGGGTGAGTCGAAGCGGAAGTGGCATTCCCTCACATTGAACGACCCCGGCCTCCGGGAGAGGGGCAGCCGCTTCTTCGCGACGCATGGCGAAGCCGAAGCACGCGGCGCGAGTGGAGGTTAATGCTGCGGCGCGGCGGTGTACTGGTGATAAAAGGTGATTGCGAGGCCGGGATTTTCGGCCTCCAGGCGGGCAAGGGCGTCCAGGGACAGGAAGAACAGCGAGCAGGGCGTGAGCGCGACGATGCGCCCCGGAGCGGCGTAGGCTTGCTCGGCGCTGGCGCGGCCCACCAGCGCCCCGGCCTTCAGGGTGCGCAGGCGCACCGGGGCCGCGCCCTCCTCCATGCGGGTCTCCTCCGCCTGGCCCGAGGCGAACAGCAGCACGCCATCGAGCGCGGCGCCCTCGTCCAAAATGGTTTCGTCCGGAGCGGCGCTCCTCGCCTCCAGATAGGGGGCCAGGCTCTCAAGCATGGCCTCGAAGCGTTCGCTCTTTTCTATCTGCGCAAGCAGGTCGTCCACCGTGCTGTCAAAGAGCGCGTCCTGCGACTCCGTGGTCTTGGTGGACTCGAAGCGGGCGAGGATGTCGTCCTCGCACCACTCCAGGGCGCTGTCCAGGCTCGGGAGGAACAGCAGCTTCTCCGCATCGTCCGGGGCCGTGCGCCGCATCTGCTGGGCCAGGCCTTCCGGCGCGGCGGCGAACAACGGCGTCAGGCCCGCGCCCGTGCAGCGCTGCACCATGCGCAGCAGGCAGTTCAAGGCCGAGGAATCGAAGCCGTTGACGTCCGAGAAGTCCAAAACGATGTAGCCCAGGGGGGCGCCTTTTTGCGGGCTCAGGTACTGGGACACCGTGCGGTTCAGCGTGTTGGCGGAGCCGAAGAACAGGTAGCCCGAAATGTGCAGCACGCGAATGGCGCCCGCGCGGTCGCGCAGAATGTGCTGTTCGGGAATGGAGCGCCGCACCGTGCTCGCCGGGCCGTCCGCCTCGGCCTCCTGCCGGACCACGGGAAGCTGGCTGTATTTGATCACGAAGACGGCGGCGGCCATGACCAGGCCGAAGGCCACGCCGGGCAGGAAGCCGAAGATTCCCACCGAGCAGAGGATGGCCAGCACCAGGCCGTATTCCGCGCGGGTCACCCTGGTGCGCATCCGCACCGCCCACTCCAGCATGGTGGCCAGGCCCATGAACATGGTCAGCCCGCCCAGGACGAAGCGGGGAACATGGGCGAGCACCGATGCGCCGGAAACGGCCGCCACGCCGGCCAGCAGACCGGCGGTGACGCCGACCAGCCGCGAGTTCGAGCCGGTCATGGGGCCGAGCATGGAGTAGCTGAGCGCCGTGAAGCCCGTGTGCGAGCCGCCCGGAGCGGCGATGAAATTCACTGCGGCGTTGAGGTACAGCTCGTGCCGCATGTCCAGATCGCGGCGCAGCATGGCTTCCATGCCGCTGCTGACCAGCAGGAAGGAGATGGCGGAAACCAGGGGGATGGTGCACAGCTGCGGAATCTGCTGCGCCAGCAGGTCCCAGCGGATCAGCGAGAGGTCGGCCACGCCGAACACGGGCCACAGCCGCGCGCCTTCCTCAATGCCGCCGAGCAGCAGCCCGGTGCGCTCCGCATCGGCCAGGCTTTGGCCCGTGGCCCAGAGGTAGACGGCGAAGGCCGCCAGGGCCGTTCCGATTGTGGCCGGCAGCGCCGCGCCGTTCTTGATGAGCTTGCTGGCCGCCAGCAGGGCCAGAGCCAGGGCCAGGCCCGGCAGCCACAGGGCGAGCGTTTCACCGGTGAAGAAAACCGCCAGGTTCGTGAGGTTGGGCGTTTCTCCGGTCATGATGATTATGCTGCCGCGCGCCAGCAGCCAGCCCACGCCCGCCAGAAAGCCCCCCACCACGGGATAGGGCATGTAGCGGACGAGGTTGCCCAGCCGGAAGCGCCCCAGCAGCAGGAAGAGCGCGCCCGTGCCCAGGGCGGAGAGCGCCATGGCCGCTCCCACGGTGACGTAGGCCGCGCGCGGATCCACGGCCCCGGACAGCGCGGTGGCGATGCCCGCGGCAACGGAGGCCAGAATGGCGGCGGGGGAGTCCTCGGGCACGCAGATGGCCGTGGGGACCGAGCTGAAGAGCGCCACCAGAAGGCACATGACGAAACAGCCGAACAGGGGCAGCCCGGAGGCCTGCGGGGCGAAGGGAGCCAGGGGGCCGGAGAAGATGAGCGAGGCCAGGGAAAGCTGAATGACGATGAGCAGCATGCCGACCAGAAGGCCGGAACACAGGGCCGGGAGGCAACGCTGGGGGGTCGTCGCGTCGTGCAGCAATTCTTGCCAGGATGTCGAGGACATGGCTGAAATTAAACCTCTCACGCGGCTAAGGCAAGCCTGCGGGCGGTGGAGGCCGCCATTGTTTGCGCAATGGCGGGAGGAGCGTCCGCCCGGTCCGTCATTGGAAAAACACGGCGAAGGATAAATTCGGCGCGTCGGCCGCCACGCTGCACTGATAGCCGGGCCCGGCGTCGATGTCGCGGGTCGTCCAGGCCGGAGCGGACGTCCCCTGCCCCGTCTGGCCGGGAAGGGAAACGAGCCAGTCCGCGTCGCCGGGATCCGGCCGCACCAGGAAGCCCTGCAACGGCAGGTTCAGCCCCATGCCCAGCGCCTTGAGCACCGCCTCCTTGCGCGTCCAGCAGCGGTGGAAGGCCACCGCGCGGTCCGGCTCCGGCTGGGCGCGGACGGCCGCGCACTCCAATGGATGCAGCTGCGCCGCGAGATCGAAGGCCTCCGGCAGGGGGCGGATCTGCTCCACGTCTATGCCCACGGCCGCGGCCCGGCAGAACGCCGCCCACACCATGCGCCCGGAATGGCTGATGGAGAAGTCCATGGCGTTGCCGCTGCCCAGCCATTCCGGCGGGCAGGCAGGCTTGCCCCAGGGGCCGAGGGCGAACTCCCCGGAAAACGGCCGCCCAAAGGCCGCGCCCAGCACGCGCCGCACCAGGGCCCGGCCCAGCAGGTGCCTGGCGG
>NZ_DATMYK010000127.1:0-5626 GCF_035560995.1 Humidesulfovibrio sp. | reverse complement strand
TCCACAGCGTGAAGCCCGCCCCAAGCGCCAGAATCAGACAGACAGCGATTTCTTGCCACATGACACTCGTCTCCTTTCGTTTCGGCGCGCCCACGCGGGCCTGCGCCGTCGAGACGGTGTTTATTGAAATTGAAATTCGATGTCAACTAGGGCAGTGAGGAAAAAGATTGCCCGGCGCGGGCCGAAACCTGCGCAAGGCGCTGCCGCCGGGCGCGGCGGAGAAATGAAGGAAAGTTTTGGGCTAGAAGTGCTGCACCAGCCGGCGCAGCATGTCGAGCAGGCGGTCCAGCTCGTCCGGGGTCAGGGCTCCGGCCATGTCCTGGGAAAGCTGGCCGTGCAGCTTGTGGTGCTCCTCAAAGAGCTTGGTCCCGGCCGGGGTGAGGCCCACGCGGATGGAGCGGCGGTCCTCCGCGTTGGGCTTGCGCTCCACCAGTTCCGCGCGCTCCAGGCGGTCCACCAGCACGGTGAGCGAACCCGTGGTCACGCCCATCTTCTCGGCCAGCTCCTTCATGCGCAGGTGCCCGCAGGAGCCAAGGATCTCCAGGGTGTGCATCTGCTGCAGGGTGATGCCCGTCTCGCGCACCACGGCCTGCTCCCAGGAGGAGAAGCGCTCGTAGAATTCGATCAGGAGCCGGGTGAACTCCTCGGTCTGGCGGTGCTCGGCTTCCGGCTGGGCGGGCGCGCAGGCGTTGGGGTGGCGCTGGGCCATGATGTCCTCCTGAGGGCTGGGGCCTAGGCCCCGGCGCTTCTGTCCTTGTACAGCAGAAGGCTTGCCGAGGCCAGCACCACCAGAATGGAGCCGCCGTTGTGGAACAGCGAGGCCGCGATGGGCGAGAGCAGGCCGGTCATGCCGCCGTAAACGGCCACGGTGTTCGACAGAAGCCCCAGGCCGATGTTCATCTTGACCACGGAAAGCATGCGCCGCGAGAGCGAGACCACGAAGGGCAGGCGGGAGATGTCGTCGCGCACCAGGGCCATGCCCGCCGTCTCCAGGGCTACGTCCGTGCCTGCGGCGGCCATGGCGATGCCGATGTCCGCTCCGGCCAGGGCCGGTGCGTCATTCACGCCGTCGCCCACGTAGAGCACGCTGCGGCCCTGGCTCTGGAAGTCGCGGATCACCGCGAGCTTGTCCTGGGGCTTCAGGCCCGACCAGCGTTCGGTGAGGCTCAGGGATTCGGCCATGCGGGCCACGGGCGCGGGTTCGTCGCCGGAGAGCATGCCCAGACGCAGAAAGCCCAGGCAGCGCAGCGATTCGCAGGTGCCCAGGGCCGTGGGCCGGGCCGTATCCGAAACGGCCAGCAGGCCCAAGGGGACGCCGTCGGCCAGGACGATGAGCGCGGTTGCGCCGCGCTGGCGCATGGCCGCAAGGCTCGTGGCAAGCTCCGGCGGCAACGCGGCCTCGCCGGAGCGCGAGGCCAGAAGCGCCGGGCCGCCCACCTCCACCGCGCGCGCTGCGCCATCAAGCATGAGCGTGCCGCGCACGCCCAGCCCCACCTCGGCCACCACGCCCTCGGCTTCCGGCGCGGCCACGCCGCGTTCGCTTGCTGCGCGCAGCACGGCGCGCGCCAGGGGGTGCGAGCAGTGGCGCTCCACCCCGGCGGCGGCGGCCAGCACCGTGGCCTCGTCCACGCCTTGTGCGGGCGCGATCTCCTCCACGCGGGGTTCGCCCAAAGTCAGGGTGCCGGTCTTGTCGAACAGCGCGGCGTCGGCCCTGGCCGCGGCCTCCATCTGCGCGCCGCCCTTGATGAGCACGCCGGAGCGCGCGGCGCGGGCAACGGCGGCCACGGTGGCCGTGGGCGCGGCCAGAAGCAGGGCGCAGGGGCAGCCCGCCACCAGCACGGCCACGGCGCGGTTCGGGTCGCCGCTTACCGCCCAGGCGATGCCCGCCAGGGTCAGCACCAGGGGCGTGAACCAGCGCGCGTAGGAATCCACGAAGCGCACGGCCTTGGGCTTGTGGGCCTCGGCTTCCTCCACCAGGCGCATCACGCGGCCCAGGGTGGTGTCCGCGCCCACCTGCCCGGCCTCGATCTCGATGACGCCGTTGTAGTTCAGGGTGCTGGCCAGCACGTTGTCCCCGGCCGTGCGTTCGCGCGGGACGGATTCGCCGGTGATGGTGGACTCGTCCACCGCCGTGGAGCCGGACACGATGACCCCGTCCACGGGGATGCGCTCGCCCGGGCGCACCAGCAGGCGCTGCCCGGGGAGGATGTCCTTCACGGGCACGGTGTTGGGACCGTCCGGGCCGAGCAGGGTGGCCTCCTGCGGGGTCATGCGCGCCAGGGACTGGATGGAGCGCCGGGCGGATTCGCTGATGGCCTCCTCAAGCAGGGAGCCCATGGACATGATGAAGCCCACGATGGCGGCGGTGAGGATTTCGCCCTGGATGAGCGAGGCCGTGATGGCCAGCGCCACCAGTTCGTCCACGTTGACGCGGCGCTCCATGAGTCCCTGCGCCGCGCCCCAGATGATGGGCAGGCCGGTGAGGGCCACGGCCGCAAGAGCCAGGACCTGCGCGGCCCAGGCAGGAGCCAGGCCGAAGCTTTCCCAGAGGTAGGAGGCCAGGGCGAAGCCGCCGCCGGCCAGGCATTGCAGGGTCTCGCGCTGCTGGAGCAGTTCCTGGTATTCGCCGAGCTTGGAAAAACGTCCGATCATGGGGGCCCTCTTTTGTCTTCCTCCCCAGCCGCCGGGGAAGTGTCTTGATGTGCAAATAGCAATGCTGCAAAGTATTTTGAGTGTCAAGTAATTTGATGCGGTGAAATAGACGGGCAGCGGAAGAGCGAAAATCGGGGCGCCTTTGGGAATCGCGGAAGAAACTTCGCCTGGGCTGCCGTTGGGCGAAGGGGAGAGCACTGCTTCGGTCCGGCGCGCAACGCCGTGGGTGCGGACGTGTGCCGGGTGAGTGCCTGTGCGCAGCGCAGGGGATCGCCCCGCCGCCGGAGGAAGAGGAGCGTCGAGGCGGCGGACGTGCGGCGGCCATGCGCCGGTGCGGCCCGGCGCGATTCCGTTCGGCGCGGCGTTGCGCGGTGCGCAGGAGCTGTCGATAGGTGGGGGGCTTTGGTCCAAAGAAAAATCAGGTTTGGTGAAAATACTGCTTGATTATGAAAATGAATTTCAATATCAAGACAGCGACCGGCCGAGCCGGGCAGGAAACCCCCAACAAGGAGACTTGAAATGGCCAAAGCGCTCATCGTGTACGGATCCACCACCGGCAATACGGAAACCGCCGCGAGTTACGTCGGCGCGGCACTGAACAAGAAGGGCTGGGAGACCGTGGTCAAGAGCGCGGAGGACATCTCCGCCAAGGGCCTGGCCGAGGGCTTCGACCTGGTGCTGTTCGGCTGCTCCACCTGGGGCGACGAGGACATTGAGCTGCAAGACGACTTCGTGCCCCTGTTCGACGAGCTGGACCAGGCCGGGCTTTCCGGCAAGAAGCTGGCCGTGTTCGGCTGCGGCGACACCAGCTACACGCATTTCTGCGGCGCGGTGGATGCCATCGAGGAAAAGGCGACGGGCCTGGGCGCGGTGCTCGTGGCGGGCTCGCTCAAGATCGACGGCGACCCGGAACGCGACGACGTGACCGCCTGGGCCGAAGAGGTGGCCGCCCATGCATAAGGGGTGCTCCGGCCGCTGCCGCACGTTGCTGTATGTCTCCAATCTGTGGAAGGAAGGCATGAGCGTCTTCCAGGCGGGAGACGCCGCCCAAGGCGAGCTGCTGCAACGCAAGGCCCTGGCCCTGCTGGCCGAGCTGAGCGGCTTCCCCGTGGTGGAGGCCAAGATCCGCAATAACCTGGGCGTGATTCTGAGCTGCTCCGGCCGTGACACCGAGGCCCGCTGGGAGTTTGTCCAGGCCCTGACGCTGCTTTCCGGCCGCGTGGAGCCGGGCACGCGCTTCCACCAGGTCATCGCCAACAATTACGCCCAGACCATGGTCCGGCGGGCGCTGCCCGCGGCCGCGGACGCGGAGGCGGCCCGGCTGGCCATCGCCAGCTAGCCCCAGCCCGCTAGTCAGAACGCTTCCAGGGGCCGCGCCGCAAGGCTTTCGTAAGGAAAGTCCGGCGCGGCTCCGGCGCGTCACAGGGGTCGGGCAGAGGCCAGAAACGGTCCGTTGGCGAGGTCCTGCTTGTTCACCGGCAGGCGGGCGCCGGGCACGCCGCCCTCGAAGCGCAGCACGCTGCCCCCGGCTCCCTCCACCACGGCCTGCCCAGCCGCCGTGTCCCACTCCCGCGTGAAGTTGAAGCGCGGGTACAGGTCTGCAGAGCCCTCGGCCACCAGACAGAACTTCAGTGCGCTGCCCGCCGTGATGCGCATGGGCGGCGGCCCGCCCGCCAGGTAGGCCTCCAGCTCCGGCGAGGGGTGCGAGCGGCTGGCCAGCACCACCAGGTTGGCCGGGTTGGGCTGGCGCACGCCTATGGCCCGCCAGGGCCCGGCGGTATTCGCCGCATTGGTCGCGCCCGACGCGTTGGGCTCCGTGGCGGAGCTGCGCCGGAACGCGCCCAGGCCCAGGCCGCCCACGTAGGTCTTGCCCCACAGGGGCACATGCACCGCGCCCATGGTGGGGAAGCCGTCCTCGGCCAGGGCGATGCACACGCAGAATTCCCCCAGCTCCTTCACGAACTCCTTGGTGCCGTCCAGCGGGTCCACGATGAACAGCCGCCGCCAGCGGGCGCGCTCTTCATACGCCAGGGCCGCGCCTTCCTCGGATAGCACGGGCACGCCCGGAAAGGCGAGCGCGAGCCCGCGCAGGATGACCTCGTTGGCGGCGGTGTCGGCCTGGGTCAGGGGTGAGGCGTCGTCTTTGTAGGCCACCTCGAAGCCGTCGCGCCGCACGTCCAGAATGGCCTGCCCTGCGGCCTCGGCGATATCCGCCAGGGCCGTCAGCTCGCGAATCGGCGGCATCTGCGGTGCGGCCGGGGCCGTCATTCGGTCCCGTCTTGCGCGCTCAGGCGCAGGGGGGCGTGCGCGCCGCGCAAGACGTCGGCCACGGCCGCGCGGGAAAGGGGCGCGCCGTCCAGCTCGAACTCCGCCTGGGCCAGGGCGTCGGGCCGTTCGTCCAGCAACTCGGCCAGGCGGCCTGCGCGCAGCTCCACCCCGTGGCGCAGCACCTGGGCCAGGCATTCCACGGCAACGGTGTTGAAGAGCTTCAGGGTGACGCGCAAGGGCCGCGCGGGTTCGCTCGCGGCCTCGTCCTGCCACACGGGATGGCAGTCCTGCTGTCCTGCCTGCTGTCCCGACTGCTGTTCCACCTGATGGGTGATGCCTTCGCGGTACACGCCGATGCGGCTGCCGCGCTGCATGGCGATGCCCGCCACGCCGGGCAGGGCTCCGGCCAGGGCCAGCACGCTGCCCGGCCGGGCGAAGTCCGCGTCGATGTCGTCCACCGGGGAGCCGTCCATGAACACGGTCTGGATGCGCGTCTCCACGCATTCCCGGCCCAGGCCCAGGTCGTCGGCCAGGGTGGCCCGCAGGCTGCATCCGGCCGTCACCTCCACCGCGAAGCCCTCGCGGGCCAGGGGCGTCAGGGCCTCCAGGGCGGCCGCCGGGGCCTTCAGCAGCAGGTTTCGTGTACTCGCCATGGATTCTCCCCTTGTTATGCTGCGGACGACATATGTCTTGAATGACATAATAC
>NZ_DATMYK010000126.1:0-4115 GCF_035560995.1 Humidesulfovibrio sp. | reverse complement strand
GAGAGCGATCTGAAGGTTTTCAGCAGATGGAAAATGAGGCTAGGCCTCTATATGATGCAATCAAGTTAAACGTTAGAAATCATTTGCGTGCGCATGGCGAGATGGAGACGCGCTCATTACACACCACCCCCAAAAGCGTATAATACGTGGGGGCAACCCCAACCCAATACGCACAAAAAAGCCCCGGTCCGCTTACGCAGACCGGGGCTTTTAAATGTGCTTCGGTATATGATTTAGTAGCGGCGGGGAGGACGGGCTTCGCGGGCCTGAGCCTCGTTGACCTTCAGAGCGCGGCCACCGAGTTCTTTGCCGTTCAGGGCCTGGACAGCCTCAAGGGCGTCGGCGTCGTTCATCTCGACGAAGCCGAAGCCGCGGAAGCGGCCGGTCTCGCGGTCATTGATGAACTTCACAGACAGGACTTCGCCGTACTGGGCGAACACGTTACGCAGCTCGTCTTCGGAGGTGCTGAAGGCGATGTTGCCGACATAGATAGACTTCGACATGCGCTAAAACTCCTAAGAGAAAACAGTAAAAAATTGTCGCCCATTACGCCTGAGCAAAGAGCCTCCGGCCAGCGTGTCCAGATGATGTCTGCTAACTCCGCAAAAGAAAGATGTAAAGACCCGAAAGAATAAAATCTTAAAAAAAACATGGTTCGAACCACTTTTTTTTCGCGCCCCGCTGCCGCCCCGCGCAAAAGCCCTCTCCGAAGGCGCATGGGCATAAACATCGCGGGCTTGCGCCCCCGAACGCCAGGCCTATTTCCCCGCGCGCTCCGCCAGCCAGGCCGTGAAGCTTTCGCGCGCGCGCTGGCCGTACAGCTCCTTGCGGATCTTCTTGCCCGCGCGGCGGTTCAACTCCGGCATCAGGCCGAAGTGCGCGTTGGACGGCTGGAAGCGCTTGGCGGGCGGGGTGCGCAAATGCCCCAGCAAACCGCCCAGGGCCGTGGTGTTCGGCGGCGGCGCAAGGGTGCTTCCGGTCAGCTTCGCGGCGAGCGAAAGCCCCACCCACAGGCCGCACGCGGCGCTCTCCAGGTAGCCCTCAACGCCGGTGATCTGCCCGGCCAGGTAGACGCCAGGCCGCGCCTTGAGCGAAAGCTCGGCGTCCAGCACAGTCGGAGCATCCACAAAGGTGTTGCGGTGAATGCTGCCCAGGCGCAGGAACTCGGCGTTCTCCAGCCCGGGAATCATGCGGAACACGCGCTGCTGTTCCGGGTACTTGAGCTTGGTCTGAAAGCCCACGAGGTTGAAGGCGGTCTTTTCCGCGTTCTCCGCCCGCAGCTGGACCACGGCAAAGGCTTCCTCGCCCGTGCGCGGGTTGGGCAGGCCCACGGGCTTCAGCGGCCCGAAGCACAGGGTCAGGCGGCCGCGCTCGGCCATTTCCTCCACAGGCAGGCAGCCCTCGAAGTGGATCTCCTTCTCGAAATCGCGCGGGGCGACCTTTTCCGCGGCCATAAGCGCCGCAAGGAAGGCGTCGTACTGGGCCTCGGTCATGGGGCAGTTGAGGTAGTCGTCTTCCTCCGGCCTGTAGCGGCTGCCCCAGAAGGCTATGTCCAGGTCCACGCTGTCGCGGCTGATGATGGGCGCGATGGCGTCGTAGAAATACAGGCGCTGGCCGCCTTCGGTCGTCGTGGCCTCGGCCAGGCTGGCGGCAAGCGCGTCGCTGGCGAGCGGCCCGGCGGCGACAACCACGGCGTCGAAGCCGTGAAGCTCCGGCGCGTCCAGGCTCTGCACCTCCTGGCGCACGACCTCGATGTTCGGCTCGGCCTCTATCCGCGCGGTGATGAACTCGGCGAAGCGGTCCCTGTCAACGGCCAGGGCCTTGCCGGCCGGAATGCGCGTGGCGTCGGCCGCGTGCATCACCAGGCTGTCCAGCTCGCGCATCTCCAGCTTCAGGCAGCCGATGGCCGTGGTCAACTCGTCGGAGCGCAGGGAGTTGGAACAGACCAGCTCGGCAAGATGTCCGGTGGTGTGCGCCGGGGAGGACTTCTCCGGCCGCATCTCGAACAGGCGCACAAAAACGCCCGCCTTGGCCAGGGCCAGGGCGCACTCGCACCCGGCCAGTCCGCCGCCGATTATCGCCACACGGGGCGCCACACGCTTTTCCGAACCCGTCACAGGGGCCTGAGCCTCGTTGTTATCCGCCATGATTTCCGGTATCCTCTTGATTGTTCTACGCGCAAGCCTTTCGCCCCTGCACCCCAAACCCGGCGCGGTCCATGAAGCAGCACCACGACAGCACCACTGAACAGCCCGTCCTGCTCGACATCCGGGGCCTCACCACGGCCTTTGCCCGCCAGTCCGGTGGAGCCGGTGGGGCAACCGTCGCCAGGGCGGTTGATACAGTGAGCGTCAGCGTTCGGCAAGGCGAAACCCTGGCCGTGGTCGGGGAATCGGGCTGCGGCAAGACCGTGCTGGCGCTTTCCGTGCTGGGCCTCATCCCGGATCCGCCGGGCCGCGTCATCGAGGGCGAGGCGCTGTACCGCGGCCGAGACCTGCTCTCCATGAGCGAGGCCGATCTGCAGGGCGTGCGCGGCAACCACATCGCCATGATCTTCCAGGAGCCCATGACCTCGCTGAACCCGGTGTTCCGCGTAGGCGAGCAGATCGCCGAAGGCTACCGCCTGCACAAGAAAGCCAGCCGGGCCGAGGCGGCGCAGCGCGCCGTGGAGATGCTGGGGCTGGTGGGCATCCCCAACCCGGCCGCGCGCGCGCAAAGCTATCCGCACGAACTTTCCGGCGGCATGCGCCAGCGGGTCATGATCGCCATGGCCCTGGCCAACGACCCGGACCTGATCTTCGCCGACGAGCCCACCACGGCGCTCGACGTGACTATTCAGGCGCAGATCCTGGACCTCATGCGCAGGCTCCAGGCCGAAAAAGGCTCGGGCATCATGCTCATCACCCACGATCTGGGCGTGGTGGCCGAGACGGCGCAACGCGTGGCCGTCATGTACGCCGGGCAGGTGGTGGAGGAAGCGCCCGTGGCCGAACTGTTCAGCGCGCCCGCGCACCCGTACACGCAAGGCCTGCTCGCCTCCGTGCCGCGCCTGGGCGTGAAGCGCGTGCTCGCGCCCATTCCAGGCATGGTTCCGGGCATCTTCGATCTGCCCTCGGGCTGCCGCTTCCGGCCGCGCTGCGCAAAGGCCTTTGCCCGCTGCGAGGAGGCCCCGCCGCTGTTCACAGCCGCGCCCGGGCATTCATCGCGCTGCTGGCTGTGCGAATCCGCGCAGCAGGGGGCCGCGTGAACTCGAACCAGAAACCCGCCCTGCTGGAACTGTTCGACGTGGCCCGGCACTACGCCGTCACCAGCGGCCTGATGGGCCTCAAGAAAGGCGTGGCCCGCGCCGTGGACGGCGTGAGCCTGACCTTGCAGCAAGGCGAGAGCCTGGGCCTGGTGGGCGAATCGGGCTGCGGCAAGTCCACCCTGGCCCGCTGCATCCTGGGGCTGGAGCCCCTGGCCCGGGGCCGCGTGGAGTTCCAGGGCCGCGATGTTTCCGACTGGCCGGAGAAGGATCTGCGCCGCCAGATGCAGATGATTTTTCAGGACCCTTACTCTTCGCTTGATCCGCGCATGCGTGTGGGCTCCATCGTGGCCGAGCCGCTGGTGATCCACAGCGTGGGCACCGGCGCGGAGCGCACGGCCAGGACCTCGGACCTGCTGCGCCTGGTGGGCCTGCCGGAATCCATGGCCGGGCGCTACCCGCACCAGCTTTCCGGCGGCCAGCGCCAGCGCGTGGCCGTGGCCCGCGCCCTGGCCTTGAACCCGGCGCTGGTGGTGTGCGACGAGCCCGTGAGCGCGCTCGACGTATCAATCCAGGCCCAGGTGCTGCTGCTGTTGCAGGACCTGCGCGAGACCCTCGGCCTCACCTATTTGTTCATCTCCCACGACTTGGCCGTGGTGGGCCAGGTGTGCGACCGCATCGCCGTGATGTACCTGGGCAAGGTGGTGGAAAGCGCCCCGGCCGCGACCTTGGTCAGCGCTCCGAAGCACCCGTACACCAGCGCCCTGCTCTCCGCCGTGCCCGTGCCCGACCCTGGCCGGAAGCACATGCGCCAGGAGCTGAAGGGCGAGCTGCCCAGCCCCCTTGCGCCGCCTTCCGGCTGCCCCTTCCA
>NZ_DATMYK010000125.1:0-11889 GCF_035560995.1 Humidesulfovibrio sp. | reverse complement strand
GGGAAGGGGGAGGCGGAGCCTCCTCCTTCCCCCGGTTGCTCTTTTGAAGCTACGCGGCGTCCTTCTGGGCTTCCCGCGCGAGGGCGAGCTCCGCGGCGGAGAAGATGCGGCCTATGTCCAGGATGATGATGAACACGTCGTCCTGCTTGCCGATGCCTTTGATGTACTCGGTGCTGATGGAGGTGCCCATGCGCGGCGCGCTTTCGATGCGGTCGGCGGGCAGCTCGAACACTTCGCGCACGGAATCGACCATGCCGCCCATGATGATGCGGTCGCCCTCGAAATCCACTTCAACGATGATGATGCAGGTGTCGACGGTGGTCTCGGCCTTGGGCATGCCGAATTTCAGGCGCAGGTCCATGACGGGCACGGCGTGACCGCGCAGGTTGATGACCCCGCGCATGAAGTCCGGTGTGCGGGGTATTTTTGTGATGGCGGTGAGTTCCAGCACTTCGCGCACGCTGGCTATGTCCAGGGCGAAGACTTCCTTGCCCAGGGTGAAGGTCAGGTGCTGGCTGGTCTCGATGGCGCTTTTCTCTGCCATTGCTGTCTCCTGGTGGCCGGTGGCGTTCCTAGAACTTCTCGAACTCGCCATCGTCCGAGTCGGGGCTCAAGTCAAGCTCGATGCCGCCCTTTTTCGCGGCTTTGGACGCGCTGGCGCTGGGCGCGCTGGGGCGCGGGGCCGGCCGCGAGGGACTCTTGGGAGCGGCGGAAGGCCCAGCGGGCAAGGCTTTGGGCTTGCTGGGCCGCATGATGCTGGTGCCGCCATCAACGCGGAAGAAGCTCATGGTTTGTTGCAGCTGCTGGGCCTGGCTGGAGAGCTCCTCACTGGTGGAAGCCATTTCCTCGGAGGCCGAGGCGTTCTGCTGGATGACCTGGTCGAGCTGCTGGATGGCCTTGTTGATCTGCTCCGCGCCGGAGTTCTGCTCGCCGGTGGCGGCGGCGATTTCCTGCACGAGTTCGGCTGTGCGCTGGATGTCGGGCACGAGCTTCATGAGCATTTCGCCCGCCTTCTCGCTCACGGTGACGGTGGAGCTGGAGAGTTCGCTGATCTCGCCTGCGGCGTTGCCGCTGCGTTCGGCCAGTTTGCGCACCTCGGCGGCGACAACGGCGAAACCCTTGCCGTGCTCGCCCGCGCGGGCGGCCTCAATGGCTGCGTTCAGGGCCAGCAGGTTGGTCTGCCGGGCGATCTCTTCGATGATGGAGATCTTCTCGGCGATGTTCTTCATGGCCACCACGGCTTGGCCCACGGCCACGCCGCCTTCCTGAGCGTCCTTGGCGGCCTGCAGGGCGATGCGTTCAGTCTGCTGGGCGTTGTCGGCGTTCTGGCGGATATTGGAGGCCATCTCCTCGATGCTGGAGGAAACTTCCTCGATGGCGGCGGCCTGTTCCGTCGCGCCCTGGGACAGGGATTCGCTGGAGGCCGAAAGCTCCTCGGAGCCGGAAGCCACGTTGTCGGTGGCGCCGCGCACGTCGGACACGACCACGCGCAGGCGGGCGACCATGTCGTTCAGGGCCTGGGCCAGCACACCGATCTCGTCCTTCTGCTCAATGTCGAGGCGGCCGGTGAAGTCGCCCTCGGCCATGCGCTTGGCGAAGTCCACACCGAGCATGACCGGGCGGGTGATGCCGCGGGTAAGGAACAAGGCAAGCACAATGGAGATCACAAAGGCTATGGCGAGCCCGCCAATGAGGATGCCGGAGGCGGCGGCAAGGGCGCTGGCGGCGGCGGCGGACCCTTCGATGGTCTCCTTCACGCCGACGGCGCTGGTCTCGGAAGCGGCGTCGACCACGCCCTGGGCGGCAACAGCGCGCTGCTTGCCAAGCTCGGCCATGGAGGTCTGAATCTTCAGCAGATCCTCGACATTCTTCTTGTAGGCCACCGCAGCGGCCTTCACACTATCCAACTGCTTGAGGTTGGCTTCCTGGCGAGTAAGGGCGCGAACCTGGTCAAGTTTCTTTTCGATGGTCTCGAAATTGGGCATCGCCTCATTCATGAACTTCTGGTCGCGGGTGGACATGGTCTTCCAGTTGGCCAAGCGGATGGTGTTGCCGGCATTCATCACGTCGCCCATCAGGTCGATCTTCTCGATGCGGTCGGCCATCTTCTTGCCGTCAACCCGCCCCTTGAGCTCGTCCTTGGCCTGCTTCACCTGGGAGTCCTGGAACTCGCTGCTGATGCGCATGAACTCATTGCCCTGGGTGACCATTTCCTCGACGACCTTATCCTTGGCCGTCTCAAGGTCATGGGTCTTCTGGGCAAGGGCCTTGTACTCGGCAACCTTGGCGCTGGCCTTGGCTGAATTCTCTTTCAGCTTGATCAGTTCGGGGTGTTTCTGGATGAGCGCGGCAGCCTTGCCCAGAGCCTGTTCCACTTCCGTGAGGTGGGCGCTGGCGCCTTGCCAAAGGGTCTCGTCACCGGAGAGAGAGTAGCTGCGCATATCGTACATGGTCAGCAAGGAGGCGCGCTCAACCTCGACTGCGACGGCCACTTGCGGAGCGATCTCGGTCTCGAGGGCATCGGCGATGTTGCCCACGCGTTTCATGTTGAACACGGCCACGCCGCCGAGCAGCATGGAGATGAGAATGAGCACAGCGAAGCCGCCGCCGATTTTGGTACCCAGAGAGAGATTCTTGAGCATGGAGCCCTCCGCGATGCAAATTCGCCCGGCCGCTCGGGGCGCTCCGGGGGGACACGTTTAAAACAAGGCCGCCGCTGCCGGCATGTTCTCAAAAACTTTGTGTTTTAAGGGGGTGCGAAGCCGATGCATTCCTGTCTATCGACCTCCCCTTGTTCTACCTTTAGACCAAGCGGGAGGTTCGCACAAGATGCGGCGCAAAAAAAAGCGGCTAATGCCTAGAGGGCTGGGCGCGAGGGCTTGAGCAGGCTTTGCAGCGTGTAGGTGTCCAGGGTTTCAAACATGGCCGCGTTGGCCTTTTCCCAAACATCCTTGGTGGGACAGGAAGCCACGCGCACACAGGAACTGCACGTGTCCTTGGACAGGGAGCAGCCCTTGAGCACCACCCATTCCTCCAGGGCGCGAACGATATCGCCCACGGTGATGCTGGCGGCGGGCTTGGCCAGCACATGGCCGCCCTTGGGTCCGCGCTTGGAAAGCACGAGCCCGGCCTTCTTCAGCTTGCGGATGAGCTTCTCCATGTACTTTTCGCTGATGCCCGTGCGGGAGGCGATTTCCGCCACGGACACAGGACCGTCGTGGTAGTTCTCGGCGATGTCGATGAGCATACGTGTGCCGTAGCGGCTCTTTGTGCTCAGGCGCATGGACTCTCCGAGTTATGTGCGGGGGTGGGTTGTGGAAAAGGCGCGGGGAGAGGGCGCGTGTCCCCCTCCCCGCGGGCAATTACGGGCTATTCTTCTTCCTGCGGCTTCAAGTGCTCGGGCACTTCCATCATGCTGATGACCAGGGGCTTGAGGAAGCTCCACTTGATGCCGATCTTGAACTCTTCCTCAAGGTCGCGGATGGCGTCCCAGCAGTTGTGGCAGGGCGCGATGACCAGCTTGGCGCCGGTGGCCAGGATCTGGTCGCGCTTGGTCATGAGCGCACGGTTGCGCTGCTTGCGGAAACGGCCGATGCCGTTGAAGCCGCCGCCGCCGCCGCAGCAGTAGTTGTGCTCCTTGTTGGGGCTCATCTCCACGAAGTAGCCGGGCTCCACCAGGTAGCTCACGATCTCGCGCGTGATGGCCTTCAAGCCGTAGTTGCGGATGTAGTTGCAGGAGTCCTGCAAGGTCACCAGCTGCTTGATGCGCTTGGCCGGATCGATCTTGATCTTGCCCAGGCGCAGGGCCTCGGCCAGCCACTCCACGTAGTGCAGGTAGGGCTTGGGCGGCAGGCCGTCGGGACGGCCGGCCCAGTAGGGGCCCTCGATGACGGTGGCGCGGTGGGCGTGGCCGCACTCGGTGCCCACGCAGCGCTTGGGGTTCAGGCGGTCGACCGCGGCGTACACGTGCTCCACCTGCATCTTGCAGGCTTCCCAGTCGCCCGCGAACATGGAGAGGCTGGTCTGCTCCCAGCCGGAGCTGGGCACGGTCCAGTTCTCTCCCGCCACGTGGAACAGGATGGCCGCCTCGGAGACGTCCTCCGGGTAGTGCTTGGGCTCGCGGGCGTTGACCGTGTACATGATGTCCGCGTCCTGCTTGTCGATGGGGATCTCAAGGCCGGGCCATTCGTCCTGGGCCTCTTCGCACATCCAGTCGCAGGTCTCGGTCCAGTCCTCGTCGGTGACGTTCATCTGGGCCTTGAACACGCGGTGCATGCCCGCGCCGATCTTGAGCTCCCAGGGCACGAAGCCCTGCGAGTGCAACAGGCCGCGCAGGTAGCTGAACATGACGCCCATGTCGATGCCGTAGGGGCAGTACTGGCCGCAGCGGTTGCAGCAGGTGCACTGGCTCCAGGCCACTTCCATGGCATGGCGCATGAACTCGTTGTCCACGTCGCCGTTGCGCTTGACCATTTCGCCCAGAGTGGACTGGATCTTGTAGGCCGGGACCTGCTTCGGGTCGCGATTGTTGCACAGGTACAGGAAGCAGGAATCGGCGCAGAGTCCGCAGTGGGCGCACATTTCAAGCCATGTGCCCGTACGGGATTTGCAGGTGTTCTTGATGGAGGCGGCGAGTTTCGCCGTATCCACGTCCAGTTCTTCCATTTCCGCGTAGTATTGCTTGCCGCCCTTGTCGCCCAGAAGAGCCTCGAGGGCTTCCTGGGTGTTCACGGGCGTACGGTTGCAGAACTTACCTTCGGGCATTGCTTTCGTCTCCTTGACTGCTTTGGTGGCGGGCAGGCCTTGCGGCTACCACGCCATGTCGCCCTTCATGCCGCCGCGCTTGATGCCGTAGTCCATGCCCAGCTGGCCGCGCGACAGGAAGAAGCCCACCACGTGGAACAGCTTGGTGAAGGGCACGGCCAAGAGCATGACCTCGCCGGAGAGGATGTGCGCGTAGAGCCAGAACTTGTAGTCGCCGCCCAGCTGGTGCACGGCCATGAAGCCCGTAAGGAAGGGCGCGATGGTGATGGCCAGCAGGAGGTAGTCGTACAGGCTGGTGATGATGCGCACTTCCGGCAGGGCGATGCGCCGCACGATGATGAACGCGCCCGCGCACAGCATGGCCACGGTCAGCACGTCGGCCAGGATCATGGGCAGGGCCGGCCAGGCGAAGCCGAAGCGCATCTTGAAGATGACCAGGTGACCCGCCAAAAACAGCGGGGTGACGACGATGCCGATGTGGAAGACGAAGAACAGGATGGTGAAGATGGGCTTCACCTTCCAGCCCTGGGAGCCGAAGGGCACGATCCAGGCGGCGATGCTTCTGGCCGCGCCGCGCACGCCATAGGCGGTCTGGGTGCCGTAGGCCACGCGGTCGAGCTTCCAGTCAAGGCCTTTGATGTAGGTGTAGACCCGCCAGGCAAGCCCCCCCACGAACACCAGGAAGGTCAGCCACAAGAGAGGTCCGGTGATGATCTGATACATGGCCTACTCCTTGTCGTGCTCTGGGAACTTGTGGATTTCCTCGTCGCGCGAGGTCATGAACGCCCAGATGCCCCAGAAGCCCACCACGAACAGTCCCATCAGGATGTAGGTGATGCTCTTGGTGTGCATCATGAAGTCGTGATAAACGTAGTATTCCACGATGCGCCTCCTTTAGTGGGCGTCCTTGTATTCGGGGTGCTCGAAGAAGATGGGCATGCGGCTGACGATGAAACGATACACCGTCACGCCCACTGTCACCACGAAGATGGAGAGCATGATCTCGGTCAGGCTCGGGAAGTAGCGCTGGCTGGAAGGAAGCTGCCAGTTGAAGGCCACCATGGACACGTTGAAGCGGTTCAAGATGATGCCGAACACGGTGAGGGCCGCCGTCCACTTGATGAGCTTGATGTTCTTTTCGCGGCTGCCGATGGCGTACAGAAGGCTCGGCAGGGCCACGAAGCCCAGGACCTCCACCAGCCACCACGCGCCCCAGCCCGTGGCCAGGTAGTGCCAGTTGTCGTCGTAGGCCACGGCAACCAGCTTCACGCAGAAGTAAGCCGCCAGGGCGATGGACGCGCCGCGGGCGAAGCCGAGGATGACTCCTTCGTGCTCCTCCAGATGGGTCTTGTCCATCATGTGGTGCCAGGGCTTGTGGGCCAGGGTGCCCTCGAAGATGACCATGGACAGGCCAGCCGGGATGCTCGACACGAAGAAGAGGATCGCCAGGTAGGGCGAGTACCACAGGGGATGCAGCTTGCTGGGCACCGCGATGTACAGGGCGCCGAGGGAGCTCTGGTGCAGGGTGGACAGGACCACGCCGAAGATGGTCAGGGCGAGGGTCAGCTTGTGCACGGTGTTGCGCAGCTTCTTCATGCCCAGCCACTCCAGGGCGGCGGGGCTGAACTCGATGGCCAGCACCGTGACGTACAGGAACACGCACAGGCCCACTTCATACAGCAGCGACGTGGTGCCGGGCTGCAGGAAGATGGGGTACACGAGGCGGTAGGGACGGCCCACGTCGTAGTGCAGGGCGAAGACGACCAGGGCGTAGCCCAGGAAGGCCGTCAGGATGGCCGGGCGCACAGCCGAGTGGTATTTCTTCAGGCCGAACAGGTAGCAGGCGGAGCTTGTGGTGTAGCCGCCCGCCGCCAGTGCGACGCCGCAGAGCAGGTCGAAGCCGATCCAGATGCCCCAGGCGTTGTTCTGGTCGAGGTTGGTCACCGCGCCCAGGCCCTTGGTGAACCGCAGCACGGTGATCACCAGGCCGATGGCCAGGATGATGCCCGTGATGATGTTCACCGGGGTCATGAGAGACTTGTTTTCAGTGGTCATTTAGGCCCCCTCCCCGTCTTTATCGGCGGTGTCGGTTTTGGCGGCTTCGGCTTCCTTGCGGGCGGCCTCGGCTTCCTCAAGGGCGCGCTTCACTTCGCGCTCAACGGCCTGGGCCTTGTCGCGCTCGGCGCTTTCCATGGCCTTGGCCATCTTGGCGTCGGCCTCGGCCTTGGTGGCGGCCTTGGCGGCCTTCACGGCGGCCTTCTGTTCTTCCTCGGCCACCTTTTCCTTGCGCTTGTTCATGGCCCACACGCCGCCCAGAAGCGCCGGCCACAGGGCCGCCACCATGGGAACGACGGACAGCGGACCGGCGCTGATCTCGGGCACGCTCTTGTTGCCCAGATCCTCGCGCATGCCCAGCGCGCCGAAACCTTCCGCACCGGCCAGATACAGCCAGTTGGTGCCGCCCATCTCCTTTTCGCCGTAGATGTGCTTCACGTAGCGGCCGGGGTTCTTCTTCATGCGCTCGCGGGCCACCTCGATGAGGTCCTCGCGCTTGCCGTAGGTCAGGGCTTCCTTCGGGCAGGCGGAGACGCAGCCGGGAGCGTCGATCTCACCCTTGGTGATCTGGTCATGGCACATGGTGCACTTCATGACCCTGGGGGTGAGGGGGTCGTTGTACTCGTAGGCCGGGATGTTGAACGGGCAAGCCACCATGCAGTAGCGGCAGCCCACGCAGACGCTGGCGTCGTACGTCACCGAGCCGTCGGGGTTCTTGGTGAAGGCCCGGACAAAGCAGACCGACGCGCACGCAGGCTCCATGCAATGGTTGCACTGGATCTTGCGGAACAGCGGGCCGTTTTTGCCCTGGTACTTGTTCACCACAGTGTAGGTCTTCTCATCCGTGCGGCGCTCCTTGTCGAGGACGGTGAGATCCTCGAAAGGCTTGGGCGGCGCGGGCAGCTTGTTGACCTTGTTGCAGCCGGCTTCGCATTTGCGGCAGCCGATGCAGCGGGTGGCGTCGAAAAGGACGCCCTTGGCATCGGGATAGCCGTCAAAGGATTTGCCACCGGCGGCTTGCGCAGTCGTGCCCAGGGTGGCCGTGATCCCCGCGGCGCCCAGCAAGCCGAGAAACTGTCTTCTCTTCATGGACGTGCTCCTTATTATGCCGGGGTCCGGCCTACTTCTTCCTTTCCTTGTGACAGCCCACGCAATCCGTATTGAGGGGCTTCTTCAGGGCCATGGACTTGTGGCAACCCATGCACTGGCCGTGGTAGGCGGCCTTGAGGCCGGGGCGGCCGGGCTGCTTGTCGTCAAAGGGCTTGCCGTGGCAGTTCACGCACTTGGGCGGCTTCTTGGCGCCGGGCTGGCCATTGTGGTGGCAGGCCTGGCACAGGGTGCCCGGATCGGCATGGAACACGCCGGACATCTTGGAGTCCTTGATGTTCTCAGCGAGCTTCAGCACGATCTTGCGGTGCGGCATCTCGGAGGCTTCGTACTCGTTCACCATGCTCTTGATGACGACCTTTTCCGGGATGTCCTCAAGAGTGAACATGTCGGCCTTTTCCGGGCGGTCCTTCAGCAGGGTCGCGGCGGCGGCGGCCTTTTCCTCGGGCTTCATGTTCCAGTAGGCGGGCATGGAGCCGGGTTCGGCGGGCACAGAGAGCTTGCCGCCGATGTGGCACTTCTTGCACTCGGCCTGGGCCGGGTTCTTGCGCAGCTTCATCTGGTCGTGGCAGCCCGCGCACTTGGGATCGGCCTTCTTGGTGTTGTGGCAGCCGATGCAGCTCTGCTTCGCGGTGGCGCGGTGCATGGCCTGCTCAAGCTGGACGAAGCCGCCTTCCTTGCTGCCCTGGAGGGTGTGGCACTTGTTGCAGGCCTTCAGCTCCTTGTGGTGGCAGCTGCGGCAGGTGTCCACGTTCTTCTCGTGGGCCTTGTGGTTGAACACCGCCGGGCTCATGGCCAGGGGCTTCATGCCTTCCGCGGGCTTGTCGATGGACAGGATGGTCAGGTCGGGCTGGCCGCGGCGGATGAGCTTGGCGCCCTCGGGGGCCTTGGCCACGGCTTCCTTGTTCTTGGCCGCGATCTTGTCCTGGGCTTCCTTGCTGTGGCAGCCCGCGCACTGCACCGGACCGGTCTCCTTCTTGCCGGCCTTGGCAAGGGAGAGGTGGCAGTTCACGCAAGAGGCGTGCGAGGCCTGAGCCATGCTGGAGACGTCCTTGCTGGGCTTCTCCAGGTGGCACACGCGGCAGGAGCCTTCCTTGCCCTTGGCGTAGAAGGTCTTCTTGGTTTCCTTGTTGTACTCGTGGTGGCAGCGGTCGCAGTTGTCCTTCTGGACTTCACCGGACTCGCTCTTGAGACCGGAGGGAATCTCCTTGGTCTCGGTGTGGCGGAAGTGCAGGGCGTTGTTGAAGCCTGCGGGCTGCTTGGCCGAGACGATCTTGCTCTTGGCGTCGTGGCAGGAGCGGCAGTCGCCGTCCAGCGGGCCGGTCTTCTGGCCCTTTCCGGCCAGGTCGGTGTGGCAGCCGATGCAGTTCTTGTGATAGATCGTCTTGACCTCAGTCGCGGTGGTGTCCTTCTCGCGCATGAACTTCACCACGAGCTTGCCGTCCTTCTCCAGGTGGCAGGCCTTGCAGTCCTTGCCAGCCTTCTCGACGGCCGCCGTGTGCTTGTCATGCAAGAACGTGACAGGCGGCAGCTCCAGCGCGCCCAGGGCTTTCATGGCGTCGATCTTCACCACGTCCGCCCTGGCGGCTGCGTTTGCCTGCGCCTCCCCGACCCCCTGCGCCTCAAGGCTCAGGATCGAGACCACGGCCAGGGCGACGACGGCCCCAGCGCTCAGCAGCAGCACTCTTCCTTTTTCCATGTTGTTGTTCCTTGCCTCGTACGTTTGAGAGGATTTGCCGCAACCGTAAAACTCGAGACTCCGCGAGACTGCCAGGAAGCAGCCAACGCGAATTCCGCCAGAAAGGTAGGGAATATTGTCTTCCCCGTGACTACCGAATTCCGTCAATCGCGTCAAGGGATGTCGGCGAAAATCCCGCACTTTGTATGAAATAAAACCCCTTCCCAATCATCTGGTTATTGTCGTTCTGGGGTCTTGTGATATCCGGCACAAAACATTCCCCACCTAAAAATCGGATTTAAATGAGCGCCCGCCGAAGTTGGACAAGCGAAGCGGGATTGCGTATACCCGCTCTCGCTGCGCGGCTTTAACCACCTGCCGCGCAGACGATTCTTCGCGAGGTTTCCATGCTCAGACCCGATTTTGCCAAGTGCGGCGGTCTGGTGCCGGTCATCGCCCAAGAGGCGCAGACCGGAGAGGTGCTCATGCTGGCCTATATGAATGAGGCGGCCTGGGACAAGACGCTCGAAACGGGCGAGGTCCACTACTACAGCCGCAGCCGCAACACGTTGTGGCACAAGGGCGGCACCTCCGGCCATGTGCAAAAGGTCCATACCATCCGCCTGGATTGTGACGCCGACACGGTGCTCATCCAGGTGACCCAGTTGGGCGGGGCGGCTTGCCACACGGGCCGCAAAAGCTGTTTCTACCGCGAACTTGCCGGCGACACCGAACGCGAGTGCTCGCCCATGGTATTCGACCCCAAGGAGGTCTACGGAAAATGAGCACCAACAATACGACCAACAAGCTGAAGCTGGGCGTGCCCAAGGGTTCCCTTCAGGACGCCACCATCAAGCTGTTTGAAAAAAGCGGCTGGAAGATCCGCCTGCACTCCCGCAACTACTTCCCAGACATCGACGACGACGAGATCAGCTGCAGCATGTGCCGCGCTCAGGAAATGAGCATCTACGTCGAACAGGGCGTGCTCGACGTGGGCCTGACCGGCAAGGACTGGATTCTGGAGAACAACTCCGACGTCGTGGTCGTTTCCGACCTCGTGTACTCCAAGGTGAGCAACCGCCCCGCGCGCTGGGTGCTGGCCGTGGCCGGAGACTCCCCGTTCAAGAAGCCCGAGGACCTGGCGGGCAAGAAGATCGCCACCGAACTGGTGAACTTCACCAAGCAGTACTTCGCCGAGCGCAACATCCCTGTGGAAGTGGCCTTCTCCTGGGGCGCCACCGAGGCCAAGGTGGTGGAAGGCCTGTGCGACGCCATCGTGGAAGTGACCGAGACCGGCACCACCATCCGCGCCCACGGCCTCAAGATCATCGAGGACCTGCTGCTGACCAACACCAGGCTCATCGCCAACAAGAAGGCCTGGGAAGACCCCTTCAAGCGCGCCAAGATCGAGAAGATGAATCTGCTTCTGCAGGGCGCGCTCAAGGCCGAGCGCATGGTGGGCCTGAAGATGAACATGCCCAAGGCCAAGATGGATGCGGCCGCCACCCTGCTGCCCAGCCTGACCTCGCCCACCGTGAGCAGCCTCTCCGACCCGGCCTGGCTGTCCGTCGAGATCGTGGTGGACGAGAGCATCGTGCGCGACCTCATCCCGGAGCTCAAGGCTCTGGGCGCGGAAGGCATCATCGAGTACCCGCTGAACAAGGTCATCTAGCCCGAACGAAACGGGGCGCCCCTTCCGCTTGAAGAGGCGCCCCGTCTTTTTACCGCTCATACCACCCGCTCAAAAACCATCAGCACACGGGGGCGCACATGTTCACCAAAGCCGGAATGCTCATCGCCATCCTGCTGGTGTTCATGGGCTACCGCTGGGGCAAGCGCAAGGCCCAGGCGGCCATGCAGCCGCCCCCGCCCCAAACGCAGGCTGCAGCCCCAACCGCAGCACCCAAGCAGCCCTCCTGGCTCTCCGTACGGGTGCTGCTCGTCGTCGTCATCGTGCTGCTCGTCATCGCCATTTTCAGCAGCCTGCAGCGCTAAGCCGCCAACAAACCAAGAGGCCGGAGAAATCCCCCGGCCTTTCAGAACTGGCGAGCCTCAGGCGCAGACCGCTCCGTCCGCCAGCTCACCCAATTTTTTGCCCACCACATGCAGGCGGATGCCCCGCGCCTCGCGGATGCCGCCCAGAGCGCGAAAACCGCCGGGCGTGCGCTCGGTCACCTCAAGGTCGAGGTTGATGGCGCTGAGCGGGCCGAAGGAGGGGTACTTCTCGCCATGCAGGTGCAGAATCTCCACCGTGAAGCGCAAAGCTTCGCCCCCGCCCGCCTGCA
>NZ_DATMYK010000124.1:0-6440 GCF_035560995.1 Humidesulfovibrio sp. | reverse complement strand
CCTGGTGGCCCGCTGCCCCGCCCCGGTGAAATAACGCGCCCCGCGCAACGCCCGTGATGCGAAAAAACAGGGCCGCCGGCGTTTGCGCCAGCGGCCCTGCGTCGTTTCCGCAGCCTTTGCGCGGCTACAGGCCGGAGAGCTTCTTGAGGGCCAGGAACAGGGCCTGGGTGCCGTCCTTGCCGTGGCCTTCGCGGGCGGCCTCCGCGTACAGGCCCTCCACCAGGGCCAGGCCCGGCAGGCTGATGCCCATGCGCTTGGACTCCTCCAGCGCGATGCCCATATCCTTCACGAAATGGTCGATCATGAAGCCGGGCGCGAAATCGCCCTTCAGGATGCGCGGAGCCAGGTTCTCCAGGCTCCAGCAGCCCGCCGCGCCCTTGGAGATGGCCCCAAGCACCGCCTGGGGGTCGAGCCCGGCCCGGGTGGCGTAGAGCAGGCTTTCGCACACGCCGATCATGCTGCCCGCGATGACGATCTGGTTGCACATCTTGGTGTGCTGCCCGGCCCCGGCCGCGCCCTGGTGCATGATGATGCGGCCCATGCGCTCGAACAGGGGCTTCACGGCGGCGAACACCTCGGCCTCGCCCCCGACCATGATGGACAGGGCGGCGTTCTTCGCGCCCACGTCGCCGCCGGAAACCGGGGCGTCCAGCGCCTGCGCGCCCTGCTTTTTCGCGGCCTCGTAAATCTCCACCGCCAGACTGGGGCTCGTGGTGGTCATGTCCACGGCGATGGCCCCGGGCTTCAGTCCCGCCAGCACGCCGTCGGTCTCGAAGTACACGCGGCGCACGTCGGCCGGGTAGCCCACGATGGTGAAGACCACGTCCGAGGCCTGGGCCACGGCGCGGGGGCTTTCGGCCCAGTGCGCGCCCTTGTCCAGCAAGGGCTGGGCCTTGGCCCGGGTGCGATTGAACACGGTGGCCGGGTGGCCTGCGGCCATGAGGTGCCCGCACATGGAAACGCCCATGACGCCGGTGCCGATCCAGCCGATGCGGATATCCTTGGTGTTGGCGGGCAGTGCGCTCATGGCGGCTCCTTGGCTGATGGTTTGCGGCGGGGCGAAGGCCCCTTTCGTTGCGGCGATGGTAGCCATGCCGGCCCCGGAGCGCAAGACCCGGCCGCATCCGACAGGAGCGGCGCGCGCCCTAAAAGAAAGCGGCCCACAACGTTGCCGTTGCGGGCCGCTGGCGCTTCCGCCGTCCGGGAGCCGTGGCCGGGGTCTGAACCGTGGATCCCTCTCAGAGGCGCATGCGTTCCGTCCTAGTTCTTCTTCACCCCAGAGGTGGCGCTGGAACCGGTGCCCTGCGCGGCCTTCAGGGTGGACTGCGGAGCCGCGTTGGTGCCCTGGACGCTCTCCGTGCCGGTGGCGGTTCCCGCGCCGGGAACGCCTGTACCGCCGGTGCCGCTGGCCATGGGCACCTTGCTGATGGTCTGGTTGGTCCCCGCCGCGCCAGAGTCGGTATTGGCGTTCAGCACGCTCCAGTCGCGCTCCGTCTTGCGCTCCACGCCGCCTGCGGCATCGATGCTTTCCCCGCCGCTGGCCTGAATCTTGGTGTTGGTGAGGGTGGTTTTGCCGCCGGAGCTGATCTTCAGTCCGCCGCCCGTGGTGATGGCCGCGCCCTTGTTTGTTTCGCTGCCGCCGCCGCCCACGCCCACGAACGCGCTGGAGGTGTTCTCCGGATCCTTGGCCGTGGTGGCGGAACTCTTGGCCTCGCCCTTGAACACGTTGGGATCGCGGGGCGCTTCCGTCCCCGCCGCGGCTGCCGGGGCGGCGGGCGCGGATGTTCCGGCGGCGGGCGTTTCGGTCGCGGAGGCCGTGGTCGCGGCAGCCTTGGCCCTGGCGGCTGCGGCCGCGTCGGCGCGGGCGGAGGCGGGCTTCGGGGCCGTGGGCACAGGCGGAGGAGTCTTGGCGCCGGAGCCGGTGCTGGCGCCGGAGCCGGTGCTGGCGCCGGTGCCGCCCTGGACGCCTTGCCCGGCAGGAGCGCCCTGACCACCTGTACCGGAGGCGGTTCCGGCCTTGCCCGTGCTCGCAGCCGGGGTGGTGCCCTTGGCCGGAGTCTCGCTCTTCCTGTCGGCCGAGGCGGCCACGTTGACGCTGACGCCGGATTCCGTGCTGCGGGCGGCGCTGATGTTCACGTCGCGCGCGGCCGAGATGCTGGCGTCGCCGGAGGTGCTGATGTTCGTTCCCACCAGGTTCACATCGCCGCCGCCAGCGACGACTTCCACCCCGCCTGCTCCGGCGCTGA
The DNA here is from genome assembly GCF_035560995.1 of Humidesulfovibrio sp. Lineage (GTDB taxonomy): Bacteria > Desulfobacterota > Desulfovibrionia > Desulfovibrionales > Desulfovibrionaceae > Humidesulfovibrio. Next base: position 4,194 of record NZ_DATMYK010000124.1, on the reverse strand, counting down.
TGCTGCCCGCCTTCTGCACGGTCTTGTTCTTGGTCTGGACCTGCACGCCCGCGGAGGCCGAGCTCGTCTTCTCCGTGGCGGGACCGGAATCTGGTGCAGCCGCGCTGGCAGCGGCCGCGTTGGCCGGAGCCGCAGTTCCGGCTCCGCCGGTGGACGCCGCCTGCTTGTCCTTGAGCTGCTGCACCACGGAGGCCTGGGTCTTCTGCCAGGCGGCCAGGTCCTTGTTGCTCTGGGCGCTGCCGTCGGACCCCTGAGTGCCGCCCGTGCCGGGGTTCTTGGCCTTGGCCGCCGTGGGGGAAGCCGCCGTGGGCGTCGTATCGGTCCTGGAGGCCGAGGCCGAAGCCGAGGCGCTGACGCCCACGGACTCGGAGCTGCTTTCCGCGGCCTTGAAGTTCACGCTGCCGCCCGCATTGATGGCGGCCTTGTCCTGGGCAGAAAGGTTGGTGCCCTCCAGGGTCACGTCCTTGCCGCTGATGATCTTGAGGCTGCCGCCGGAGGCCAGGCTGCCCGCCTCGGCCGTGGATTCCTTCGCGCGGCTGTAATTGCCTTCCACCGTGGCCCCGGCGCTCTTGCTGGCGCTCGATTCTCCGGCCTTGGTCTCCGTGCCCTTGCCGGCCTCCAGGCCCAGGCGCGCGCCATAGGCCTCGCTTTGCGAGGTGCTGCGCGCGGCGCTGATGGTCACGCCGTCCGCGGCGCTGATGGTGGCGTCGCCGCCTGCTGCCATGTTGGTGCCTTCGAAGCTGGCCGCCTTGCCCGCGCTCACGTTCAGCTTGCCGCCGGTGCTGATGCTGCCCGCCGTGGCCGTGCTGGACGAGGAGCTGGCGGTGCTGAAACCGCCGCTGACGCCCGCGTCCACGCCGGAACTGCTGCCCCCGGTTCCGCTGGATTTGCCGTAGGAGAGGCTGGCGCTGGCGTCGTAGGCGGTTTTGCCGCTCGTTGCCGTGTCGCGCGCGGCTTCAAAGCTCAGGTTGCCGCCAGAGGCCAGGGTCGTGTCGCCCTCGGCGGCCAGGTTGGTGCCCACCAGGCGGGTATCGCCCTTGGTCTTGATGACGATGTCGCCGCCGGAGGCGATGCTGCCCGCCGTGGCGGTGGTGCTGCCCGCGCTCTTTTCGGTCTTGCTGGTTCCTCCAGCCAGGTCCACATCCACGCCCTTGCCCGTGCCCCGGGAAACGCCCGCGCTGGCCGAGGCGTTGGTGTTGCTCACGCTGGCGCTGGAACTGCTGCTGCTGCTGGCCGCGCTGAAGTCCAAAGACTCCGCCTCAAGACTCACGCCCTTGCCTGCGCTCAGCTGCGTGCCCTCCAGGCTGGTCTTGCCGCTGGAGACGCTGGCGATCTTGCCCCCGGCCTTGATGTTGGACACCACGGCTTCGCTGCTGGATTCGGAAGTCTCCAGGGTATCGCGCGCATAGCTGACCTTTACTCCCGCGCCCACCTTGGCGCTGGCTTCCGTTCCCGCTCCGGCCTCGGCCTTGGGCTTGCCATCGAGACCCAGCCCCGCGTTGGCCCCGGCTTCCGCCGATGCGCCAGCCTCGGCCTTGGCGTACACGCCGGCCTTGCCCGTGTTGGTGACGCTTGAGCTGGTGCTGTAGCTGGTGTTCTCCGCGGCCTTGCTCACAATGGTCCTGGCCGACTGGCTGAAATCGCCCGCGGCCTCGATGTTCGTGCCCACGTCGGTGATGGAATTTCCAGCCGTACGGCTGATGGACCCGGAGCCGGAGCTGATGGTGGACACACGCGCGGTGGACGAGCCCTCGCTTTCGCTGCTGGTGACGTTCTTGCCCTGCACGCCCGCCGAGGCCACGGCCTTGGCGCTGGAAGAGCCGGTGGCCCCGGCGTTGGCCCCCAGGCCGGCGTTTGCGCTGGCGTTGGCTCCGGCCAGGGCGTTGGCGTTGCCGTCCACATACAGGCCCGCGCTGGTCTTGCTGGTGCTGGTGGTGCTGTCGTGGGTGTCCTGGGCGGCCAGGAACCGCATATCCTTGGCCTTCAGGTCCACGCCCTTTTCGCCCGAAAGGTCCGAGCCCTGCACGGTGAGGGCTTCCCCGCTCTTGATGTTCAGCGTTCCGCCGCTGGCCAGGGTGGTGCCCTGGTTGGTGATGTCCACGGTCCTGGTGCTGGTGGTGGAGGTGCGCATCACGTCGATGGACGTGCTGGAAGCCGCGTTGGCTGTGGAATTGGCCCCGGTGCTGGCGCTGGCCGCGCCCAGCTGGGCGTTGGCCGCGGCCGAGGCTCCGGCTTTGGCATCGGCCGCGTTGGTGCTGCTGGCGTACAGGCCCACCCGTGTGGTGGTGCTGTCGCTGGTGGAGACGTGGGTGTCCTGAGCGGCCAGGATGTTCACATTCTGGCCGGAGAGGTTCACGTCGCCCCCGGCCTTCACATCGGCCCCGCGCAGGGTGGCGTCCTTCCTGGCCGTTATGGTCAGTCCCCCGGCCGAGGCGATTTGCGTGCCCACGGCCTTGGTCGTCTCGTCAAAGGTGTCCGTGGTGGTGGTCTTCACCAGGTCCACGCCGCCCGCGTCGCGGGTGGACGAGGCGTTGGCCCCGGCCTTGACCACACCGTCGGACTTGATCCCGGCCTTGGTGGCGCTGGAGCTCTTGTCTCCATCCCCGCCGGAGACGGACAGGTAGGAGGTGCTCTCGGTGTGCGTGGTGGTGCGGTCCACGTCGCGCGCTTCCAGCACCTGCACGTCGGTGGCGGCAATGTTCACCGCGCCGCCCGAATTGATCTTGGCTCCCTCCAGAGTGGCGGTCTTGCCCGCGGAGAGGCTGACATCGCCGCCAGAAAGGCTGCCTTTCTGGTTGGTAAGGGCGGATTCGGCCCCGCCCACCTTCACCGTGGTGAGGGTGCTGCCCACGGCGCGGCTGGCGAACTGGTCCTTGGTCTTCTTTTCCGTGCCCAGCACGCCGCCGCCCACGCCCACGCCGGAGCTGTTGGACTCGGTGACGGTCTGGGCGGTGTTGTTGCGCGCCAGAATGTTCAGATCGCCCGCCGCGTCCACGGCGAGGCTCTTGCCCGCGCTCAAATCCGTGGCGGCCAGGGTCACGTCGCCCCCGGACTTGATGGCCAGCGCGCCGCCCGCGTCCACGCCGCCCTTCACCTGGGTCACGGTGGTCGTGGTGCTGCGCTTGTTCTCGTTCTTGACGAAGCCCTTGGTGGATGAGGTGGTGCTGTCGCGGCTGGTGAGCGCCACGGTGTCGAAGGTCACGTCGCGCCCGGCGCTTATGCTCGTGTCGCCGCCGGACTTCATCTGCGCGCCCAGGTTCTGCACATCGCGCCCGGCTTGCACCTTGAGGCTTCCGGTGGACTCGATGCTCCCGGTGGCGGCCACGGTCTCGCGGTAGCTGGAACCGCTGACGTTGGTGGCCACCAGGGCGCTGTTGACCACGTCGCCCCCGGCGGAGAGGGTCACGTTGCCGCCTTTGATGCTGCCGCCCACGTTCTCCACGTTCTTGGCGGCGGCGATGTTCACCGTGCCGCCGCTTATGGTGCCCGCTTTGCCCACGGTGGTCTTGAGGTCGATGTGGCCGTCGCCGCGCTGGATGACCTGCTCGCTGACGCTGGCCGTGTTGACGATGCTGCCGCCGGTGCTGGCCACGCTGACGTTGCCGCCGCTGATGCTGCCGCCGATATTCTGCACATCGCCCGAGGCGGTGACGTTGACGTTTCCGCCGCGAATGGTGCCGGTGTTGGTGAGGGAGCCGACATTGGCGGTGACGGCATCTCCCGCGATGAGCCCGCCGCCCGCGGAGTTGTTGAACAGCTCCCTGGTGCCGGAGGCCAGGTAGACCACCGGGGCCAGCACCTTCTGGCCGTTCACGGTGGTCTCCACCATCCAGACCATGTCTTCCTTCAGGCTCGACTGCTGCGCGGCGGTGAGGGCCTTGCCGTAGGAAAGGCCCAGGGCCTTGGCCTGGCTTCCGGCGTGGTCCATCAGGGCCTGCATTTGCGCCTTTTCAGTGGTCACGCCGCCCACCACAATATTGCTGCCGGTAAGGGCCACCAGCTGCTGCCGCACCAGGTAGGTCTCGTAGGCCGCGTCGCCCAGGCGCTTGGTCACGTCGTCGGCCTTGAAATTGTACTTCTGGGCCAGGTAGTCGCTGCCCAGGAAGTTGTCGATGTTGGTGTACAGCGGGTTCGACTCCACCAGGTAGCCGGAGGTGTTGCCCTGGGCGGGCACGAACAGGCCGTTGGGCGTGG
>NZ_DATMYK010000123.1:0-6833 GCF_035560995.1 Humidesulfovibrio sp. | reverse complement strand
CGCGGAGCACGTCCAGATAGTCCGCCCAACTCTGCATCATCTTCCGGCGTTCAGGCAGGAATTCAGCAAAGTTGTACGCGGCTCGGACGTTGTTTCGTTCTGCATGGGCCAACTGGCGTTCAATGGCGTCACGGTTCCAGCCCTGCTCATTTAGCAGCGTTGACGCCATGCTTCGGAAGCCATGACCTGTTAGTTCGTCCCTGGAGTATCCAAGGCGGCGCAAAGCGGCATTTACGGTGTTCTCGCTCATCGGGCGTGAGGAGGTGCGTTCGCCTGGGAAGACGTAGCGGCCAGACCCTGTGAGGGGGCTAATTTCCTCTAGGACTGCCACGGCTTGTTCACTTAGGGGGACAATGTGCTGGGCGCGCATCTTCATCTTAGCGGCGGGTATGCGCCACTCCTTGGTCTCCATGTTGATCTCTGACCATTCGGCGTGGCGGAGTTCGCCAGGGCGCACAAAGACCAAAGGGGCCAGCTTGAGGGCGCACCGCGTGATGAGGCTCCCCTTGTAGGTGTCGATGGTTCGCAGGAGTTCTCCGACCGCCCCAGGCTCCGTGATGCTGGCGTGGTGTTTTTCATTGGTAGGGGAGAGCGCCCCGCGCAGATCGCGAGTCGGATCTGAGTCAGCCAAGCCAGAGGCCACGGCGTAACGGAACACCATGCCGATGTTCCCCACTAGCCGATGCGCCGTCTCGACGGCTCCTCGCGATTCAACGCGGCGGGCAACGGACAGGACTTCGGGCGGGAGGATGGAGCGGATAGCCTTGGGGCCAATCCAAGGGAAGGCGTCTTTCTCCAGGCTCGTCAGAATGCGGGCAGCGTGGCCGGGCGTCCACGAGGGGGTGAACTTCTCGTGCCACTGGCGGGCCACAAGCTCAAAAGTGGTGGCTTCCTCTGTTGCCTGGGCAACCTCACCCTTGCGGACGGCTGAGGGATCAATGCCCTTGGCAATGAGCTTACGCGCCTCGTCTCGCAGTTCGCGGGCCTCTTTCAGGCTCACCTCAGGATACACTCCTAGGGAAAGGCGATTCTCCTTGCTCTTAATCCAGTAGCGCAACCGCCACCGCTTGCTGCCCCTTGGAGGGATTTCGAGGTAGAGCCCGCGCTCGTCTTTGAGCTTGAGCGTCTTGGTCGTGTCCGCTTTGGCGTTCCGTACGGCGATATCGGTCAACGGCATGGCACCCTCCAGATTATGAGTGCTGGCGCGGCATGTCCGGGTTGTCCGGTTGGGAAGTTGTCCGCCGCTGCGTTGTCCGGTTACTTATCCGGTCTCTTGTCCGGTTGTCAACGCACCACAAAAGACAACCCCGGACGCTCTTTCCGGGGTTAACCTTTGAAATCTCGGGATTTCTGTACTGTGTGGGACTGTGTGGGATGATCTGTTGGTGGAGGCGGAGGGAATCGAACCCTCGTCCGAGAACGCTTTGCGCGCGGCGTCTACAGGTTTAGAACAGGTACAATTCTCGTCGTCTCATTAGCCCCTGTCCAGGCGGGAAACGACATGTCCGCCTTGTGCCGCGTGCATACGGCGGACGCCATCTGCACGCCGTCCCGATAGGGTTTTGTCGATCCTAAAGACGTATCGGACGTCGGTCAGAAGGATCGTGACTGGTTATTAAGCAGCCAGAGCGTAATCGTAGTCGTTGGCACTTGAGTGCTTGCCGCTTTTAACGAGGCCAGCGGCGCCTCGACCTGCAGCCACGGCATCGACAGTCCCCGTCGAAACCGGTGCGCCCCCTTTCAAAGAACGATCGGACCTCTTTAAAGATAAGTCCGCTTTGCCATCTGGCAAGGGGTTCCCAGCCAGAAGACGCAGACCATGCCCTCGCTGTGGGGGGGTGTCAAGCAATGATGCGGCTAGTGCAGGGCGCGGAGCTTGTCCGTCTCCACGCGGTTGCGGCCGAACTCCTTGGCCCTGTACAGTGCCTCGTCCGCTCGGCGCACCAAAGACTCCACGTCGTCGCCATCTTGGGTGGATGTGACGCCGAAACTGGAAGTGACCTGCCCCACATGGCCGAAATCGTTGCGCTCCATCTCAAGACGATAGCGTTCCGCAAGGGCTGTCACCAGCATCAGGTTGGTCTCCGGGCAGATGATGAGGAACTCCTCGCCACCCCAACGGCCCACGATGTCCGTTTCGCGGGCGTTGCGGCGCAGCAGCTCGGCCAGCTGCACCAGCACAGTGTCACCCGTCTGGTGGCCATGGGTGTCGTTGATTGTCTTGAAGCGGTCCACATCAAGCATGATGACGGAGAAGGTCTTGCCGTAGCGCCTGGCGCGCAGGAGTTCCGACTGCAATGAGGCCTCAAGCTTGCGGCGGTTGGCCAGGCCGGTCAGCCGGTCCGTGACGGACAGAATCTCCAGGGCGTGGTTCTTCTCGTCGAGCTCCACCACCAGCCCTTCCAACCTGTCGCGGGCATCGGTGAGCTCCGCCGTGCGCACCAGCACCATGTGCTCAAGATTGCCCACCAATTGCTGCATGCGCGCCGCCATTTCCTTGAAGCTTGCGGCCAGTACGCCCACTTCGTCGCAAGAGTCGGACTCCACCTCGGCTTCCAGGTGTCCGGCGCGCATCTGCTCGGCGGCGCTGGTCAGGGCCACCAGCTTGCGGGTAACGCTGGCATGGATGATGGCCGCAACGAGCAGCACAAAACCCAGCCCGGTGATGGCCGTGGCCAGGATGACCGCTGTGGCAACTCGACTTGCCACCGCGATGCGATGGCGGGCGCGCTCCACCTCTGCCGTTGCCAACACCTTGAGGTTGGCGGAGATGGGGTCCACGGATTTGGCCTGGAGTGTAAAATCGTTCAGCTTGCTGCGGATGGATACGTCCACGTCAGGTATCTGGCGGGCGATCTCTGCATACTGTGTCAGCAGCCGGTGGACGGCAGGCCAGTCCGGGCGTGCCTGCCCGCCGTTTGCTGCCAGGCCTGTGCCCAGCTCGAAGCAGGAGTTCATGGCCGATTGCATGTACGGCCGCTGCCGGGTGACCATATACTGCCGGTGGTGCAGCGCCATTTCCCGGAAATTCAGCAGGGTGGCCGAAGAACGGTTGGCGTGGTTCTCCAGCTCCGCCTCGATCTCGTTCAGCTGGCTTTCAAGCCCGGTGCCCGGAGCGGCCAGCACAGTGACCAGGGAGACCAATTCGCGGAAAATATCCGAGAACCTTCGAGCCGTGGTCAAGTACAGGGTAAGGTCATTGTTGCGCTCGCGCAGGGTCTCGCTGACATTGGAGGCCTCGATGAGCCGCTTGAGGTCTTCGCTTGCCGCCACCACATCCGTGATGATTTCGGTGGAGGGCTTGAAGTACAGTTCCTGGGCTGCGAGAAAGCCTATATGCGGATATTGCAAGAAAAAGTCACGGTGCAGGCGGCGGGCTTTCTCCAGTTGGCCGTCCATCTCGAACACGCGCTGGCGGATCTCCACGCTGGACAAGATAACGGCTTCGGCTCGGCGCACATCGCCAAGGGCCAGCAAGCTCACCGCCGCCTCCACCAGGATCATGCTGAAAAGCAGGGCAAAGGACAGGGCGAATTTCGCCGTAATGCCCAGGTTTTGCCAGGTGCGGAACAGGCGGCGCAGAACGTTCATGGCGAAGGGCTGTAGGTGAATTGCACGTTGGCTTTCAGCCCTTCCACGCCGGCGTCCGGGTTGGCTAGGCGCAGCACGTTGAAGCGCTGCGGCGCGCAATCACCGAATTCGTTGCAGCTGAGAGTGCCGGAGATGCCGCTGTGCCCGCGAGTGGCGTAGAGCGCGTCGCGCAGGGCCGTGCGGCCGATGCGCACAACGCCGTTCGCCTCCTTGGTCGCCACCTTTTCGATGGCCGCGAAAAGGATTTCTGCGGCGTCGAAGGCGCTGACATAATAAAAGGTTGAGGGCGAGGTCTTGAAACGGGCGCGGTATTCGTCCAACAGCTTGTCAAAAGCCGGGCTTTTGGTCGGCGGGGTGGGGCCGACGAAATACATGCCCACGGCGTCGTCCTGAACGGCTTCAATGAAGCTCTGTTCGATAAGTGCGCCATCGCTCATGAGCACGGTCTTCTTCATTGCAGGGTCGCGGCGGGCCTGCATGAGCAGGTGGTTGCCCTCCGGCTGGAACAGCGGGAAGAAAACGAGCTCCGCCTTGGAGTTTTTCACCGCGGTGAGCAGGGGACCCATGTTGGTGTCCTGCTTGTTCACCGTGGCGTTCAGCACGACCGTTCCGCCGAGTTCCTGGAAGCGCTTGGCGAAGCCGTCGGCCAGGCCCTTGGTGTAGATGTCCCCGTCGTTGACCGTGGCGGCCTTGCGGATGCCGAGTTTTTGATAGGCGAAGGTGGCCGCTGCCGGGCCGGAGGATTCCTCATTGGGCGCGGTGCGGAAGTAGCCCGCCTGCCACTTTGGCGCGCGCTGCCCGCCTATAGCGGTGAGGAAGGGAGCGGAATTGTTGCCGGAAATCATGGCAAACCCGGCCTTGGACATGATTTCAGAAGCCGTAGCCGCGTCACCGGAGCAAGTGGTGCCGAAGATGGCGACCATATTCGGATCGGCCACGATCTTGAGGGCTGCGTTGGCGCCGCCTTCCGGCTGGCAGCCAGTGTCCTCCACCTGCAGCGAGACCTCGCGGTCCAGCAGCTTGCCGCCCCTGCGGGCCAGGGCGAGCTCCAAGCCGCGCATTTGTTCCTGCCCCAGAGGGCCCACTTTGCCGCTCAGGGACTGGATGACGCCAAGCTTGACCGGGGAGGTGGCGGGAATATCAACGCAACCCAGCGGATCTGTGCAGGTTTTTTTGGCAGGCTCGCTGGAGCAGGAAGTGCAGAGAAAAGCCGCCATTGCTAAAGGGATCAGGAGGAGGCGAGGGCTAGGTATGCGCATGCTTGCCTGCGTGGAACGTTTGGCTACGGAGCATGCCGCCTGGGGGGAAGCGGTATGCACGCGTTGCGTACCAGCCGTGCGGAAGCGACGACTGCCTGCACGAATATCCTCTTGCCCGATTGGAGTCAAAGGAGATGGGATATGAAAGCTATCGGAACAATGATAAAATTTGCGTACCGGCAGGACTGGTGGAAGGGGGGAAACAAAAAACCCCTGCCGAAGCAGGGGTTTATGTTTCTGGTAGCGAGGGAGGGAATTGAACCCCCGACACTGCGGATATGAGCCGCATGCTCTGACCGACTGAGCTACCTCGCCAGGTTTCCCGTAACGGGAAGCGCCTTATAGCTATTCCCAAAACGGAAGGCAAGACCTGAAAAGGGGGGTGGACGCATAAAATCTGTTTTTTTTCGTTGCAGCGGTCCCGTGACTCCTTGCGTTGCCAGGCACGGCTCTGTGGTGTAGGAATTGCAAAGACATTTCGGGTCCCGTGAACTTCAAGGAGTTAAGGATATGGCCACTGTCGTTCCCCAAAGCGAGCTCACCCGCCGCGCCATTGACTGGATAGCCGAAAAGTGCGGCCCGGAGGCGGGCGCCAAGGCGAGGGCCTGCCTCATTGAAGACGCGGCCATGCGTTTCAATCTGGGTCCTCTTGAAGTGGAATTCATTGAGCGCTTTTTTGCTAATGAAACCAAGGGTGAGACGCGGCCTTGAAGATTATTCACCGTCAAATTCTCAAGGAACACATCAGCCTGTTCCTGCTCATCGGTTCCTGCCTGCTGGGGCTCATCCTGGTGGGACGCATGCTCCAACTGCGCGAGATGCTGCTCTCCCAGAACCTTGGCGCATTGGATATCCTGCGCCTTTTCGTATACTTGAGTCCGTTTTTCATGCTCCTCTTGACGCCCATTGCCTGCATGTTGAGCGTCTTTCTGACCTTTCTGCGCATGGCGTCGGACCGGGAGCTGACAGCTCTCAAGGCCAGCGGTGTCAGCTTGTACCAGCTTTTGCCCGCGCCCATCATCTTCTGCACGCTGTGCACGCTTTTCAGCTTGTTCATCTCGCTCTTCGGCGTGTCCTGGGGCATGGAGCAGTTCAAGCTTTCACTTATGGAGTTCGCCCGCACGAAGACGAAGCTTTCACTCCAGGCAGGTGTTTTTAATCAGGAATTTCCTGGCCTCACCATCTACGCTCAGCAGGTCGATCTGAACTCCGGCGACATCCGCTTTGTCTTCGTGCAGGACAAGACCAGCAAGAGCTTCACCACCACGGTGGTGGCCCCGGATGGCACCGTGACCACTGATTCGGAGAAGGAGCAGATCAAGGTCGTTTTCCGCAACGGGAAGATCTTCCGGCGCGAGGGCGAGAAGCTGGATGTGCTGAGCTTCGGCACCTATGCCGTGCGCCTGCCGCTTGGCGGCATGCTGCGCCAGATGGGCTTTGAACGCACTTCGCCCAAGGAACTTTCGTTCGAGAAGCTGCTGGAATACGACGCTGACGTGGCCAAGATGAAGGAGGATTTCGACCTGGACCGCGAACGCAAGGTCAAGGTGGAGATTCAGAAACGACTGGCTCTGCCCATGGCTTGCCTGGTGCTGGGGCTTTTCTCCGTGCCCATCGCCTGCGTGTTCCGCGCGCTGAAACAGCAGCACGGCCTGATCTTGGCCCTTGGCGTGTTCCTTGTCTACTACTCCATGCTTTCCGTGTTCGAAAGCATGGGCGAGTCGCGTCTGGTGCCCCCGGCCATTGGCATATGGGTGCCCAACATCCTGTTCAGCGCCCTTGGGTATGGCTTCCTGCGCCAGGCCGTGCGCGAGCGCGTGCCTTCCGGCGTGCTTTGGGTCATACAGAGGCTGCCCAAAAGGAGCGCCGCATGAGCTGGTCGTTCCCCCGCCTGGGCGCGCTGGGCGGTTATCTCGTTCGTCAGAACCTGTTTCTTATGGCCACCTGCCTGGGCGCGGGCGTGTTCATCTATCTGCTCACCGA
>NZ_DATMYK010000122.1:0-11656 GCF_035560995.1 Humidesulfovibrio sp. | reverse complement strand
CATTGATCCCGAATGGCTGGCGCGCATGCAGCGCACCAAGCCCGCCTTCCTGTGCGAGCTGTTCAGCATGTTCCTGGTCGATGAGCCTAAGCGCCTGGCCGCCCTCGCTTTCTGCGTGAACGCCGCGGACATGGAGCAGGCGCGCTATTTGGCGCATTCCATAAAAGGAGCCGCCGCAACGCTCGGGCTCATCCCCCTGCGCGACGCCGCACGCGAGTTGGAATTCGCCGCACGCGACGGCCAGGCCGAGGAACTCGCCAAGGGTCTTGCGCGCATACAGGCCGAGGCCGAGACCGTGTTCGCGGCCATGCGCCAAGCCATGCCCAAAGCCTAGCGCCCCACATTTGCAAAGCAAAGCGCCGGACCCCATCACGGGACCCGGCGCTTTTGTTGGTGGATTCGTTGACTTTTAAAGCGTGTCGCCGATGTTGAACAGGCGCTCGGGCTCGCGCTTGGCCAGCCATTTGGCGGCGCGCAGCGCGCCCTGGGCGAAGTTCTCGCGCGAGTGCGCCCGGTGGGTGATCTCGATGCGCTCGCCGGGGCCGAAGAAGTAGGCCGTGTGGTCGCCCACCACGTCACCGCCGCGCAGGGCCACGACGCCAAGCTCCTTCTCGCCGCGCTCGCCGATGATGCCGTCGCGCGCGTGCTTCTTGACCTCGTCGTAGTTCCAGCCGCGCGCCTGGGCCATGCACTCGGCAAGTTTCAGGGCCGTGCCGCTGGGCGCGTCCTTTTTACGGCTGTGGTGGATCTCCATCATTTCCATGTCATAGGCGGGCCCCAGCATCTGCACCAGCATGGGCAACACCTTCAGAAGCACGTTCACGCCCACGCTCATGTTCGGGGCCAGCAGCACGGGCACGCGGGTGGCGGCCTCGTTCACTATGGCCAGCTGGTCGGGCTTCAGGCCCGTGGTGCCGATGACGATGGGATTGCCGTGGCGCTTGCAGATGCCCACGTGCTCCACAGTGGCCTCCGGCGAGGTGAACTCCACCACCACGGCGCGGGGATACTGGGCCAGCACGGCGTCCAGGTCGTCGGAAACCAGGCAGTCCAGGCTCTCCAGCTCGTCCAGCCTGTCCTTGCGCTCGATGACGGCCTTGAGGGCCAGTTCGGGGTCGTTCTGGGCCAGGCGCACCAGGGTGCCGCCCATGCGGCCGCAGCCGCCCATGATGATGACGTCGGTGATGAGATCGTTGGCCATATGGCTGTCCTCCGAATTAGGGGGTCGTTTTCTTGTGGGATTCAAGCATATCCAAAAATTGCCGGAAGTCCAGAATGGCCACGCCCAGCTCGCGGCCCTTGGCCACCTTGCGCTCCGTGGCCTTTTCCCCGGCCACCACATAGTCCACCTTGGCCGAAACCGAGCCCGCGCACGTGCCGCCAAGCTCCTCCACGAGGGCTTGGGCCGCAGGGCGGCTCAGGCCCGGAACGCCGCCGGTGAAGAAAAAGACCTTGCCGTGCAGGGGCAGATTCTCCGCGCCGGGCGCAACGCCGCCTCGGGGCCACACGCCCAGTTCCTTGAAGCGCGCCAGCATGGCCTGGTTGCCCTCATTAGCGAAGAAAGCGCGGATGCTGGAGGCCACCTTGGGGCCCACGTCCTTGAGCTTCATGAGCTCGGTCTCGTCCGCCAGGGCCAGCTCGTCCATATCGGCAAAGCGCCGGGCAAGCTCTTTGGCCGTCTGTTCGCCCACCTGCTCTATGCCCAGCGCCGCGATGAAGCGGGCCAGGGTGGCGCTTCTGCCGCCCTGCTCCACGGAGTTCACGAAGTTCTCCGCGCTTTTGGCGCCCATGCGCTCAAAGCCTTCCAGCTGTTCTCGTGTCAGCGTGAACAGATCAGCCGGAGACTTGAGCAGGCCCTCCTGCGCCAGCCGCTCGATCCATTTCTCGCCCACGCCGTCCATGGCCAGCCCGGCCTTGGACACGAAATGGGCGATGCCCAGCACCACCCGCGCCGGGCAGGCATGATTGGGGCAGTAAGTGAATTTTTCCTCGGTCACCACGGCGCTGCCGCAGGCCGGGCAGACTGTGGGGAACGGATAGGGGCCGGGGCGCATCACGCCGGTGCGGATGATCCTCTTGACCACTTGCGGGATCACATCACCAGCGCGCTGGATCACCACAAGATCATTCAACTGCACGTCCAGCTCGCGAATGTGGCTGGCGTTGTGCAGGGTGGCGCTGGAGACCACCACCCCGGCCACGCGCACGGGCTCAAGCTCGGCCACGGGGGTGAGCACGCCGGTGCGCCCCACCTGGATGTTGATGGCCTTGAGGATGGTGCGCGCCTGTTCCGGAGGGAACTTCAGGGCCAGGGCCCAGCGCGGGGCGCGGGCCGTTGCGCCCAAAAGTTCTTGCAGCGCCAGGCTGTTCACCTTGGCCACAACGCCGTCGATTTCGAAGGGCAGCGTGTGCCTGCGCTCCTGCAGATCCAGATAAAAGCGGGCCACATCCTCGGCCGAGGAGCAGACGCGCGAGCCCGGCGCGGTGGCCAGGCCCAGGGCCGCGATGCCGCGCATGACGGCCTCCTGCGTGGTCCAGGCCAGCGTGCCTTCCGTCTCCGCCATGCGGCCCACGCCATAGGCCAGAAAGCTCAAGGGCCGCGCGGCCACGATGTTCGGGTCCAGCTGACGCACGGACCCGGCGGCCGCGTTGCGCGGATTGGCGAAGGGCTTGAGCCCGGCGCGTTCCTGGGCCTCGTTCAGGGTCGCGAAGGCCGCAACGCCCATGACCACCTCGCCGCGCACGTCGAGCAGCGGGGGAACGCCCCAGGGCGAGGGCAGCAGCCTGCCCCGGATGTTCTGCACCATGCGCAGGTTGGCGGTGACGTCCTCGCCCACCTCGCCGTCGCCGCGCGTGGAGCCCACGGCAAAGGCTCCCCCCTCATAGGTCAACTCGCCCGCCAGGCCGTCCATCTTGGGCTCGGCCCAAAATTCGTTCAGCGCCGCGCGCACGTCCGGGCCAAGGTCCTGCGCCAGGCGCTCAAGCCTCGGTAAGGGGATCGCCCCCCTGCGCATGGTCGGCGCAGGCGGTGCAGACGGTTCCGCCGCCACCGGAGTGTCGAGAAAATCCAACAAAGAGGCGGGCCGCTTGGATGTGCTTGCAGGCTGTGCTTCAGGCTGGGCAGCAGACCGGGGAACAGGCTGTCCGGTTGCGGCATCGCCCGGCGTTTCGATTGGAAGAACAGGCCGCCAGACCTTGGAGCACAGACGGCGGACCTTGATGGCCAAGGCTTCCCAGCCCGGTGGGGCCGAACCGGCCGGACCGGGCGCAAGCAGGCAGTCCGTCACCATCTTGCGGAGTTCCGTGCCCAATGCGGCGCGTTCGTCCTTTTTCTTGTCCGCGCTCACTACCAGGGCCCGGCCGATGCCCTGTTCGATGTCCGCCAGAAGCAGCTCGGTCACGGCGTCGCGAAAGGCGTTGGGCAGCTTCTGCTCCGCAAACTCGCGCCACTCGTCCAGGTTCATGGCGTTGTCCAGGCTCATCATGGGCAGGGCGTGGCGGTGCGTGGCGAAGCCCTCGGCCACCTGCCCGCCCACGCGCCGGGTGGGCGAGTTGGGGTCGGCAAGCTCCGGGTAGGCGTCTTCAAGTCCGGCCAGTTCGCGGAACTTCGCGTCGTACTCGGCGTCCGTAATCTCCGGGCTGTCGAGGACGTAATAGCGGTGGTTGTGGTATTCCAGCTCCTCGCGCAGCTCGTTCACGCGCTGCCGGGCTTCATCAAGAGGGGGGATGCTGTTCTGGCTCACAAATGCTCGCTGATGCGTTGCAGGTCGATCTGCCGGCCCAGGGTGATCAAGGTGTCGCCGCTGCGCAATTCCTCCCTGGGGCCGGGGTTGAACACAAGTTCGCCCGACTCGCGCTTGATGGCCACGATGATCAGGTCATAATCCTTGCGGATGTTCGAATCCATGATGTTTTTGCCTACAAAGACGGATTTCTCGCTGATGCCGAGCTGTTCCATCTGCAGGTCGATGTCTCCGCGCACAGCCAGGTCGAGGAAGTCCGTCACCGTGGGCTTGAGCACGGTATGGGCCATGCGCACTCCGCCGATCAGGTGCGGCAGCACCACGCGGTTCGCTCCGGCGAATTCCAGCCGGGTGATGTGCGAGGCGTTGTTGGCCCGGGCGATGATGGAAATATTCGGGTTCAATTGCCGTGCGGTGAGGGTCACATAGACGTTGGCCGCCTCGTCGGTGAGGGCGGTGACGATGGAGCGCGCGCGCTTGATGCCCGCGCAGACGAGGAGTCCGTCATCCGTGGCGTCGCCCGCAAGGTGCATGATGCCGTCGCGCTTCAGCTGCTCCACAAGCGCCGGGTCGTGCTCGATGACCACCACATCGGAGCTGACCTTGAGGATCTCCTGCACGACCACGCCGCCGATGCGGCCGTAGCCGCAGACGATGTAGTGGTTTTCAAGCTTGTCTATGCGCCGCTGCACTTTGCGCCTCCACAAAAGATTATGCAGATGCCCGTCCACAAGCATCCGCGAAAATGAGCCGACGATGTAAGCGAAGTTGCCCACGCCAAGGATTATGATGGCGGAAGTCAAAAGCCGCGCCCTGTCGGAAAGGGGCTGTATCTCGCCAAAGCCCACAGTGGAGAGCGTGATGACCATCATGTAGAAGCTGTCGATGGCATTCCAGCCTTCGACGAACATGAACATGCACATCCCCGCGACGAAAATCACGAGCATGATGCACAGGCCCAGCACGAACTGGAACAGTGGCCCCCATTTGTCCCGGATGGCCCTGATGCGGGCGAGATTCAACGCTGATGCCATCTATTCTCCCAGCTGCAGCAGGCGCTCGCGCAGGGCAAGCACACGGTCGCGCAGGGCCGCCGCACGCTCGAACTCCAGTTCCTTGGCCGCTTCGCGCATTTCCCGCTCCAGGGCGGCAATTTCTTTCTTAAGCCGCTTGGGGTCCAGCTCGCGCAATAGTTCGTCCGGGGTCGGCTCCTGCCCCTCTGGCGCCACATGGGCCGCCAGGGCGCCCAGGAGGTTGTCCAGTCCCTTGATGATGGTCTGCGGCGTGATGCCGTTCTCTTCGTTGTACTGAAGCTGCTTTTCACGTCTGCGGGCCGTCTCGTCAAGAGCCGCGCGCATGGAGGCGGTGACCGAGTCGGCGTAGAGCATGACATGCCCGCCAGCGTTGCGCGCCGCGCGGCCAAAGGTCTGGATGAGGGAGCGCGTGCTGCGCAGGAAGCCTTCCTTGTCCGCGTCCAGAATGGCCACAAGGGAAACTTCCGGGATGTCCAGGCCTTCCCGCAGCAGGTTGATGCCCACCAACACGTCGAATTCACCTGTGCGCAGAGCCTGTATAATGGCCATGCGCTCCAAAGTTTCGATGTCGGAGTGCAGGTAGCGCGCGCGCACGCCCATCTGGTTCAGGTAGTCGGTCAGGTCTTCGGCCATGCGCTTGGTCAGGGTGGTCACAAGCACGCGCTCGTTTCTGACCACGCGGGCCTTGCACTCGCCGAGCAAATCGTCCACCTGGCCCGCCACGGGGCGTATCTCGATCTCCGGGTCCACCAAGCCCGTGGGCCGGATGACCTGCTCCACCACAAGCCCCTGGGCGCGGTCCAGCTCCCAGGGGCCGGGCGTGGCCGAAATGTACACGGCCTGATTCAGGCGCTCCTTGAATTCTTCGAAATTGAGCGGCCGGTTGTCCAGTGCGCTCGGCAGACGGAAACCGAAGTCCACCAGGGTGCTCTTGCGCGAGAAGTCGCCGTTGAACATGCCGCCCACCTGGGGCACGGTGATGTGGCTCTCATCGAGAAAGAACAGGAAGTCCTCCGGGAAATAGTCGATGAGCGTGGCCGGCGGCTGGCCCTTGGCCCGGCCGTCCAGGTGGCGCGAGTAGTTCTCGATGCCGTTGCAGTAGCCAAGCTCCTCGATGGTCTCCAGGTCGAACATGGTGCGCTGCTCCAGCCGCTGCGCCTCCACCAGCTTGCCCTGCGACCGGAACTCGGCCAGACGCTGCTGCAGTTCGTCGCGGATGGCGTCGGTGGCGCGCTTCAGATTGTCCTGGTCAGAAACATAGTGGCTGCCGGGGTAGATGACCGTCTTGCGCATGATGGAGAGCACCTGCCCGGTGAGGGCGTCCGTCTCCTGGATGCTCTCGATCTCGTCGCCGAAAAAGGTCAGGCGCAGGGCCTTGTCCCGGCTGTAGGCCGGGATGAGTTCCAGCATGTCGCCGCGCACGCGGAAACTGCCGCGGTGGAAGTCCACATCGTTGCGCTCGTAGTGCACTTCGACCAGGCGTTTGATGAGCTCTTCCAGGCTCATATGCTGTCCGGTCTCCACCGGGA
The DNA here is from genome assembly GCF_035560995.1 of Humidesulfovibrio sp. Taxonomy (GTDB): domain Bacteria; phylum Desulfobacterota; class Desulfovibrionia; order Desulfovibrionales; family Desulfovibrionaceae; genus Humidesulfovibrio. The sequence goes on along the minus strand of NZ_DATMYK010000122.1, from coordinate 5,350 downwards.
TGATCATCTTGGCGTAGTATTCCGGCGAACCCAGGCCATAGATGCAGGACACCGAGGCCACGATGAGCACGTCGCGCCGCGTGAGCAGCGCGTGGGTGGCCGCGTGGCGCAGCTTGTCGATGTCGTCGTTGATGGACGAATCCTTCTCGATGTAGGTGTCCGAGTGCGGAAGATAGGCTTCTGGCTGGTAGTAGTCGTAATAGCTGACGAAGTACTCGACAGCGTTGTTGGGGAAGAGCCCCTTGAACTCGTTGAACAACTGTGCGGCCAGGGTCTTGTTCGGCGCAAGCACAAGGGCTGGCCGGTTCAGCCGGGCCACAAGGTTGGCCACGGTGAAGGTCTTGCCAGAGCCGGTGACGCCAAGGAGTACCTGGTCGCGCACCTTGGCCCTGATATTGGCTTCAAGCTCGGCAATGGCCTGGGGCTGGTCGCCCTTGGGCACGAAATCGCTGACAAGTTCAAACGCTTTGGACATGATGCCGGTTCCTTAAGCGCCCTGCCCCTTGTGCCGGGAGGACGAACAGACTACATTGGCCCTTACGAAATCAGCCGGAGGCCAGCCGTGGAAATCAATATCATCGCGCCCGAACGTCCCCTGCCCATCGACAGGGCCTATGCCGTGTCCATGACCATTAAAAGCTTCAAAGGACGCCGCGACGTCGAGGTGCACCTGTTCCGCAGCGCCTGGGACCCGGAGGAAGAAGAAGCCATCGACTGGGACAAGCTCTTGGCCGCACAGGGCATGGGTGAAGCGCCTGAAGCCGCCGGAAGCCGCCGCGTGATCCTGGAAGCGCTCATGCCCGCCGAGCGCGACGCCATCATCGCCTACCTGAAGGAACACTACGCCAACAGGCTTTCCGCCATCTTCAGCGCGCCCATCCCTTTCCCGGTGCCCATCGGGCTCATGGCCCTGTCGGACATCAGCGAAGGCAAGAGCATCGGCTTCATCCACTTCGAGCGCATTCCACATTTCAACCTGGGCTTCGCCCTGCGCGGATTCTACGATTTGAGTCAACATCCGCCCATCGTGGAGACCGAGGCCGCTGCCGGATAAGCCCAATAAGGGAATCCGGCTTGGGACCGGCTGCGCTTGTGGCCTAAAAAAGACGCCCCAGGGCCAGCCCGGCGATGATGCAGACCACGCCGAGCACCGTCTGCCCCAGCAGATTGGCCGAGGCCGCCAGCCATTGCCCATGCTGCATGAGGGCGACGGACTCGAACATGTACGTGGAAAATGTGGTGTACGCGCCCATGAAGCCGGTCAACACATAAAGGCGCATGTCTCCCGGCAGGCCGCTGCGGCTCTCCACCACGGCGTAAACCAGCCCGAACAGCAGGCAGCCGCTCAGGTTCACCAGGAAGTTGCCCAGAGGGAAGCCCTCGCCCGCAAGGCGCTGCACGTATCCGCTCACCCAGAACCGGGCCAGGGTGCCCGCGGCGCCCGCGAGGCAGAGCACGAAATATTTTTGGAGCATCAGCTCTCCCGTCTATGCCGTTATGCGCGAGGGGAACCCTAGCAGCACGGCCCCAAGGAGAAAAGCGGAAAATGGCGCTGGAAATCGAGATCAAGTTCCTGGATGTCGACCACACGAACCTGCGGACCCGGTTGGCGGCCCTTGGGGCCAAGCCCTTGGGCAGGCACTTCGAATCCAACGTGGTGTACGACGACGCTGGCAGAAGCCTGAAGGGCAATGGCACTCTGCTTCGTCTGCGCGAAAAGAACGGCCGCAGCATCCTGACCCTGAAGACCGCAGCAGCAGCAGGCTCCGCCCTGGCGAAGGTGTACGAGGAGTCCGAGACCGAGGTGCTGAACGCCCCGGCCACGCGGGAGATTCTGGCGGGTCTGGGCTACCTGCCCGCCCTGCGCTATGAGAAAGTCCGGGAGACGTGGCTTTGCCTGGACTGCGAAGTGTGCCTGGACACCCTGCCCTTCGGCTCCTATGTTGAGATAGAGGGCACGGAGGCGGACATCGCGGCCTGCGCACGGGCATTGGACCTGCCGCACAGCGCCGCATCCAAGGCCACCTACCACGACTTGAACCGCCTGCACCGCGAGAAGAACGGCCTGCCCGCCGACGAATCCTTCGTCTTCGACGAGGCGGCCAAAGCCTCGCTGCTGGCGGGGTGAAGCGCAGACGAAACATTTCCCCCCTCGACAAATGCGGACAAGTGCCTAACATGTGCAGCATGAGAAGAGTTCACGGCATCGGGAGCAACGGTCAATGAGCGGCGGCACGGATACGCGCCAGGCCCCAGGCCTGGATTACGCAAACGAGACGCAGGAGCCCAGGCGCTTCAAGGTGCTGCTCCACAACGACGACTACACCACCATGGAATTCGTGGTGCACGTGCTTACGCGCGTGTTCCATAAGGCCGAGCCGGAGGCCATGCGCATCATGATGGCCGTGCACAAGCAGGGCCTGGGCATGTGCGGCGTCTATACGGCCGAAGTTGCCGAAACCAAGGTGGACACAGTCCATACCATGGCCAAGGCCGCGGGGTACCCCCTGCGGGCGAGCCTGGAGGAGGTCTGACGGACATGTTGAGCAAGGGCCTTGAAGCCGTCCTCACCAGCGCCTTCCACGAAGTGCGCCGCCGCCGCCACGAGTACCTGACCCTGGAGCACCTGCTCTACGCCATGACCCACGAACCCGTGGGCAGCAACATTCTGGATGCCTGCGGCGCCAATGTGGAGCGCCTGCGCAGCCAGCTTGAGGGCTTTTTCCGCGACCACATGGACCCCCTGCCCGCTGACACGGACACCGAGGTGGTGCAGACCTTGAGCGTGCGCCGCGTGATGCAGCGCGCCGTGTGGCAGAAGGAATCCTCGGGCAAGGACCTGGTCGAGGTAGGCGACGTCATCGCCGCCATGTTCGAGGAGGAGGACTCCTTCGCCGTGCATTTTTTGAGCGGCCAGGGCGTCACCCGCCTGGACGTGCTGGAATACATCTCCCACGGCCTGCGCGAACCCGGCGGCAGCGAAACTCCCGGCTTCGGCGAGGGAGCGGGCGAGGATGAGGCCCCGGAACGCCCGGCCCAGCGGCCGGACGGCCAGCAGCGCAAGAGCGCCCTGGAGGAATTCACCCGCGAGCTGACCGCCAAGGCGCGCGCCGGGGAAATCGATCCCATAATCGGCCGTGCGGCCGAGCTGGAGCGCATGGTCCAGGTGCTGTCGCGGCGCCGCAAGAACAATCCTATCCTGGTGGGCGACCCCGGAGTGGGCAAGACGGCCCTCGCCGAAGGTCTGGCGCTTATGATCGCCCAAGGCAAGGTGCCCAGCCAGTTCGCGGAGTCCAAGGTATACGCCCTGGACATGGGCGCGCTTCTTGCCGGCACCAAGTACCGGGGCGATTTCGAGGCCCGGCTCAAGGCCGTGCTGGCCGAGCTCAAGCGGGTACCCGGCGCCATCCTCTTCGTGGACGAGATCCACACCATCGTTGGGGCGGGCTCGGTCTCCGGCGGCAGCATGGACGCCTCGAACATCCTCAAGCCCTTCCTGGCCGCGGGCGAGGTACGCTGCATCGGTTCCACCACCTTTGAGGAATACCGCAATAATTTCGAGAAGGACCGCGCGCTTTCGCGCCGCTTCCAGCGCATCGACCTGGTGGAACCCAGCGTGGACGAGACCGTGGAGATCCTGAAGGGCCTCAAGCCCTATTACGAGGACTTCCACGGCGTGGTCTACACCCCGCCCGCCCTCCGCTCCGCGGCGGAGCTGTCCTCGCGCTACATCGCCGAACGCTTCCTGCCGGACAAGGCCATCGACGTACTGGACGAGGCCGGGGCGCAGTTCAAGCTCTCCACGCGCCCACGCAAGAACCAGCGCATCACCGCCCAGGATGTGGAACGCGTGGTGGCCCGCATGGCGCGCATCCCCCTGCGCCGCTTGAGCGGCACGGACAAGGACCGCCTGCAGAACATGGAGGACGAGATCCGGAAGGCCGTGTACGGCCAGGACGCAGCAGTGGGCGTTCTGTGCAAGGCCATCCGCCGTTCCCGCGCGGGCATGAAGCAGCCGGGCCGCCCGCTGGGCGCGTTCCTGCTCACCGGCCCCACGGGCGTGGGCAAGACCGAGCTCTCAAAGCAGCTGGCAAGCGTCATGGGCGTGCAGTTCCTGCGCTACGACATGAGCGAGTACATGGAGAAGCACGCGGTCTCCCGCCTCATCGGCGCGCCCCCGGGCTACGTGGGCTTCGATCAGGGCGGCCTGTTGACCGAGGCCGTGCGCAAGAACCCGCATTGCGTGGTGCTGTTCGACGAGATTGAAAAGGCCCACCCGGACGTGTTCAACATTCTGCTCCAGGTCATGGACTACGCCACGCTCACGGACAACACCGGCCGCAAGGCCGACTTCCGCCACGCCATCCTGCTCATGACCTCCAACGCCGGGGCGCAGGAGCTGGCCAAGGGCGGCATGGGCTTCACGCGCAATGCCGAAAGCGACCGCAAGAGCGGCTCGCTCAAGGCCATAGAGCGCCTGTTCAGCCCGGAGTTCCGCAACCGCCTGGACGCCATCGTGCCCTTCGGGTCGCTCAACCGCGAGATCATGCTCAAGGTCGTGGACAAGCACGTGCGCGAGCTGGCCGAGCAGCTCAAGGACCGCCGCGTGAGCGTGCGCCTGACCGACGCCGCGCGCACCCGCTTGGCCGTGCTGGGCTTTGATCCTGCCTACGGAGCGCGGCCCATGGCCCGCGTGGTCCAGGTGGAGATCAAGGACGCCATCGCGCCGGAGCTGCTCTTCGGCAGCCTGCAAAAGGGAGGCGCCGTGCTTGTGGATCTTGCGCCGGGAACGGACCCGGATGCACCGGCCAAGGCCGGCGGCACGAACTGCGGAGAGTGCTCAGGCGAATTCGTGTTCCGCTACACGGCCCATGAACTGACCGCGCCCCAGGTGGCGGAACCAGCCCTGGCGCAGTGACCATCTACCGTCTCTTCGACGAGCCGGTGTTCCCCGATCCGGCTGAGGCCGACCCGGACGGGCTCTTGGCCGTTGGGGGCGATCTCTCGCCCCAGCGGCTCATCTCCGCCTACGCTCAGGGCATCTTTCCCTGGTATGCCAAAGGCTCGCCCATCCTCTGGTGGTCGCCGGACCCGCGCTTGGCTCTTGCGCCGAACGAACTGCACGTTCCGGCGAGCCTCAGGCGCGTGCTCAATTCCGGCCGCTTCCGCTTCAGCCTCGACTCGGCCTTTGGCAGCGTCATCCGGGCCTGCGCCGCAACGCCCCGGCCGGAGCAGGAAGGAACCTGGATTCTGCCGGAAATGATCACCGCTTATGAGGCCCTGCACGGCCTGGGCATCGCCCACAGCGCGGAAGCCTGGCTGGGGGACGAACTGGCGGGTGGGATATACG
>NZ_DATMYK010000121.1:0-4846 GCF_035560995.1 Humidesulfovibrio sp. | reverse complement strand
CTTCACGAAATCAGCCGCCAGGATCTCCTTGGCGTCAAGCCCGAGTTCCTTGGCGTACTCCTTGACGATCCCCTCGAGGACGGCCTGGTCGGCGTCATCGAGCGGTTGTGCGGACAGGCCGGGGCCGATCTGCTCCTTGGGAACCTCGCCGCGCACGTAAATCACACCGCCGTGCATGCCTGTTCCCAGGCTGCGACCGGCAATGGGTTCCGTGGGCTTATCAGAATACATTCCAAGAAGCAAAAGGATTCCGCCCGCCATATATTCGCCGAGGAAGTCTCCGGCCTTGCCACCGATGACGATGATCGGGAGCTTTTCCATGTAGGCTTTCATGTGGATGCCCACGCGGTAGCCCACGTCGCCCTTGATGAAGATCTTGCCGCCGCGCATGGCGTAGCCCACCACGTCTCCGGCCAAGCCTTCGATGATGATGGTGCCGTCGTCCATGGTGTTGCCCACGCCGTCCTGGGCGTTGGCCTTCACGCGGACCTTGGGCCCGCGCATGAAGGAGCACATGTCCTGGCCGGGCACGCCCTGCACCTCGAAGGTCAGGTCGCCTTCCAGGGCGCCGGCGATGTAGCGCTGGCCGTTGACGTTTTTGAGCACGATGTTCGTGGCGCCAGCGGCCACGGCCTCGCGGATCTGTTCGTTGAGCTGGCGGTAGTAGATGCCGCTCGCGTCCAGGGTGACAGTCTTGGCCATTATCCTACGCCTCCAGATGCACGATGACCGGTTCGCCCGCCTTGGGCATCCACACGCGGTCCAGGTCGTTCTGGACTTCGCGGATGGCGCTCTCCTCGCTCGACATGAAGACCATGTCGTCCTTTTCGGCAATCACCAGCGGCCGCAGCTTGATGCGGTCGTTCAGGCCGAAGAGGCCGGTGTTATCGGCCACGAGGATGGCGAAGGGGCCGTTCAAAAGGGCCTGGCCGTACACCATGCGCAGGGCAGTGTAGGCATCCTTTTCCTGCTTGGGCATGCGGGCGATCTCGTCCCAGAACGGCGGGGCAAAGACCTTGCAGGCCATCTCCTTGGACAGACCGTGCTTGCGGATCAGGAGGTCAAGCTCGTAGGCCACGACCTCGGTATCGGTCATGAGCGTGCACAGGTAGTCGTGCTCGCACAGGTAGCGGCGGTTGATGCCGTAGGAGCTGATCTCGCCGTTATGGACGATGGACCAATCGAGCAGCGTGAAGGGGTGCGCACCGCCCCACCAGCCCGGGGTGTTGGTCGGGAAGCGGTTGTGGCCGGTCCAGATGTAGGCCTTGTACTCTTCCAGGCGGAAGAAGTCGGCGATGTCCTCCGGAAAACCCACGCCCTTGAAGGCGCCCATGTTCTTGCCGCTGGAGAACACGAAGGCGTTGGCCACCTTGTGGTTGATGTGCATGACCGCATGGACCACGTAGTCCTGCTCGCCGAGCTCCCGCACTTCCTGGGGGCGATCCTTCTTGATGGTCAGGAAGTAGCGCGACATGATGGGCGGGTTCTTGATGGTCACGACCTTGCGGGTCGGGATGGGCTCCGCCAGATGGACGGTGAAGTAGTGCTTAAGCACTTCCTCGGCGTTGTCCTGGGCGTCCTGGGTGTCGCACATCAGGTGGAAGGCGTATTTGTCGGCCAGGTCGGGGTAGATGCCATAGGCCGCGAAGCCGCCGCCAAGGCCGTTGCCCCGGTCGTGCATGCAGGCCATGGAACGGATGGGCATTTCGCCGGGGATGAGGCCACGCTTTTTGTGGATCACCCCGAAGACGCCGCAGCCGGAGATGTCTTTTTGGAAGTCGTAATACCGTTCAGGTGCTTTCATCCTACTCGTGCTCCTCGCGGATGTTCTGCAGGGACGCCTGCTTGGTTAGCGGGCGGCCTTGGCCGGCTCGGGGTTCCAGGTCTCGTCGAACAGCTCCGCCGGCCAGAGGAAGACCTCGGGTCCGCCGTTGATGAGCTTGTCCTTGGCCTCGCCGGCAAGCGGCATTTCGAATTTGATGAAGGCGGTGTACATGCCGCCCTTGTCGATATCGCCCACGAGCACGTAGCCCACCAGCTTCTCGTCGCGGAACACGAGCTTGCGATAGGTCTCCTTCTCCTCGTCGAGAAGGGCGTGGACCTCGAAGCTCGTGTCGCCATCAGGCGGGTTGACCGTGCCGACCGAGATGGTGGGCAGGCCGTAGAAGCTGATGGAGTTCATGGGCAGGCCGCCCATGTACGGCTGCTTGGCGCCGGCCATGTTCCGGCCGGAGGCGTAGCCCTGGTTGTAGGCGTTGGGCCAGATGGGCACCACGCGGTGTTCGCCGGTGATCTGGTCCTTGGCCTGGGCCACGTCGCCTGCGGCGTATACGTCCTTGGCGCTGGTCATCAACTTGCCATCGACCATGATGCCGCGCTCGACCTTGACCCCGGCCTCCTTGGCGATGGCGCTGTGGGGCACCACGCCGATGGCGACCACCACGACGTCGCATTCCAGGAAACGGCCGTCGGTCAGGAGCACGCCCTTGACGCGGCCGTCCTTGGTACGCTGAATTTCCTTGGCGGTGACGCCGCAGTTGACCTCGATGCCGACATTTTTGAGACGGTTGGCGGCAAGCTTGCCCGCCTTCTCGTCAAAGCCGCCGGAGAGGATGCGCGGGGCCAGCTCGACGATGGTCACGGCAACGCCGCGGTCGAAGAGGCTTTCCGCGGCCTTGAGGCCGATGAGTCCGCCGCCGATGACCACGGCGCGCTTGATCTTGCTCGAGAGCTCGATCAGCGTGTTGGCGTGGGCCAGGGTGGTGAAGGAGTAGATGTCCGCGCCCTGCACGCCCGGAATGGGCGGCACGAAGGGCACGCCGCCAGTGGCGATGAGCAGGCGGTCATACTTGATGGTCTCGCCCTTGTCGGTGGTCACGGTCTTCTTGGCCGTGTCGATGGCGCTGGCCGTGGTGCCGAGCTTCAGCTCCACGCCGTTCTTGGCGTAGTAGTCCTCGCCGCGCAGGGCCAGACGCTCCGGGCCGATCTTGCCCGCCAGCAGGTAGGAGATGAGCGGGCGTCCGTAGGCGGCGGTGTCTTCCGCGCCGATGACGACGATGGCTCCTTCTTTGTCATGGCGGCGGATGCCCTCGATGGCGCCGATGGAGGCGACGCCGTTGCCGATGATCACATAGGTCATGTTAGCGCTCCTCCTGCTTCAGGGCCTTGTTGGGGCAGGCGGCAACGCAGGCCGGGCCGCCCGGGCGGTCATGGCACAGGTCGCACTTGACGATCTTGGGCTCAAGCGGGTGCCGGGCGATGGCCCCGAAGGGGCAGGCCATCAGGCAGGACCAGCAGCCCACGCATTTCTCGCGGTCGTACACGGTGCGGCCGCTTTCCGGGTCCTTCTGCAGCGCGCCGGAGATGCAGGCGGCAACGCAGGAGGGCTCGTCGCAGTGGCGGCAGGACAGGGCCACGCAGGTGGCGCCGCCCTCGTGCACGTGCTTGCTGGAGGCCACGCCGTTCTGGCCGCGCTCCACGGTGTAGGCCAGGATCAGATCCTTGCTCTTGGAGTGGGCGGTCAAACAGGCCAGCTCACAGATGTGGCAGCCGATGCAGAAGTCCTTGTCAGGGTAGACGCGTTTCATAATCTTCTCGCCCCCTTGTTAGCGACCGGCGTGCTTGACGCCCAGAATGTCCATCTCGGTGTCCGAGAGGCCCACGGCGCGCAGCTTGTCGCGGTTGCCGCGCAGGCTCTCGATGGAGTTGAGCCCCATACCGCCGAGCATTTCCTCGATCTCGTGACCCCAGGCGCGCACCAGGTTGACCATCTTCTTGGCCGCGACGTCCGGGTTCTGGCGCTTGGCCAGGCGGGCGTCGTTGGTGGCGATGCCCCAGGGGCATTTGCCGGTGTAGCACTTGGCGCACAGGGTGCAGCCAACGGCCAGGAGCACCGAGGTGGCGATGTAGCAGGCGTCCGCGCCAAGGGCGATGGCCTTGATCACGTCGGCGCTGCAGCGCGTGCCGCCCGCGGCGATGATGGAGGCGCGGTTGCGGATGCCTTCGTCGCGCAGGCGCTGGTCCACCTGGGCCAGGGCCAGCTCAATGGGGATGCCCACGTTGTCGCGGATCATGCCCGGGGCAGCGCCCGTGCCGCCGCGCACGCCGTCGATGGCGACGATGTCCGCTCCGGCGCGCACGATGCCCGAGGCGATGGCCGCCACGTTGTGCACCGCCGCGATCTTCACGCTCACGGGCACGCGGTACTCGCTGGCTTCCTTGAGGGCGAAGATGAGCTGGTGCAGATCTTCAATGGAGTAGATGTCGTGGTGCGGGGCCGGGGAGATGGCGTCCGATCCCAGGGGGACCATGCGCGTCTCGGAGACCATGGCGTTGATCTTCTCGCCGGGCAGGTGCCCGCCGATGCCGGGCTTGGCGCCCTGGCCCACCTTGATCTCGATGCCCGCGCCCGCGTTCAGGAAGTCGCGGTGCACGCCGAAGCGGCCCGAGGCGACCTGAACGATGGTGTTCTTGCCATATTCGTACAGACTCTTGTGCAGTCCGCCCTCACCCGTGTTGTAGCAGATGCCCAGCTCGGTGGCGGCGCGGGCCATGGCCACGTGCAGGTTGAAGTTGATGGAGCCGAAGCTCATGGCCGAGAACATCAGAGGGTAGTTCAGCTCAATCTGGGGGGCCAGCTTGGTCTTGAGCTTGGGGCTGCCGTCCTTTGTCTTGGAGAACTCCAGCTTGTCCGGCTTGGAGCCGATGAAGGTCTTGAGTTCCATGGGCTCGCGCAGCGGGTCGATGGAGGGATTGGTGACCTGGCTGGCATCAAGCAGGAGCTTGTCCCAATAAATCGGGATGTTCACCGGGCTGCCCATGCCGGTAAGCAGGACGCCGCCGGTAT
>NZ_DATMYK010000120.1:0-11705 GCF_035560995.1 Humidesulfovibrio sp. | reverse complement strand
GGGCGGGCTCCTTCCCGGCGGGAGGCTCCCCCTGTCCCGGCGTCCGCAGTGGCGGCGCGGCCGGGGCAGGGGGAGGGATTCGAGCGTGCGGGCGCTACTCCACGTTCACGCCCAGGTAGTTGCGGACCTTCTGCTCGGCATAGCGCGCTTCGGCGTCCGCGTCACCCTTGATGAGCGAGCCGATGTACCCGGCCAGGAAGGATCCGGCGATGGAGATGAGTGCCGGGTTCTTGAGCGGGAACACGGCCATGGGATTCTTCAGGATGTCCACCCACACGGTGGGGCTGAAGATGATGAGCACCACGGCGAGCGTCGTGCCCGTCACGATGGAGCACACGGCCCCGAAGGTGCTGAACTTGCGCCAGGTGATGGACAAGAGCAGGGCCGGGAAGTTGGCGCTGGCGGCGATGGCAAAGGCCAGCCCCACCATGAAGGCCACGTTCTGCCCCTTGAAGGCCAGGCCGAGGGCCACGGCGAGCACGCCCAGGGCCAGGGTGGCGGCCTTGGCCACGCGCACCTCGTCCTGCTCGTTGGCCTTGCCGCTGCGGAACACGTTCACATACAGGTCGTGGGACAAGGTGGTGGCCCCGGCAAGGGTGAGGCCGGCCACCACGGCCAGGATGGTGGCGAAGGCCACGGCGGCGATGAAGCCGAGGAACATGGTGCCGCCGGTCACCTCGGCCAGGAGCAGGGCCGCCATGTTGCCGCCCTTGTCCACGGTGGTGATGACGTCCTGGCCCACCAGCACCATGGCCCCGAAGCCGATGATGAAGGTGAGGATGTAGAAGAAGGCGATGAAGCCGGTGGCCACGAACACGCTTTTGCGCGCGGCCTTGGCGTCGGGCACGGTGTAGAAGCGCATGAGGATGTGCGGCAGGCCCGCGGTACCGAACATGAGCGCCAAGCCGAGGGACACGGCGTCCCAGGGGTTGGACACGAGGCCTCCGGGGGCCAGCACCTTGTCGCCGTACTTGGCCTGGGCCGCGGCGAAGAGGTTCACCGGATTCATGCCGAACTTGGAAAGCACCATGATGACGAGCACCGTGGCCCCGCCTAAAAGCAGCACGGCCTTGATGATCTGCACCCAGGTGGTGGCGAGCATGCCGCCGAAGAGCACGTAGGCGATCATCACCGCGCCCACGAACACGATGGCCACCTCGTAGGGCAGGCCGAACATCATCTTGATGAGCGAGCCCGAGCCCACCATCTGCGCGATGAGGTAGAAGCACACGGTCATGAGCGAGCCGACGGACGCCGCGATGCGGATGGGCTTCTGGCTCAGGCGGTAGGCCACCACGTCGGCGAAGGTGTACTTGCCCAGGTTGCGCAAGGGCTCGGCGATGAGGAACATGATGAGCGGCCAGCCCACCAGGAAGCCGATGGAGTAGATGAGGCCGTCATATCCTTTCAACGACACAAGCCCGGCGATGCCCAGAAAGCTGGCCGCGCTCATGTAGTCGCCCGCCAGGGCCAGGCCGTTCTGGAAGCCGGAGATGCCGCCGCCCGCGGTGTAGAATTCCGCCGTGGTCTTGGTGCGTTTGGCCGCGAAGTAGGTGATGCCCATGGTCACCGAGATGAACACGATGAAGAACAGGATGCTCGTGAGGTTGGGCTGTCCGATGGTGGAGGTGAACTGGTCCATTATTCGCTCCTTTTGAGTCCCTGGCGGATCTGGTTCACTGCGCTGTCATACTTGTCGTTGGCCCAGAACACGTAGACGCCGGTCAGGCCCCAGGCCAGCAGGATGACGAAGAGCCCAACCGGGATGCCGACGGACAGTCCGTCAGAGATGAGCGCCGAGAGAATGCTTTTGTCGAAGGCCAGGACCAGGATGAAGCCGAAGTATGCCCCAAGCATGATCACCGTCAGCACTGCCGAGATGAACCCCTTCTTTGCGACCAGGTCCCGGAACTCGGGCGAGTCGATGATTGTCTGCGCGTCCCTTTTCATGCTGCTTCCTCCTGTTGGCTGTTCTGTGGCTGCTTGCCCTGCCGCGAGCATCGGCGTTTTCGCGTGCGCGCCGTCCGCGCCGACCTCGTGAGCCAGCTGTAAAGGGCTTTTCCCCGCGCAGACAGCGCGTTTCGTCAAACGGCGGGTTTCGGGCGGTGAGCAATCATTTGAGCCGGTTGAACACTCACCCGCGATTTTGCGCCGTTCGCCGCAGGCCAATGGTCGGGTCAGGCCTCCGGCTCCGGTGAACGGCGCAAACCGGGCGCGAGAGCAGGGGAAAAAGGGCGTTTCGCGCCGTCGGCAGGCTTCTTGCTTTCATCTGGCGCAAGAAACATCTGCCGGAGCACGCATGAACGTCCTTGTGTTGAATCTCACCCGGCTGGGCGACCTGCTCCAGTCCCAGTCCGCCATCAGCGGCCTTGCGGCCCGGGGCCACCGCGTGGGTCTGGTGTGCCTGGACAACTTCGCAGGCGCGGCGGAGCTCATGCGCGACGTTTCCGCTCTGTTCCCCTTGCGGGGCGGGCGGCTTTTGGCCCGGCTGAACGCGGCCGACGGCGGCTGGCAGGGCGCGCTTCAGGTGCACCATGAGCTTGTGCAGACTGTACGGCGCGAGTTCAAACCCGACGCCGTCATCAATCTGACGCCTTCGCAGCCCGCGCGGCTTTTGGCCATGACCTTCGGCGCTCCGCAAAGCCTGGGCTTCGTGCTGGACGATCACGGCTTCAACGCCGACTCGAGCCTCTGGGCGGCCTTCCTGCAACTGGCGGCAAGTTCGCGCGGGGCCAGCCCCTTCAATGTGGTGGATCTGTTCCGGCGGATTTCCGGCCTGACTGGCGATCCCAGCGGCGATGCGGGCAGCGGGCAGAACGATTTCGGTCTGCGCGGACCCACGGAGGAGGAACGGCAGGCTGCGCGGGCGCGGCTTCTGTCCCTTGTGCCGCAAGCCCCGGCGCGGGGTTTCGTGGCCCTGCAACTGGGCGCGAGCGAGGACCGCCGCCGCTGGCCGGTGGAATATTTTGCACAGGTTGCGCAAGGTCTTGCCCAGGTGGGCTACGCCCCCGTGCTGGTGGGCACCGAGGCGGAGAAGCCCCTTGCCGAGCGGCTGAAGGCCCTGTGCAGCGCTCCGGTCGTGGATCTTGTGGGCGGCACGAACCTGCGGGAGCTGGCCGCCGCCCTGTGCAACTGCGGCCTGCTCATCACCAACGACACAGGCACCATGCATCTGGCCGCAGGCCTCGGCGTGCCCTGCCTGGCGATCTTTCTGTGCACGGCCCAGCCATGGGACACCGGCCCCGGCCTGCCCGGCTGCCTGTGCCTGGAGCCCGATCTGCCCTGCCATCCTTGCGCCTTTGGCCGCGCCTGCCCGAATGACGAGGCCTGCCGCCAGGCCATCGAGCCCACCGGCGTGCAGGCCTTGGCCTTGGCCATGCTTGGCGGCGAAGAACATCGCGGCGATCCGCGCGGCGTGCACGTTTCCGGCGCGCGCGTCTGGCGCACGGTTCTGGGAGCGGACGGCCTGCTGGACCTGGAAAGCCTGTCCGGCCACGAGGCGAAGGACCGCACCCGGCTCATCCGCCTGCAACGCGCCCTGTATCGTCCGTATCTTGACGGCGAGGCCCTGAGTGACGCCATGATCGGTGCCTTGCCGCGGGCCGAACTTTCGCCCCTGGCGGCGGAGAGCCTCTCGCGCAGCCTCGACGAGGCCCTGACCCTGTTGAATCTGCTTGCGCGCCAGGGCGAACTGCTTGCGCGCGACCCCATGCCCGCCATGAAGACAAAATTCTTGGCCACTTGGCAGCGCGTGCGCGGCACCCTGGAAGCCCAGGAACGGCTGGCGCTTTTGTCCGCCCTGTGGACCTTCGAGGCCGAGCGGCCCGGTTTGGACCTTGGCGGGATCTTGGCTCTGGCCGGGCGTTTTTCACTGCTTTTGGAATACGTGCGGCGATGCGTAGTTTCTGGCACTGATGTTGCATAAGGATGGCAACGGGCAGTCGCAAGCAGAAATTTCATCCGCGATCGAAACACCCAAGGAGGGGGAACATATGATTCTCATCGATGGACGCAAACAGGATTTGGAAGTGTCGAGCTTTCAGAATCTCGACCAGATTTTCGTGAAGGTCATGGAAGACGGAGCTCTTGAGGACCGGGTGGTGACGGACGTGTTCGTCAACGACAAGCCCTTCTCCGAGATCTACCCGCACCAGGCCGAGGACATCGACCTGACGGACGTGAAGACCGTGGACATCCGCACCCTCGGCGTGGCCGAAGTGGCGGTGGAGATCACCCGCGAGCTGTACAAGGTCGTGACGCTGATGGGCGAGGGCGCCACCCGCGTGGCCGAAATGTTCCGCCAGGCCGATGACGCCGAGGCTCTGGAGACCTACCAGGATCTGCTGGACGTCACGCGCGACTTCATCGGCATGGTCAGCGTGCTGCGCGGCGAGTTCGCCCTCAAGGACCACAAGGAGTTCCTGGAAGCCAGTGACCAGCTCTCCGGCCTGTTCAGCGAGATGACCGAGGTGCTGGAGAACGAGGACTGGATTCTCCTGGCCGACCTCCTGGAGTACGAATTCCTGCCCGCCGTGAACCGCTGGAAGAAGGTCGTCGCGCTGCTGCGCGAGGACGTCCGGATTTCCGGGAAGGAATAGCCATGCACGCCGCGTTCAAGCTGCTGGACAAGGCCCTGGAGCTGGGACGGCAAGAGCTGGCCCACTTGGCCGCGGGCGATGTGGACAAAGCCGAGGCCGTGGCCTTCGGGCGCGACACGCTCATAGCCGAGGCCCTCTCGGAAGAGAGCCTGGCCAGCCCGGCCTCGCAGAGTCTGGACGAATTACTGGTGAAGCTCAACGCCCTCAAGGAGCTGCAAGCCCGCATCATCGACGAGGCGGGCAAGCTGCAAAAGGACCTGGGCAGCCAGATGCGCAGCGCGGACAA
Source organism: Humidesulfovibrio sp. (assembly GCF_035560995.1). Lineage (GTDB taxonomy): Bacteria > Desulfobacterota > Desulfovibrionia > Desulfovibrionales > Desulfovibrionaceae > Humidesulfovibrio. The sequence goes on along the minus strand of NZ_DATMYK010000120.1, from coordinate 6,821 downwards.
GGAGCAGAAACGCCACGCCGGCTACGGACGCGCCACGCGCCCCACTTCGCGCATCCAGGGCCACTACATCAGCCAGAACAGCTAGAACGCTTTTCCTGTGATCACTTTTCCGCGCAGGCGGTCCCCTTCGGGCGGGCCGCCTGCTGTTTTTCAAACTCCAGCCTCTCGCCGCGGAACACGATGCGCCCGTCCGCCAGGGCCAGCACACGGTTGATCTCCTCCGGCAGGTCGCGGGCGTGGTGCGTCACCATCACCAGCGGCACCCCTGCCTGCGCCAGGCGCGAGAACAGCTCCCGCGCCTTTCTGCGCGCGCGGGCGTCCAGCCCGGCCATGGGCTCGTCCAGGAGCAGCAGGGCCGGGTTTCCCGCCAGGGCCCGGGCCAGCATGACCCGCCGAAGCTGCCCGCGTGAGAGGGTCTTGATGCGCCTGCCCGCCAGTTTGGCCAGGCCGAAGAACTCCAGCAGGCCGTCCGCGCGGGCGCGCAGTTCCGGCCCGGCCTCGGCGTACAGGCCGATGCTGCCAAAGCCCCCGGACCACACCGTCTCCTGCACGGTCAGATCCCAGCCGTAGTCGCGGTCCAGCGCCGCGCCCACCCGGCCCAGGCGTCTGCGTGTCTCGTCCAGGGTCTCGCCTTGGGCCATAAAGCCATATTCCACCCCGCCCGGCGGCCCTTCAAGGGCAGAGGGCCAGATTTCGCCCGCCAGAAGCGAGAGCAGGGTGGTCTTGCCCGCGCCGTTTCTGCCCAATACGGCCCAGTGCTCGCCGGGGCGGATGGTCCAGTCGATGCCGTGCAGCAGCTGCGCGTCGCCCGCCACCACGTCCGCGCGGCGGATGCGCGCCAGGAAATCGCCGTGCAGGGCCGCAGGCGTGAAGAAGCCCGGCGCGGCCTGCGCAGCGGGCTGGCCGGTTTGCGTTTCGGGCGCTGCACTCTGTTCAGGCCCGGCCGTTTCCAATTGAGAGAGCACCTCCGCCAGGGGGCCGCTGGCCGCGATGCGCCCGGCCTGCACGGCCACGGCCAGGGTCAGGCACTTGGGCAGCTCGCCCTGGCCGCCGGTCCTGTGGCTGCAAAACAGCACGGCCAGACGCGGGTCCGCCGCCGCCGCGCGGTCCAGCACGGCCAGGAAGGCCGCCCTGGCCGGGGCGTCCAGGCCCTCCAGGCATTCGTCCAGGAACAGGGCGTCCGGCCCGCAGGCCAGGGCGCGGGCCAAAAGGACGGACCGGGCCTGGCCCGTGGACATGCGGGCCACGCGCTGCTGCGCCAGGTGGGCAAGGCCCAGCTCGTCCAGGCTGCGCCGGGCGGCCTCGCGCTCGGCCTGGGTGGGTTCGCAATAGAGCAGCGGCGTGTCGTAGAAGCCGGTGATGACCGCGTCCAGCCCGGTGATGGGCCATTCGTTGGTGGCGTAGAGGTCCTGCATGTCGCCGGAGACCAGGGCCAGGCGCTGGCGCAGGCCCAGGGCCGTGGCCTGCGGACCGCCCGCGCCGGGCAGGTCGTAGCTGCGGACTTCTCCGGCGCTGCGGCCAGACTCGATATCGGGCGCGATGTCGCCGCGCAGCAGGCGCAGCAGGGTGGTCTTGCCCGCGCCGTTGGACCCGAGCAGGGCGTAGCGCTGGCCAGCGCACAGGGAAAAGTCGACGCCGTCCAGCAGCTTGGCACCGCCGCGCGTGACGCTGGCCCGGCAGAGCCTCACCAGGGGCGCGGCCGCGGCCTGGCCGGAAAAATCGTTGTGCTCGCTCATGCTTCCTCCGGGGCGCATCATGCCCAGAGGCGGCGGCTACCGCAAGGGGCAGGTCAGGGGGTGCAAGTCCTTGCCACTGCGCGGCTTTCGGGCTACCGCTCAGGCCATGACCGCAACCGTGACCGCGCCCGGCGCCGGAACTCCGGCCATCCCAGTGGCACTGCTGCGCCAGGAAAGCTATGCCCGCGAGGCCCTGCAAGGGGCCGTGGAGCGGCTCTTCGCCGCCTGCGGGGCGCGGTTCTCGCACGGGGAGCGCGTGCTGGTGAAGCCGAACCTGGTCTCGCGCGGGAACGCCGGGCTCTCCTGCACTCACCCGGAGGTGCTGCGGGCCGTGTGCGCGCAGTTGCTGGACCTGGGCGCGCAGGTGCGAGTGGCCGATTCCCCGGCCTTCGGCAGCGCGGAGCGCGTGGCCCGGGCCTGCGGCATGGACGAGGCCCTGCGCCCCCTTGGCCTGCGCGTGGCCAGCCTGGGCCGTCCGGTTCCGCTGGCCCTTTCGCTCGGCGGCAGCATCGGCGTGTCGCGGCAGGCTTTGGAGGCCGGGCGCATCGTCAGCGTGGCGCGGCTCAAGGCCCATGGGCAATTCCGGGTCACGGCCGGGGTCAAGAATCTTTTCGGCTGCGTGTGCGGCTGCCGCAAGGCCCTGGCCCATATGCGCCTGGGCGAGACGCCCGGCGCCATGGAATCCATGGTGCTCGACGTCCTGGCCGCGTTGCCGCCGGTGACTGCCCTGGTGGACGGCATCGTGGCCATGCACCGGGGCGGGCCCGTGCACGGAGAGCCCTTCCTTCTGGGCCTGCTGGGCGCGTCCGCTACGCCGCTGGCCCTGGACGCCGTGCTCTACGCCCTTCTGGGGCAGAGCCCGCACTCCGTGCCCCTGTGGGCCGAGGCCCTCGCGCGGGGGCTGCCCGGGGCCGATCCGGCCCAGGCCGTTTTTCCGCTGGAAGGCCCGCAGGCCTTCGACGCCCGCGGCTTCGTCATCCAGGCGGGCCTCGACCCCATGCGCTTCGAGCCCCTGCGCTTTGCGCGCGGACGGATGAAGAGCCTGCTGGACCGCCTGGGCTGACCGCCGGACTTTGGCGCGCGGCGCGGGCCCCTTGCATATGGGCCCGGCCTTGGCTATCACCACAAAGCGCCAAGACCCGGCACGCCGGGCCACCACGTCAAAGAAGGCAAGGAGCGTTCATGGCAAGCGCCGATATCCGCCGCAGGTTCACCGTCACCGGACAGGTGCAGGGCGTCGGCTTCCGCCCCTTCATCTTCCGCCTGGCGGAGGATCTGAATCTTTCCGGCAACGTGCGCAACACCCCGGAGGGTGTGGTCATAGAGGTGCAGGGCCAGCCCAGGGCCGTGGACCAGTTCGCCCGCCGCCTGGAGGCGGAACAGCCGCCCCTGGCGCGCATCCTGCGCGTCACCGTGCAGGACCGGAACGCCGAGGATGGGGCCGAGGGCTTCAGCATCAAGCGCAGCACAGGCGGGGCCGGGCACGACGTGCTCATCAGCCCGGATGTGGCCACCTGCCCGGACTGCCAGGCCGAGCTCTTCGACAAGACCAACCGGCGCTTCCTGTATCCCTTCACCAACTGCACCAACTGCGGCCCGCGCTACACCATCACCCGCAGCGTGCCCTACGACCGCCCCAACACCTCCATGGGCTGCTTCCCCCTGTGCCCGGACTGCCAGCGCGAGTACGACGACCCGCGCGACCGGCGCTTCCACGCCCAGCCCAACGCCTGCCCCGTGTGCGGGCCCAAGGTCTGGCTGTCCGACCGTTCCGGCATGGTGGTGGCGCGGCGAGACGAAGCCATGCGCAAGCTGGCGGCGGTGCTGCTGCAGGGCGGCATAGCGGCGGTGAAGGGCCTGGGCGGGTTCCACCTGGTGTGCGACGCCACCAGCCAGGAGGCCGTGCGCGAGCTGCGCCTCCGCAAGAAGCGCCCGCATAAGCCCCTGGCCGTCATGGTGCCGGATATGGCCACGGCCCGCGCCCTGGCCGTCATCAGCGAGGCCGAGGAGCAGTGGCTCGCGGGCTCGACACGGCCCATCGTGCTGTGCGAGAAGTCCCGCGGGGCGCCGCTGGCCGCCGCCGTGGCCCCGGACGTGGATTTTGTGGGCCTCATGCTGCCCTACACCCCGCTGCACCAGGTGCTGTTCCAGCGCTATGGCCGCCTGCTCTCCCAGGAGCGGCAGAACATGCCCGCCGCGCTGGTCATGACCTCCGGCAACGTCAGCGACGAGCCCATCTGCCTGGGCAACCGCGAGGCCCTGGCCCGTCTGACGGAGCTGGCGGATATCTTCATGTTCCACAACCGCGACATCCTGATCCGCACCGACGACTCCGTACTGCGCGTGCTGCCCGAAACGGGCGAGACGCAGTACCTGCGCCGGGCGCGCGGCTTTGCGCCGCAGCCGGTGTTCCTGGCGGGAAAGGGCCCGAGCGTCATGGGCCTGGGGCCGGAGCTCAAGTGCACCCTCACCCTCACCAAGGGCGATCAGGCCTTTGTGAGCCAGCACCTGGGCGACATGCAGAACATCGAGACCCTGGGCTTCCACCACGAGATGGCCGAGCACTTCCAGGACATCCTGCAAGTGGAGCCAGAGCTTGTGGTGCGCGACCAGCACCCGAATTTCCTCACCACCAGCCTGGCCCAGGAAATGGCCCGCAAGACCGGCGTGGCCATTTGCCCCCTGCAGCACCATTTCGCCCACGCCCACGCCGTGCTGGCCGAGAACAAGCACCAGGGCCCGGCCCTGTGCCTGGCGCTGGACGGCACGGGCTTCGGCACCAGCCAGCCGAACCTGGGCGGCGGCGGGAGCTGGTCCATTTGGGGCGGGGAATGCCTGCTGGTGGACACGGACACCCTGCGCCACGAGCGTCTGGCGCATTTCGCCGAATTCAGCCTGCCCGGCGGCGAGGCGGCCGTGCACGAACCCTGGCGGCTGGCCCAGGCCATGCTTTGGGAGTTGGACATGGAGGCCAGCGGCCAGGACGGTTCGCCCCCCTGGCCCTGGTTGCCGCAGTTCGAGCAGGCCAGCGCGTTTTTGCCGCAGATTTTGCGCAAGAGCCTCAACTGCCCCCTGACCTCAAGCTGCGGGCGGCTCTTCGATGCGGCCTCGGCCATGCTGGGCCTGTGCCTGCGCATGACCTACGAGGGCCAGGCGGCCATACTGCTGGAGCGCGCCCAGGATCTTTCCATCCCCATTGCCGAGGCCGCCGAGTACCCCTGCTCGCTCATCAAAAGCAGCGGCACCGGACGCCTGGAGACGGACCAGCTCCCGCGCGAGCTGGACACCTACAGCCTGTTCCGCGGCCTGCTGCACGACATCAACGCGCACGAGAGCGTTCCGGTCATCGCCCGGCGCTTCCACGCCAGCCTGATCATCGGCCTGGCGGACATGGCCGCGAAATTCGCCAAAAAACACGGCCTGCGGCACGTGGCGCTTTCCGGCGGGGTGATGCAGAATCTCACCTTCGCCCAGGAACTGCCCAAGGCCCTGGCCGAGAGAGGACTCATCCCCTTGACCCACAAGCAATTGCCGCCCAACGACGGCTGCATCTCCCTCGGACAGGCGGCCTACGGCCAGCGTTTGCTGACCCTGCGCGGGTCGTGCCCCATATGAGCGCGCCCCATACCCCCCAGCAGGCCGCGGGCCTGCGCACCCTGGCCCTGCGCAAGAACGAGGACCGCCGCCTGAACGCCGGGCACCTCTGGATTTTCAGCAACGAGGTGGACGTGGCCAAGACGCCGCTCACGGGCTTTGCGCCCGGAGAGTGCGCGCGCGTGGAGTCCTCCCAGGGCCGCCCCCTGGGCAGCGCCTACGTCAATCCCGGCGCGCTCATCGCCGGGCGCGTGTACTGCCAGGACGCCACCCGCCCCCTGGACGCCGAGCTGCTTCGCAGCCGTTTGCGCGCGGCGCTTTCTTTACGCGAAGATCTCTACGCCGCCCCGTACTACCGTCTGGTCTTCGGCGAGGCCGACCGCCTGCCCGGCCTGGTGGTGGACCGCTTCGGCGAGGTGCTGGCCGTGCAGATCGGCACTGCCGGAATGGAGCGCCTGCGGGCCGACATCGTCGCCATCTTGGGTGAGCTGCTGAGCCCTGCGGGCATCCTGCTCAAGAACGACCTGCCGGGCCGCGAGCTGGAAGGCCTGGCGCGCGGCGTCGAGGTGGCCGCCGGCGACGTGCCGGAGGACGCCGTCATCGAAGAGAACGGCTGCCGCTTCACCTTCCCCCTGGCGGGCGGGCAGAAGACCGGCTGGTTCTACGACATGCGCGAGACGCGGGCCATGGCGGCCTCCCTGTCCGCCGGGCGGCAGGTGCTGGACGTGTTTTCCTATGCCGGGGGCCTGGGCATCGCCTGCGCGCACGCCGGAGCAGAACGCGCCGTGTGCCTGGACGCCTCGGGCGTGGCGCTTTCTTATGCCGCCAAGAGCGCGGAGCTTTCCGGCGTTGCGGACCGGGTGGAAATCCTGGAGGCCGACGCCCTGGCGGGCCTGAAGGAGCTGCGCGCCCAGGGCCGCCGCTTCGGGCTGGTGAGCGTGGACCCCCCGGCCTTCGTCAAGCGCCGCAAGGACATGGAAAAGGGCCTGGCGGCCTATCGCACGGCCAACCGGCTGGCGCTGGAGCTGGTGGAGGACGGCGGCTTCCTCATCGCCTGCTCCTGCTCGCAGCACGTGGGGCGCGACGACCTGCGCAAGGTGCTGGCCGGGGCCGCCCGCGACGCCGGGGTGCGCCTGTCCATCGTGCGCCAGTGCCACCAGGCGGCGGATCATCCCATCCACCCGGCCATGCCGGAGACCGAATACCTCAAGGGCTTCCTGTGCCGCGTCACCCGGCCGGGCAAGGGCCTGTAGCGGGAGCGCGCATATGAGAGACTTGCAAGCAGCGCCCGCCCCGGCAGGCGAGATCAAGACCGACACGCTTCGCACAATCGACCTGCGCCACGTGACCTGCGGGTTGGTGCCAGCCATTCTGCACGAGCTGGCGACCCTTGAGGGCGACGAGGCCGACGTGCTGGTGCGCGCGGGGATCGAGACCGAGATCATCAACGGCTTCGGCACCGGGGGCGACTGGCTGTTCCGCTTCCTGCCC
>NZ_DATMYK010000119.1:0-7668 GCF_035560995.1 Humidesulfovibrio sp. | reverse complement strand
CGCCAAGCGCGTGCGCCTGGACACCCTGGACTACTGACGTCGGGGCAGCCTCGCCCTGCAATGAAAAAGCGCCGCCCAGGTTCTGCCCGGACGGCGCTTTGCCGTTTCATTCGCTCATTTTGCGCGCGCGGGACTAGAAGTCCGGCACCTTGCCCAGCATGAGCATGTGCATGCGTCGTACCATGGGCGCGGGGATGGGCGACTGCCACAGGCCGAGCATGTCGGCCACAATCGAGGCGCCAATGAGCAGCGCCAGGCACCCGGCGGCGATGCTCCACCAGGGGATGCGCCTGCCGAGCACGCTCATTCCCAGGCAGCCCGGCACCGGGCAGGCCCCCACGCATTCCAGGCAGCCCTGGCACTCGGGTGAGGCCACACGCAGGGTCTTGTCCACCGGCAGGGCCACGGGGCAGGCTTTGGCGCAGCGCCCGCAGGAAACGCAGGCGTCGGCATCGCGCGTCACCGCCGTGGGCGAAAGCCAGGACACAAGGCCCAAGAGCGCGCCGTAAGGGCACAGGGCCCGGCACCAGAAGGCCGGGATCACCACCGAGGCCGCGGCCAGCACGCCCAGCACCCCAAGGGTGAGGGCGGAGGGATGCTGGAAGAAGAGCAGCATGCGCGTGTCGGCCACGAAGTTGAAGGGCGCGCGCAGGAAACCCTCGATGTCCTCGGCGCTCATGCTCAGGGTCACATAGGCGAAGCCCGCGAAGAGCAGATACTTGGGCGCGGCCATGATCCTGCGCCCGGTCTGGCCGGGCTGCCAGATGACGCCCAGCTTGCGGCCCAGGCGCTCCAGGGCGTTGGAAATGAAGCCCACGGGGCAGAGCTGGCCGCAGAAGCCCTTGCGCAGCAGCAGGCTCATGCCCAGGATGGCCAGGAAGATGGTCAGCCCGGCCGGGTGGATGGGGTCGTAGGCTCCGGTGAACAGCAGGCGCTTGGCCGCCATCAGCGCGCTGATGGGCAGGAAGCCCTCCACAGCGGGAGGCTTGGGCGTCCAGAGTTCCGTCTCGCCCAGGGCCCAGCGCACGTGGGCCAGAAAGCGCACGGCGGTCCAGGCCAGGAACAAAGCAAAGCCAGCCTGCACCAGAAGGCGCAGGCGCGGGGGGGTAAACGTACCGCGCATGGGGTGTGCCGCCTGGGTTTACGCCCAGCCGCGGACCTCCGCCGCGAAGAGCTCCAGGTTGTTGGGCTCGCCCGCCTTGTGCTCGTCTGGGTAGAGCAGGGCGGACATGAAGAACACGCTGCCCACCTTGAGGGACATGGCAGCGTTCTGTGAGAAGCCGTCCAGGCGCTCTGCGGCGTCATCTGCAAGGCCGCGGCCCAGGGCGGCGACGAGGGGCGCGGCCTCTCCCGAGAGCTTGGAGAGCAGCGCGGCCTTTTCGCGCATTTTGGCCTCATACCCGGCCTGGTCGCCCTTGCCGTGGATGATGGCTTCGGCCTCGGTCTCTATGGCCTTGACCTGCTTGGCCTTCTCGTCAAGAAAATCCGCCAGTTTGGCGGTTGCGTCAGCGCTCATGGTATCCTCCTTGCGGGACAGGGCCCACCCCATGTGCGGGAAGATAGCCCCGCAGGGGGCGGCTGGCAAGGGCTCTGGCAGGGGCGGCATGATGAACGCGGGCAGCGCCCTCCCTGCCGGGGCCGCTGGACAGAAGCGCCCTTTCCCGGTACCCCTGGCCCCGCACCCCCGGTGTAATCCGTGGATGAAACCCGTGAAGGAGGCTCCCGTGCCCATACTCTCCGCAAGCCTTGGAATCACCCGCTACCGCGTGGTGGAGGAAATTCCGGACTCGCTCTGGCGCGAGGTTCCCAAACGCCTGCAGGACAACGCCTTCCGCGATATCGACGCCACCACGGACGAGCGCTCCTGGGGCTGGTGCAACCTGGACAACATGCTGGACATGGATTGGGCCGAGTCCCCGCCGGAAAAGGGGCACTACATGTGCTTCTCCCTGCGGCTCGACACGCGGCGCATTCCCCCGGCCGTGTTCAAGAAGCACTGCATGATCGCCCTGGCCCAGGAGCTGACCCAGGCCAAGGCCGAGGGCAAGGCCTTCATCTCCAAGGACCGCCGCCGCGAGATCAAGGACCAGGTGATGCTGCGCCTGCGGGCGCGCAGCCTGCCCATCCCGGCCGTGTTCGACGCCATTTGGAACACGCAGACCGGCCGCGTGCTGCTCTTGACAACCAACTCCAAGGTCAAGACCATGTTCGAGGACCACTTCAACCTCTCCTTCGGCCTGGAGCTGGAGGCCCTGACCCCCTTCGCCATGGCCGTGGACATGCTGGGCGAGGAAGTCGTCTCGCGCCTGGAGAACCTTGAACCCACGAATTTCATCTAGCCGGGCCCGGACCGGAAGAGAGGCATAGCGCATGGATCTGGCACTGGCGGAACGCGAGAACACGATACTCGGGCAGGATTTTCTCACCTGGCTGTGGCACGCCACAGAGGCGCGCGGCGGAGTCTTCAAGGACGCGGACGGACGCGAGTTCCACCTGCGCATGGAAGAACGCCTGAGCGTCCAGGGCGGCGACGGCGAAGGCCTGGAGTCGGCCTCGGTCAAGAGCCCCAGCGGCGAGCTCACCGAGGCGCGCAGCGGCCTGCGCACGGGCAAGAAGGTCAACCGCGCCCAGCTGCGCTTTGACCGCGACCCGGAGAGCTGGCAGCTGACCCTGAAGGACACGGATTTTTCCCTGTCCGGCCTCAAGACCCCCAAGGTGGAGACCACCGACCGCGAGGACACCGACCCGGACGCCCGCGTGCTGGAGAAGATGTTTCTGGTGGAGCAGTGCCTGGAACTCCTGGACAGCGTGTACCGGGAATTTCTGACCCTGCGCCTCTCGGCCAAGTGGGCCGAGGAGACCCGGACCATCGGCGTCTGGATCGCCAAGGGCTAGGGCCATGCAGCAGAAGCCCAGCCTCGCCGCACAGCACGACGAACGCGTCACCCTGGCCGCCTATGGCGACAGCCTTGTGGCCGGGTGGGGCCTTTCCACCCAGGACGGCCTTGTGGCCCGCCTGGAGGCCGAGCTGGTGAAAGCCGGAGCGGGCGGCGCGCGCGGCGTGCGCGTGCTCGATTTCGGCGTGTCCGGCGACACGTCGCTGGACGGCTTGGAGCGCCTGGAGGAAGTCCTCGCGGCCAAGCCGCGCGCGGTGCTTCTGGAGTTCGGCGCCAACGACTGCTACCAGGGCCTGCCCCTGGATGAGACCCGCGACGCCCTGTACAAGATGATCAGCGCCCTGCGCGCGGCGGGCATAGCCGTGTTCGTGGCGGGCTGGCGCACCAGCATGGACCTGTTCAAGCCCTACGACGACCCGGACCTGGCCGGACTGGTGCCCCTGGCCCCGCCCCTGTACACCGAGGAGTACGTGGAGCGCTTCAACCGCATGCACGTGGAGCTGGCGCGCCGCCTGGACGTGCCCTGCATGGCGCACATCCTGGACTCCCTTGAGGGCCAGGGCGGCTGCTACCAGGCCGACGGCGTGCACCCCAGCGCCAAGGGCGCGGCCATATTGGCCCAGGCCCTGGCTCCGCTTCTGCTGCCCCTGCTGGCCGAGCCCGCCCCGGCAGAATAATTCCGCTTGAGCCGAGGAACCGCTCAACGAGGCCGGTTTTTCGAGCGTTGTCCGACGTCTCGCGCCCCCTGCGTGGTGGGCGCGTCGTACTTATTCTGCCTTCGCGCGCTGCGAAGGTCTGCTGTCCCGCATTCAGGAAATGTCCGGAGCGAATGCGTCCGGCCGTCGTGCTTTCGGCTGCGGCGAAGGCTGCGGCCTATGCGAGACCCACAGCCTCCAGCACGGTGCGCACGCGGTGCGCATAGGTGTGCCGCGCGGCCAGCTCCGCGCGCCAGGCCTGTTTCAGGCCGGCGGTGTCGGAGGCTAGTAGCTCCCGCAGGCGCGGGGCGATGTCCTCCGGCCTGCGGAAGCTGATCTCCCGCGTCAGGTCGGCGGGGAAGAGCGAAAGTCCGGGCGTGGCGTCCGTGAGCAGCAGCCCCCCCCAGGCCCAGACGTCGAAGTGCCGCTGGGTGAGGCCATGGGGCAAGAGCGGGCTGGTGCAGTTGAGGCACGCGCCCGCGCTGGCGCAGAGGTCCGGCAGGGCCGCGTAGTAGTCCACCGGCCCGCGCAGGTCCGTGCCCTCGGGCAGCAGCCCGCGCCAGCCGTCTTCACCCTCCAGGGGCCCGAAGACCGTCAGCTCTCCTGCGAGATCCTTTTGCGCCCGGCGCAGGCAGGCCGTGCGCCAAGCCTTGCCCGTTTCCTCGGTGCAGAAGCCCGCGCGCCGCGCTTCCGTGCCGGGCCACAGTTTTTCTATGCCCAGGCGCGTGAGCCACCAGCCGAAGTCCGCCCTGCCGCCTTGGGCCAGCAGGTGTTCGGCTTCGGTCCAGGCGGCCGCCGGAAGCGCACAGCCCGCGAAAAAGTCCGCCTTGCCGGGAAAGGCGCTGCGCCCCACAAACGCCAGCCGCTGCGCCAAATCGGCAAAGGCGGGCGCTGGCGCGCGCGCCGGGCCTGTCACATCCAGCGCCCGCGCGGCCAGGGGCAGGTGCCGCACGTTCGTCGCGCCAAGTTTGCGCAGCGGTGCAAGGAACCAGTCGTCGGTGACGAAGAGCGGCAGCCGCGTCCAGAAGCGCGCCTTGAGGCCGGAGAGCAAGTGCAGGGGATTGTCCACGCACCATACGGCCACAGTGGCCCCGGCGGCTTCCAGCAGGTGCGCTGCCTGGCCCAGGGGGTCGAGGCCCCGGAAGTTCACGCTGAAGTAGAGGGCCGGGCGCTCGCCGCCCGCCAGCAGGTCGCGCACGGCCGTTTCGTCCGGCAGCTGGCGCACGCGGAAGCCTAGGGACTCGAAGGCCTCGCGCAGCTCCCGGCGCAGCAGGTCGGCCTCGCCGCCGGGCAGCCAGACCAAGTCCTTGTCCACGGCCTGAGCCAGATCCTGGGGCAGGAAGGCGGCCTGCAAGCGCGCCAGAAGCGGGCCCCAGAAGTCCGGGAACAGGCGCGGGCCGGGACGGTAGAGCAGCACGCGGGCGGTTTGGGCGCAGGCCGAGGCTTCAGTCGGGGGCAGCTCATGCCAATGGGCGGGGATGCGCGCGCGCCAGTCCTCGCCCAACTGGGCGGAAAGCTCCGGGGCCTCGATGAAGGCCACGCGGCTGGAGTTTCGCAGCGCGGGCAGCAGCTCCGCCAGGCGCTCCGGCTCCGGGCCGAGGCCCAGGAGCAGCACGTCCTGTTGGCCGGGTCTCGCCGGGCCGAGCGGCAGGAAGTCCTGCGCCGAGGCGGGCAGGGTCTTGGGCAGGCCCAGGGCGTCCAGAATGCGTTGGCGCCTGGGGCGGCCGGTCTGCTGCTCGGGGGCCTGTTCTGGCATTGCGTCTCCTTCGGTGGCGGCGGCTGGCGCGGCGTTCTTGGCAAGCGGGGCGGATTACGCTAGTGGTGCTGGCACAGGACGGCCCATGAAACAATATCGCGACCATTATTTCAAGCGCGCCAAGGCGGAAAACTACCCCGCGCGCAGCGTGTACAAGCTGCAGGAGCTGGACGCCAAGTTCTCGCTCCTGAAGCCCGGCCTGAAGGTGCTGGACCTTGGGGCCGCGCCCGGCTCCTGGACGTTGTTCGCGGCCAAGAAGGTGGGCCCGGCGGGCTTTGTCCTCGCCCTCGACATCCAGTCCACGGAGCAGGAATTCCCGGAGAATGTCCAGTTTCTTGTGCACGACGCCTTCGAGGACACGCCGGAGCTTCTGGCCCTCATGGAGCCGCACCTGCCCTTTGATTTCGTCATGAGCGACATGGCCCCGCGCACCACGGGCGTGAAGTTCACGGATCAGGCGCGCAGCGTGGAGCTGTGCGAGCGCGCCCGCGACGTGGCCCTGCGCCGCTTGAAGGTTGGCGGCGATTTCGTGGCCAAGATCTTTGAGGGGCCGGACGCCAAGGCCTTTCAGGAGTCGCTGCGGCCCTGGTTCGAAAAGGTGCGCGGCTTCAAGCCCAAAAGCTCCCGCGCGGAAAGCAAGGAGACCTTCATTCTGGGGCTTGGCTTTCGGGGCGAGGTTCTGTAGAATTTTCTGTTTCGGAGCCGCAGGGCCCCATATTATACTTTTTTGGAGGATTCATGTCCGGACATAGCAAATGGGCCACGATCAAACGCGCCAAGGCCAAGACCGACGCCAAGAAGGGCGCCGTGTTCACCAAGATCACCAAGGATATCATCCTTGCGGCCAAGGGCGGTGGCGATCCCAACATGAACGCCCGCCTGCGCGCAGTCATCGCCAAGGCCAAGTCCGCCAACATGCCCAACGACAAGATCGAGCAGGCCGTCAAGAAGGGCACCGGTGAGCTGGCCGGGGGCGAAATCTTTGAGATGATGTACGAAGGGTACGCCGCAGGCGGCGTGGCCATGCTGGTGGAGGTGGCCACGGACAACAAGAACCGCACCATCGCCGAAGTGCGCCACATCATCGGCAAGGCCGGCGGCAACATGGGCGAGCCCGGCAGCGTGGCCTGGATGTTCGACAAGCGCGGCGTGCTCTCCTTCGATGCCGCCAAGTACACCGAGGACCAGATCATGGAAGTGGCCCTGGAGGCCGGCGCCGACGACGTGGTGGCCGAAGAGGGCACCCTTGAGGTGCGCGTGGCCCCGGAGAACTACTCCGCGGTGGAGAAGGCCTTCGAGGACGCGGGCATCGCGGTGGAGAACTCCGAGCTGACCATGCTGCCCAAGAACCTCACCCCGGTGGACGCGGCCACGGCCCGCAAGGTCATGACCCTGATGGAGAACCTGGAGGAGAACGAGGACGTGTCCAACGTCTACGTCACCGCCGACTTCACCGACGAAATCATGGAAGAGCTGGGGTAGCATGGCTGCGCCCGTGGCCGTGCTGGGGCTCGACCCCGGAAGCCAGGTCACCGGCTATGGCGTGGTGCGCGAGGCCTCCGGCCGGGCCGAGCTCGTGGCCGTGGGCACCATCCGCACGCCAAGCGGGGGCGACATGGCCGAACGCCTCGGCGTCATCTACTCCCGCGTGGCCGAGCTGATAGCCGCCCACGCGCCCGACGAGGCCGCCATAGAGAGCGTCTTCGTGGCCAAGAACAGCGCCTCGGCCATAAAGCTCGGCCAGGCGCGGGGCGCGGCCATGGCCGCCTGCGCCGTGGCCGGCCTCTCCGTCGCCGGGTACCCGCCCACCATGGTCAAAAAGAGCCTGGTGGGCGTGGGCCGGGCCGAGAAGGAGCAGGTGGCCTTCATGGTGGCGCAGATTCTGGGCGTGAAGAAACCCGACTGGGCGCTGGACGCCAGCGACGCCCTGGCCGTGGCCATCTGCCACCTGAACGAGCGCAGAATGCGCAAGCTGACGGGGGCCAAGTCATGATCGCCTACCTGGAAGGACGCCTGCTGGACCTCACGGCCAAGGGCTGCGTGGTCGTCACCCCCGGCGGAGTGGGCTACGAGCTGGCCCTGCCGAGCACCGCGCTGGTCTCCCTGCCGCAGAAGGGCGGGGAGGTGCAGCTCTTTACGCACATGATCGTGCGCGAGGACGCCCTGGACCTTTACGGTTTCACCACGCGCGACGACCGCGACCTGTTCCGCCTGCTCATCGGCATCGACAAGCTGGGGCCGAAAAAGGCCCTGTCCATCCTCTCCCACTTTCGCCCCGAACACCTGCGCGAGCTGGTGCTGCGCGAGGACGCCGACATGC
>NZ_DATMYK010000118.1:0-12456 GCF_035560995.1 Humidesulfovibrio sp. | reverse complement strand
GGAATGACTCCGGGCTTGCCCGCCGGTATGCCTGCCGAGATGCTGGACGACATGCCGCCCCCGCCGGGCCGCCAGGGCATCGGCCGCTCGCCCGAATTTCCCTCCATGTTCATCATGGCCGGGCTGAACCCCCGCCGCCACCTGGACCAGTTCCAGGCCTACCGCCGCGCGGCCATGCTCCAGGCGGGCTACGTGTTCGGCGCGGCAAGCCTCTTGTGGGTGCTGGCCTTCGCCTACCTGCGCAGACGCGACCAGGCCCTCAAGGCCGCCCGGCTGGAACGCTTCCAGTCCAAGCTGTTGGACAACATGCCCGACGGTCTGGTGACCCTCTCCGCCGACGGCTCCATCCTCTCGGCCAACGGCTCCGCCGCGCGGTTGCTGCTGGCCGAGGGCGCGACCCCGGCCCAGCGCGATGCCGAGAGCCTCACGGGCCGCAACTGGTCCGAGTTCCCCTTCGCCGGGCTGGCCGCGGGGACGGACGCCGCAAAGCCCTACCAGTGGCGGCAGTTCGAGCACGCGGGCAAGGTGGTGGAGATCCTCTCCCTCACCCTCCAGGCCGACGCGTCCTCCGAGGGCGCGGGCGGCGAACGCATGGTGCTCCTGCGCGACCGCACGCGCATCAAGACCCTGGAGGAAGACCTGGCCGAGGCCAAGCGCCTGGCCGCCATCGGCTCCCTGGCCGCCGGCGTGGCGCACGAGATCAGGAACCCCTTGTCCTCCCTGCGCGGTTTCGCCCAGCTCTTCGCCACCAAGCTGAAAGGGCAGGAGCCCCTGGCCTCGTACGCCGCCACCATGGTGCAGGAGGCCGACCGCCTGAACCGCGTGGTGACGGACCTGCTGTTTCTGGCCCGCCCGCGCGACCTGGCCCCGGCCGAGGTGGACCTGAAGCGCATGGCCGAAAGCCTGCGCGGCCTGCTGCGCTTCGACCTGGAGAACAAGGCCGTTACGCCGCTTCTCGAACTGCAGACCGATACGGTCTACGCCGACGAGGACGCCCTGAAGCAGTGCCTGCTGAACCTGCTGGTCAACGCTCTGGACGCCCTGCCCGAAACCGGCGGGCGGCTCACCATCGCCTCCCTCCGGGGCAACCCGGAGGAGGACGGCGCGCCCGGCGTGTGGATCAGCGTGGCCGACAACGGCGCAGGCATGGCCGAGGACGTGCGCGCCAAGGCCTTCGAGCCCTTCTTCACCGACAAGCGCCAAGGCACGGGCCTGGGTCTGGCCATCGTGCAGGGCATAATGCGCGGACACAGGGGCCGCGCGCTCATCGAATCCAAGCCGGGCCAGGGCACCACCCTGCGCCTGTTCTTCCCTGATCCCGAAAGCCGCGAACACGGCGGAGGTCTTGATGTCGACGCAGATGACGGCACTGACGGCAACACAGGCAAATGACCAGCGCACCGCGCTGATAGTGGACGACGAGCCCGGCCACCGCATGCTGGTGCGCGCCGTGCTGGAGGACGCAGGCTGGCGCGTGGCCGACGCCCCCTCGGGCGAGGCGGCCCTGGCCCTGCTGGCCAAGCCCGACGCCCCGCAGCCCCACGTGGCCCTGGTGGACATGAAGATGCCCGGCATGGACGGCATCACCCTCATGCGCGAGCTGCACGTGCGCATGCCCGCGCTGCCCGTGGTGCTCCTCACGGCCTTCGGCAGCGTTGGCGCGGCGGTGGAGGCCATGAAGCTCGGGGCCTTCGACTACCTCACCAAACCGGCGGACAACGACGAGCTGACCGCCGTGCTGGAGAAAAGCTACGAGTACCGCCGCCTGCTGGAGGAGAACGCCCGCCTGCGCTCCGAGCTGCAGGGCGGCGCCACGGACGCCCTGGTGGGCGCAAGCCCGGGCATGGTGCGCGTGCGCGAACTCATCGAGCAGGCGGGGCCCAGCGAGGCCACGGTGCTCATCCTGGGCGAATCCGGCACCGGCAAGGAGCTGGTGGCCGACGGCCTGCACCGGGCCAGCCCGCGCGCCCGCAAGCCCCTCATCAAGGTGAACTGCGCGGCCCTGCCCGCCGATCTGCTTGAAAGCGAACTCTTCGGCTACGTGAAGGGAGCCTTCACCGGCGCGGTGAAGGACAAGCCCGGCCGCTTCCAGCTGGCCAGCGGCGGCACCCTGTTCCTGGACGAGATCGGCGACATGCCCGCAACGCTCCAGGCCAAGCTTTTGCGCGCCCTGCAGGAGAAGATCGTGGAGCCGTTGGGCTCGGTGAAGGCCGTGGAGACCGACGTGCGCATCCTGGCGGCCACCAACCGCGACCTGCGAGCCGACGTGGCCAGCGGCCGCTTCCGCGAGGATCTGTACTACCGCCTGGCCGTGCTGGAGGTGCAGATCCCCCCCCTGCGCGAGCGCACCGGCGACCTGCCCATCCTGGCCGGGCACCTGCTGCGCAAGCTGGGCGCCAAGAATCACAAGGAGATCCGCTCCATCGCCCCGGCCTTTGTGGAGGCCCTTTCGCGCCACAACTGGCCGGGCAATGTGCGCGAGCTGGAGAACGTGCTGGAGCGCGCGCTCATCCTGGCGCGCTCGGACAACCTGGGGCCGGAGCTTCTGCCGCCGCAGATCGCCGGGCTGGTGACGGGCGGCAACTGCGCACCGGGCGAGGCCGGGCAGGCGGTCGGGGTGGACATCTCCGCCGGGCTGCCCGGAGCCATGGAGGACGCGGAGCGCGAGGCCCTGCGCCAGGCGCTGGACGCCTCCGGCGGGCACCGCGAGAAAACGGCCGACGCCCTTGGCATCAGCCGCCGCACCTTGCAGTACAAGCTCAAAAAGTACGGCCTTACGCGGAGATAGAGAGCGGAGAGAGGCCCAGAAACGCGGCGTCCGATGCTCCCGCTCTAAAAACGGCACAGGCCCCTTGGCTGGAAACCATGTTTTCCGGCCAGGGGGCCTGTGCGTTCGGCCGTGCGCCCGCAGCGCAACAACGCCGCAGCCCTAGCCCGCCCGCAGCATCCCGGCCCACACCGGGCCCCAGAAGGTGGTGACGAGCACCAGCACCCACACGCGGCCCTTGAAGATGTTGTAGTCGGCCAGCAGCTCCTCCAGGGGCTTTTTGAGCACCATGAGCCCGAGGAAGAACTCGAAGCAGATGGTCAGCATGGTCCAGAAGGCCCCGATGCGCATGAGCGGCCAGGTTTCCGTGAGGCCAGAGGCGGCCACGAAGAGCTGGATGGCCGCCATGAGCAGCACGCACACGAGGAGCGTGCCCACGACGTGTGCCTTGGCCTCGCCCATGAGCGGTTCCAGCAGCTTCACCCGCAGGGCCCCGCAGATGATGGCGATGCCCGCAAAACCGAGCCAGGCGCACCCGGCCAGGGCCCAAACAAGGCTGGCGCGGTCCATCTAGGACACCTTCCCGGCGGCGCGCGCGCCGCAGTCGCGTCCGCAGGCGTGGCCGCAGGTGCGGGCGTACACGCGCGGACCTTGCGCCGTGTCCTCCACCCGGTAGCCCAGGGCGGCCAGTTCACCGCGCAGGCCGTCGGAGGCGGCGAAATCCTTGGCCTTGCGCGCGGCCTCGCGCTTGGCAACCAGTTCCTGAACATCTCCCGGCAGGCAGGCGCAGGCAATGGGCATCTGGCTCAGGTCCAGGATGCCCAGCACCCCGTCCGCCGCCTCCAGCTGCTTCAGGCAGGCCGAGGCCGAGGCCCCGGTCATCTTGCCGCCGGTCAGCCAGGCGTTGACGCGCTTCACGAAGGTGAACAGCTTGGGCCAGTAGCGGTGCAGGGAAAGGTCGTCCTCCAGCGCGGCGGTGAGCCCGGCCTTGAGTTCGAACACGGCCTGCTCCACGTCCTCGGGCAGGTCGCCCGGCTTGTGGTCCCCTTCGCCCAGGGTCTCCCCCAAAGCCAGGCGCAGGCCGCAGGCGGCCTCCTGCACCTTGTGCCAGTTGCGCGCCCACATGGACAGGCTTTGCCCGGTGGCGGCCAGGGACTTGCGGTAGGACACGGACAAGAGCCACAGGCGCAGCGCGGCAGGCCCGCCCGCGCGCTCCAGCAGGGAGTTCAGGTCCAGGGCCTCGCCACCGGCCTCGGCCTCCACTGCGCCGGTCCCGCCGGTGACGTCGGAGCGCGAGATCTTGCGGTCGGCCAGCCAGGCCTTGGGCTCCACCCCGGCGGCGCTCCAGATGGCGCGCAGGTTCTCCAGGTGCGGAAACTGGTGGTCTTCTCCGGCCACCAGCACGTCCACGCGGCCCAGGGCGGAAAGGCCCGCCACGGCGATCTGCACGAACCAGCTGGGCCGCACGTTGCCCCACTGGGTCTCGATGATGTCGCCCAGCTTCAAATCCTGCAAAGTTGCGCGCTTGAGCAGCGTGAAGTCCAGCGGGTTGTCCTTCACGTAGTCGCCCAAATCCACGGTCTTGCCCACGGAAAGGCCGTCCATGTCCATGAGCTTCATGGCCCCGTAGCGCTTGTCGCGGCGCACGTCGAAGTACACGCTGCGGAGTTTCTCATAGGCCTGCCCCTTGGCCAGCAGCGCGGTGCAGATCTCCAGCGCCTTGGGCACGGAGGCCGAAGCGGGCTCGAAGACCGTTTCCGGCAGCAGGCCCAGGGCCTCGGCCCGAGCCTTGATGCGCGCCAGCACGCCCGCGGCGTAGTCCGCGCGGGAAAGTCCGGCCTCGCGCGCGGCGGCCAGGGTGCGGTCGTCCAGATCGGCCAGGCCCACGGCCAGCTTCACCTGCGCGCCCCGCGCCTTCAGGTGCCGGGCCAGCACATCGGCCAGCACCAGCCTGCGCCAGGCGTCCGGGTCGTCGGGCTCGTCCAGGCTGGGGCCGATGCCGTAGATGTTCAGCTGTCCCGTGGCGTCCAGGTGGACCTTGCCGCCCGTGGCCAGGTTCATCAGCCGCAGGCCGTCCAGAGTCTTGGGCGCAAACAGCGGCGTGGACAGGTAGCGTTCGCCGCCGTCCGGAAAGATCACCACGATGTAGCCGCTCTTGCCCTCGGCCTCGATGCTTGCCGCGAGCTTGAGCGCCCCGGCCAGGGCCGCGCCGGAGCTCATGCCCACAAAGAGCCCTTCCTGGCGCGCCAGTTGGCGGCAGCCCTCGAAGGCCTCCTCGTCCTCCACGTGGAGGATCTGGTCCAGGGCCTTCTTGTTGTAAATGCCCGGCGGATAGGACTCGTGCATGTTCTTGAGGCCCTGGATCTTGTGCCCGGCAAAGGGTTCGATGGCGCAGACCTGCACGCCCCCGTGCTCGTGCATGCGCTTGGCCAGGCCCATGGCCGTGCCCGAGGTGCCGAGGGTGGCCACCACATGGGTCACCGCGCCGCCGGTCTGGGCCAGAATCTCCGGGCCGGTGCCCTCGTAATGGGCGGCGATGCTGGCGGGGTTGTTGAACTGGTCCATGAGCACGTAAGTGTCCGGCTCGGTTCTGGCCAGGCGGTAGGCCAGCTCGATGGCACCGTCGGTGCCGAGCTTGCCCGGGGTGAGGCGGATCTCCGCCCCGTAGCCGCGCATGATGCGCTTGCGCTCCTCGCTGGCGGAGTCGGGCATGATGAGGCACATCTTGTAGCCCTTCACCGCCGCCACCATGGCCAGGCCAATGCCCGTGTTGCCGCTGGTGGCCTCGATGATGGTCTTTTCCGGCGTCAGCTCGCCGCTCTTCTCGGCAGCGGTGATCATGGCCACGGCCACGCGGTCCTTGATGGACCCGCCGGGGTTCATGCTCTCCACCTTCGCCATGATTTTGACGTTCGGGTGGGGGTTCAGGCGGCGTATCTCCACCAGGGGAGTGTTGCCGACAAGCCTCAAAATATCCGTGCGCTCCATCGTATGCCTCTGTCCCGCGGGGGCCCCGGAATGCGGGGGACCGCTGGCCCATGTTTTGCAAAGCCGTCCATCAAACCAGCGAGGTCGGCAATATGACCATGTATCCGTTCCTGAAAGACAACATCACCGCGCTCGAGAAGGCCAGCCCGGCCGTGTACGCTTGGCTTTCGGGCAGCCCTTTCGATGAACAGTCCCTGAAAACCAGCGTCTTTGTCAACAGATGGGGCGCCATTGACTACCGCATGGCCTCTGGAACGGGCCTTTTCGAAAGCATGCCCCCGGGCCTTTTGTACAAGGACTGGCCGGTCATCGAAAAGCCGGACCTCTCCGCCAGCATCGTCATCGGCTGCAACCTGGGCTACGGCCTGAACCACCTCCTGGTCAACACCCCGGACTCGCACAAGATCCTTGTGCTTGAGCCCAACCCCGCGCTGATGCTGGCCTGCCTGGGCCAGACGGACTACCGGCCTTTCTTCGAGAACAAGAAGCTGCACTTCATCACGCCCAACGAGGACCACCTCCAGGAATACATCAAGAACCTGGACCTGCAGTACGTGTACGGCAAAATTTACCTCCGCGCGGACATCCCCAGCCGCCAGCTGGGACCTGAATACTCCCGCTGGATGGACACGGTGAAGAACCGCCTGGAGAACTTCAGCGTGGAGATGATCACCCTGCGCTGCCGCCAGGACGTCATGGTGGGCAACGAGCTGAAGAACTACCGCCGGGCCCAGGCCGACGGCAGCCTGCTGCCCCTGAAGGACGCCGCCCATGGCGTGGGCGCTGTGGTGCTGGGAGCCGGGCCCTCGCTGGCCCGCTTCGCCCCGGAACTGGCCAAGAACCCCGGCTACGCCCTGTACACCACGGCCCTCCAGACCCTGCCGGCGCTGAAGCGTTACGACCTGAAGCCGCATTTCTGCCTGGCGCTGGACTATGACGGCTCCATGCTCTCGGTCTACGACCGCCTGGACGCCGAGTGGGCCAAGGACATTCCGCTCATCTACTCCACCAAGGTCGACCCCGAGGTGGTGCGCCGCTACCCCGGCCCCACCCTGCCCCTGTGGACCATGGGCGGAATGGCCACCTTCGTGCTGCAGGACCGCGAGTTCGTACTGGACGCGGGCGGCAACGTGAGCCTGACCCTGGTGCGCCTGCTGCGCTGGATGGGCGCGGGCAGCATCCTGCTGGTCGGGCAGGACTTCGCCTGGAAGGGCGAAACCACCCACGCCGAAGGCCACCACGCGGCCTCCCTGCAGATTCCCTTTGATCCGGGCATGCACCAGCGCCTCAAGAACCTCTGGGGCGAGGACATCATTTCGAGCATCCAGTACCTGACCAGCAAGCGCGACCTGGAGAACGACCTGAAGAAGGTCCCCTACCGCATCAGCAACCTGTACGGCGGCGGCGTGGTCATCGAAGGCGCGCCCCCGGTGGACCTGGAGGAAGCCCGCAGCACCGGCCTTTTGTCCTCGGCCCCGGCCAGCCGCGAGCGCTTCCTGAACATCCTGGGTCAGGCCCGCGGCCAGTCCAAGGGCTACCGCTTCGAGCCGCGGAGCCACATCTGGACCAGCTCCATCCGCGGGCTGGAGCGGCGCATGCAGAAGCTCTTCCGCCAGTGCGGCCAGAGCCAGAAGGAGATCCACACCCTGCTGGAGCAGGCGCTCTTCTTCGTGCGCCAGGATCCCCTGTACCTGCCCTACCTGTTCAACGAGACCATCGACCTGGCGGGCCTTGCCAAGACGCGGCACTCGTACCACCCGGCGGACTTCTCGGAGTTCAAGCGCATCGGCAAGAGCATTCTGGCCAAGGTGCGCGAGGTGGACCGCTGCGTGGGCGACCAGGACAAGACCGCCGCCTAGCCCGGCCACACACGGAAAACGCCGCGCCCGCCCGGAACGATCCCGGCGGGCGCGTTTGTTTCAATCGCCAGGGCCCGTGTTGCGCCCTCCCGCGAATCGACCTATAAGGCCGCATGCCGCGCACCGCCCCTCAATCCATATCCGCCGCCCCTGTTGTGGTCTGGACCGCCCTGTGCCTGCCGCTGCTCCTCGTGGTGGCCGCCTGTTTCCTGTTCATCGGCGATGAAGCCGCCGTGGCCGCGCATTTCGCCCAGTGGCGGCTGGCACACCCGGATGCGCTGAAGCTCGTAAAGCTCTACACCGACTGGGGCAACCCGGCCATGTACCTGGTGTTCGCGGCCATGCTGGGCCTGGGCCTCAAGCGCGGCCGGGCCGATCTCGTGGCCTGGGCGCTGGCCTACCTCGCGGCGCAGCTGCTGTTCTCCCTCGCCATCGAGCGCGTGCTCAAAATCGGCATCGGCAGGCCGCGCCCCGGCGTGGGCGGGGAGTGCATCCCCTGGTCGCTGGACGGCGCGCACAACTCCATGCCCTCCGGCCACACCACGGAGATGAGCGTCCAGACGGGCACGCTGGCGCTATTCGCCCGTGCGCTCCTGGTGCCCGTGCTGATGGGCCTGCTGCTGGCCGCCATGGGCGCAAGCCGCCTGTTCGTCGGCGCGCACCACCCCAGCGATCTTCTGGGCGGCCTGGTCCTGGGCGGCCTGGGCGGTCTGTTCGCCAGCCGCCTTGCTCCATGGTTAACCCCAAGGCTGGCCACCTTCCTCGCACAACGTTTCGCACTCTTTGGAGGCCGCTGATGCAGCGCCTGTGGGATCTCATCCGTCGCTGGCCCTTTGCGGCCCTGGCAATGCTCACCGCCGTGCAGACGGCGGGCACGCTCTCCTCCCGCGCCCTGTGGTTCTCCGACGAGGTGCGCTACGCCGACGCCTACGCCGGGCTCCTGCGCGGGAAATGGCTGGTGCTGAACCTGAACGGCGTGGCCTACCCGGACAAGCCGCCCGTGTACTTCTGGCTTTTGCGCGCCCTGGACGTGCTTACCGGCACGCCCGACCCGGCGGTGTTCTTCCTGGGCACGGCGGTCAGCGGCCTGCTTGTGCTCTACGCCGTGCTGCTGTGGGCGCGCGTGCTGCGCCTGCCGGACGAAACGGGCCCGCTGGCCGGACTGGTGCTGCTGACCACGCTCTTCTTTGCCGGGCTGCTGCACTACTCGCGCATGGACCTTTTGTTCGCGGCGCTGATCATCGCCGCCCAGGCGGCCTTCTGCCTGGCCTTCCGCCCCGGGGAGGAACACAGGCGGGCCAGACTGGCCGCCCTGGCCATGGGGCTCGCCGCCCTGGCCACCCTCACCAAGGGGCCCCTGGGCCTGGCCTTCCCCATCGTCACCACCATGCTTTTCCTGACCTGGCGGGGCCGCGCGCGGGAGTTCTTCAGCCGCGCGCTTCTGCCCGGTCTGGCCGTGCTCCTCGCCGTGGTCTTCTCCTGGGTGGTGGCGGCCTACTTCGTCCAAGGGCCGCAGTTTCTGCATAAAATTTTCTACGAGCAGATCTTCCAGCGGGCCACCAAGACCTTCCACCACGCCGAGCCCTGGTACTTCTACCTCATCGCCTTTCCGCCCTGCTGGCTGCCCTGGATGCTGGCGCCCGTGGCCCTGCCCGTGCGCAGGCTCTTCAGCGGCGGCTTCTGGAGCGGCCTTTTCGCCGCGCGCAAAGAGACCTCCCCCGCAAGCGACGCCAAAGCCTGGCTGTGGTTCTCCGCCCTCAGCGGGCTTGGCCTGCTTTCGCTTTTGAGCGGCAAGGTGGTGGTATACCTGCTGCCGCAGCTGCCGCCCCTGGCCCTGCTGCTGGCCCTGGCCCTGCAGGACCGCCGCCTGCCCTGGAGCAGGCTTTGGGTCGCAGCCGGGCTTATGTTCTTCGCCTTCGCCGCCGTGGCCACCCAGGGCGAGCGCTTCCTGCCGGTGCCCTTGGAGGTCATCTCGCCCAGCGGCGCACTGCCGGGCGCGCTCATGGTCGCCGGGGGCTTCGCCGCCTGCGGCCTGGGCCTTTTTTTCCTGCGCCGGCAGGATTCCCGTAACGTTTTATTGGCGCTTTCGCTTTTAACCGCCGCCTGGGTGCAGCCCGCCTGCCGCACCCTGGCCCCGGCGCTCGATATCATCATGAGTCCCAAGCCGCAGGCAATGTTGCTTAAAACATACAAGGAACAGGGATACACCCCGGTGGCGCACGATATCTACCAGGGCATTTATTCCTATTATCTCGGCGGCCCGATTCTTGAATCAGCCAACTACGAGGCCCTGGACAAGTTCGTGGCTGAAGAGGACGTGGTGCTGGTGATCAAGAAGCGGAAGTGGGACGCCTGGACCACCCGCCCGGCCCATGTGCTTAAAATCTACGAACAGTGGATGGCCGGACAGCCGTACTATGTGGCCTTGTGCCGCAGGGACGGCAGTCTGCTGCCGCTGCCGCCAGTTCCGGGCCGGGACTGCGTGCGCCAACCATAAGGTGTTGGGCCGCACGGGCCCAGCAAGACAGGCAAGCCATGGGGGCGCCGACCCCCGCACGCGGCAACGGCCTTTCGCCAGCGCCGCAAAACCGGCATCACCCTTGGAGGCTTCCCGTGCGACCCCTCCGTCTGGCCACGCTTTTGTGCCTGCTCGCTTTTTCGGCGGGCGGCTGCGCGACCATGCCGCTCTTTGCGGCCATGGACGTGCTGAACGTGGCCGAGACGAGCAAGACCGGGTACGACATGGCCATGGGCCTCAACTCCCGCAAGAGCCTGGAGCTTGATTCAAGCGCCGACGCCCAGACCGAGGCCCGGCTGCGCGCGGTGCTGGACCGCCAAGGCGGCAACCTGCGCTACGCCATCCCCTATGTGTCTCAGGACCGCGCCTACGTGGTGGGCACCTACGCCGACGACCAGGAACTGGAGCGCGCCCGCAAAGCCATGGGCTCCGTCAAGGGCGTGAGCCTTATCACCCTGTGCCTGTTCCGGGCCGGTTCCGGGCCGCTGCGGCGCGTCAGCGACGGCGAAGTGCGCGACAACATCCTGCGTCTGTCGGGCATCCGCACCCGCGAAGTGCGCGTGCATGTGGTGGAGGGCAACGCCGTGCTCCTCGGCCGCGTGCGCACCAAGGCCGAGGAGGAGCAGCTTCTCGAAAGCGCCCACATCGCCGGGGCCACGCGCATCAAGAACTACGTGCGCGTGTTCGCGGCGAACTGATCCGCCCCCTTCAAGCACAAAAAAACGGCCCGCCGGTTTCCCGGCAGGCCGCATGAATCCTTCAGTTCCGAAAGAATCCGCCTAGGCCTTTCCGCCTCCGGCGAACACCAGCTCGATGATCCTGAGCACCTCAAGGCCATCCTCGCCGCTGATGGGCGTGGGCCGCTTCTCGCGCACGGCCGCCAGGAACTGCGTCAGCTCCTCGCGCATCTGCTCGCGCTGCATCACCGGCAGCTCCTTCACCGTATAGGTCTTGGCCGCGGCGTCAAAGGGGCCGTACTCGCGCACCTGCTGGGCGATCAAGTCCGCCTCGATGAAGCGGTCTTTGCAGGCCGCGCGAATTTTGCGCGAGCGCGCCGGGGTCAGCCAATTGGTCTTGATGTGCCCCAGCACGCCGTTTTTCATGCGCGCGCCGATGAAGGCGCTGTCCTCGTGCGGGGCCAGGGTGGTGGAGTAGACGGCGTTCACGCTCTCGAACTCGGACCCGGAAATGTAGCGCAGGAGGTCGATGTCGTGGGAGCCCAGGTCGCGGATGACGCCCACGTCCTGGATACGCGCCGGGAACGGGCCCACGCGCTCGATCTCGATGGACACGAGGCCCTCGGCCACCAGCTCCTTCACCTTCTGGATGGCCGGGTTGAAGCGCTCGATGTGGCCGACCATGAGCGGCACGCCCTTGGCCTTGGCGGCTTCCACCAGCTCGCGCCCTTGTGCGGCCGTGGCGGCCAGCGGCTTTTCCAGCAAGAGCGCGATGCCGCGCTCGATGACCTTCATGCCCACCTCAAAGTGCAGCATGGTGGGCACGCTGATGCTCACCGCGTCCAGCTCGAGCTTCAGCAGTTCGTCCAGGCTGGTGAAGCCCGGCACGCCGAAGCGCTCCTTGGCCTCATCCAGGTTGGCCTGGGCCAGGTCCATGACGCCCATGACCTGGACGCCCGGCATTTCGCAATAGTTGCGCAGGTGAATCTTGCCCATGGAGCCAAGACCGATGACGCCGACTTTCTGCATGGAACGCTCCGCATTGGGGGTTGTGGGCGCCCTGTGCCTGCGCGGAAAGCGCGCGGCCGGGCAGGCATTTCCTACATGCTCCGGCCGGGCATTGCAACGTGCCGCCCCCCCTGCCACCTGGCGCGCCCCCTGGCGCGCGCCTTGCGCCGGGCCGGGAATCACGGTATTTGTTGCGAATGAGCACACCCGCCAACAGCACCTGCATGAACCCGCGCGGCCCGGTCTGGATCAGCGCGGGCGAGGCCTCCGGCGACATCCACGCGGCCACGCTGCTTTCCGCCCTGCGCGAGGTGGAGCCGAGCCTGACGGCGCTGGGCATGGGCGGCCCGGCCCTGGCCAAGGCGGGCTGCGACCTGCGTTTCCCCATGCGCCTCATCTCCCTGGTGGGGCTGACGGAAGTCCTGTCCGGCCTGCCGCGCATCCTCAAGCTTCTGGCCGATGTGAAAAAGGCTCTCATAGCCGCCCGGCCGCGCGCGCTTATTCTCATCGATTGCCCGGACTTCCACTTCCGCGTGGCGCGCATCGCCAAAAAGCTCGGCATCCCGGTGTATTATTACGTCAGCCCGCAGGTGTGGGCCTGGCGTTCCGGCCGGGTGGAGTTTTTGCGCCGGTTCACGC
>NZ_DATMYK010000117.1:0-22412 GCF_035560995.1 Humidesulfovibrio sp. | reverse complement strand
AGTCCGTCCGGCAGTGTGGCCGGGGGCACTGTCGACATCGGCCCGGTGCAGGACAAATACGGAGAGTATGACGGCTTCTTCAGCCACCAGACCTGGGCGGGCATTTACAACGGCTTGTACTACGGAGCGAAGGTAGCGGATTTCGCAGGCACGGTGGCCTCATTCTTCATCCCCGCCGGCGGCGCGTACACCGTGGTCAAGGTGGCGAACACGGTGGGCAAGGGCTATGCGGTCACGCAGGACACGGAGAAGCAGGCTTTCATCAAGTCGGTCATTACCGGGGTGGGGCAGGCCATCCAGAACGCCGCCGCCAGGGATACGAAGACGAACCGTTCACACGCCCCAACCGCCACCCATTGGGCCAGGATGTACTAGCCATGAAACGCCACACCCTCGTCATCCTGACCATAGCGGCGGTGTTGTCAGCCTGCGTCACGGTCCAAAGAAGCCCCGCTCCACCCCCTGTGGAGGTGAAGCGCGTTCCTGGAGATCCGGTCATCGACCTGGACACTCAAACCGTCATCGCCGCGGTGGTCTTGCAGATGATGCGCCGCGACACGTCCAACGCGCCAGTGGGGTGGGCTCCGCGGGGCGACTTCAAGGCCGCGTTCGAAAAATTTGCATATGACGGCTTCGAGGTTGCCGGGGTCGAGGTGTTCAATCAGCAGCAAGACCCGGGAGGCCGGGTGACCGTTGGGGCCCTGGTGCGGTTGAAGCACCCCACCGGGGTCAGGGCTGCGAACGTCATTAACGCGACATACCAGATTGGCCCGCTGGCAAAGCCCGCTCCGGCCCCGGCCCAAAAGGGCAAGAGCGGCAAGCAGCCGGCCGGCAAGCTCGCCGGGCCGGTGATCTATACGTCCTCGGCGGCACCGCTTCCTTCAAGGGATCCCGAACTGGAGGTGCTGGTCGTGCCCTCGGCAGCGGTCGCCTCCGAACCGCTCTTCAAGACCCCCAACTATCCGGCATGGCTCGCCGCGGCTCGCAGGCTGGCCATCCCCGCCCCATCGCAAAAGACCAAGGTGCATATCTTCGCCTTCGCCAAAGAGCGTGTCCTGGCCAAGCCCGATCTCAAGATCACCACGGGCGGCAAGCAGAGCGGCAAAGCCGTTTGCGTGGACGACCAAGGCTTCGCGGCCTGCGTGGTGGAGGGGGACCTGCAAGGCATGTCCAGCAGCGCGGTATTCTACCTCAACGGCAAGTTTGCCTCTGAGGCAAGGGTCAAATAGCGGAAGCCAAGGCCTGAAGCCACCCCCAAGAGTCTGCGCCTGTTTTTGGGGTGCGGTGCTGGGCTTTGGCGGTCTCCTGGCAGTGAACCGGCCCTTGGCCCGCGCCTTCAGACCGATTCCCGCGCACCGGCCCGGGGCCACAAGATGAACAGTTTGAGAGCGCTTCCGGGCGCAACGAAAAAGGCGGTCCAGATTTCTCTGAACCGCCTGTGATTGCTGGCGTCCCCAAGGGGGTTCGAACCCCTGTTGCCGGCGTGAGAGGCCAGTGTCGCCTCTATGTCACCCCACCATCCCACTGAAATTGTTCGTGCACTAGGGGCATCAAAGGCACCTAAAGCACCACAAACTGTGTCCCGATTGTGTCCAAGCGGAGCTATTTTGCTATCATCTATGAGATGATTGTTTGGGGAACGCCCATCTTATATAAATCTTAAAAAGTGGCTCCCGGAATCTATACTTATTGCCATCTCTATCGATGAACTCACGTTGCATAAGCCTGCCAAAGGTACCAAGAATTTTTTGGGTATCAAAATCTGGAAGACGCCTTTCCAGGTCACCAATACTAACGAGGTCATGGTCAATGTGCGCCATCGCTTGAAGCAATTGGAATGACGGGCTTGTGGTTTCAGCGGATAGCCTGTTGTGGAACTCTTGGGCTTTTAGCCGTGTAGTTATATACTTCTTCGCCTCTTCAACGTCCTTAATGCTTATGTGTTTGTTTTCGGCAAAGCAAAAAGAGTAGAAGCCAAGCTGATGCACTGGATGCGGAAATCTATTTGATAGTGTGCAGATAAGCGCTGCAGCATCTGGCGATATGGCATAACCAGAATCCTGCAATGACAACGTTAACATGTCGTGAATTTCTGAATTTTTGAATTGCGTTAGCGTAATTTGTTCAAATAGTCGTGCGAAAGAAGGGTGCTGTGATAGTAAATTTGTGTACGCCCCAGCGACACCGCAAAGTACAAACACAAATTTAAATTCAGCGCTTGCCTGAAGAGCTTCTGTGACAGTTTTTATGAAAGTTGCTATGTCTACAGATGCATCAAGTGTGTCAATCTCATCAATAAAGAAAGTGATGCCGTTGCGTACCGTGTCGACATTTTTAAAAATTTCCGAAACCTTGATTCGAAATGTCGATGCAAGCTCGCTTCCGCTATAATGTCTTTCCGTTGTGGATACAGTTATAGAGCTATCACCGATGTTGTGCGATTGGCTAACTTGCTTTTCAGTTGTTGGAACAGCCCCAACAACTTTATAGCTTAATATTGTGATGAGATTGTTGACTATGTCATGCAGAGAGTCATTTGGCTGACAGCAATAGTCACAAGTTACGAACGTATTGTTAAATGCTTTTGCTTCAACACCGATTCTTTCGAGCAAAGACTTGTTGCCTTCATTAATTAGTGTTATCTGGCGAGCAAAAGAGCTTTTTCCTATCCCTCGTGGTCCTGCCACAAGGATATTCATCTGATTATGCAGTGACCGAAGTGCTGTACCTGTCTCCTGATTTCTTCCTGCAAACTTTCTCGGGTCAATCATTGGCTTTTGCGGCAAAAAAGGATTGTCCAGAGACCCGATCGGTACATCTGGAGACCTGTGCACGTCACCCGCCAACTCTAGCTCGTACGCTTGCCATCCTTTTTCGGTTGATACCGGTGCAAACTCAACAAGCTGCCCCCTGTCGAGGGTCCTGTATCCTTCCATGGCTATCTGGTTTATATGCACGAAATACTCAACGCCATCTTCGCCTTGGATGAAGCCGAACCCTCGAAAGTCACTGAACTTTTTGACCGTTCCTCTTATGCGCATTGCTCACCTGCAGACAGTATCACTTGATGAGGGAAAGCAACCCACTCGTCGCTCCGCCTAAAATCGCCGCAACTGTCGGGTTCGACAGAAATTTTCGTAGTTGGTCAAGTGCGCCAGACCTTTCCGCCTCCGATGCATTGCTTTTTCCTATCGCTTCGACCATTGCTCGCATCGACTGCTCGAACATTACAACGTTCAATGATTGAACATTCTCGTCGCCTATTATGATGTTGCTTGAATTGCTTATGTTGATTGATTGGCCGCTAATTGTTTTGTTTTTGTGCTCTTCTCGTATTAGCGTGATTGAAAAGTGATCTGGAATGCCCCCCATCCCTTTTTGGAAATGGCAATCATCTACAATATATTTCTCCGTGTTTCCGCCAGGAAGGAGCCGTATAACTTTATCACCGATGCTCACGTTTATCGTCTTGTCAAACACGGTCACTTTATTCCGTGACATGATCCCTTTCACTGGCTCACTTTGCTCACCTTGCCCATCAATTATGCGAAACTCATCGTGCGGAAGACTAGAAAACGGATTCACGGCATCTCCTGTTGTTTGCAAATCGGTTTACCTAGTTCAGCGCTTTGGCTGGTCCCATATTTGCCTTTTTCAAAAATATATATAAGGCGATTCCCCGTTTGGCAACATGTTTTTGCGACGTTTGTTAGTGTGTTGCCGGGTATCTGTCGGCATTAGAACCCTCGCCTACAAACTGGAAATTCCCCCACACGATGTGCCACCATCATCTGTTGTGCAGAGAGCGACAGTCACGAAGGTGGTCACTATGGGGCTTTGTCTCGCCTATTTTGAAGAGTTTAGGCGGCATTTCGAGCAATCGCCTGGGTACGTCCTTGTCAAGGCGGCCAAGGATGGCCCGGTTTATCGTGTGCCTTCGGAGAGGGTCGCGAGGTACCCATATATCGGGATCAACCCCGGTTTTTATGCATGGATGCATGTCGATGTTGACCTGCAGCGCCTGCCAGAGCCTGCGCCTGGGGAGACCCCCGCGCTGGCGCTCCGTCGCGTTGCGTTCGACCCCGCTGTGTACGACGACCTGAACCTGCCGCACCCCGTTTTCGCTGTCCTGTCCGGGAGGAGTTATCATCTCTTTTGGCCGCTCAAGTGCCCGCTTCCCCCTGACCCGACAAAGGAGTCTGTGCTTTACTTCCGAGACGTCCACCGCCGGCTTGTGCGAGCCGTTGGCGGTGACCGCGCGTGCGGGATCCAAAACATCGTGGCGAAGAATCCTTTTTTCCCCGGGAACACTGCGGTGCGATACGCCAGCGGACCATGTACGCTCGCAGACTTGCGCCTGGAGGCATCTCCTCTGGACGCTCCAATTTGGCATGCTGTCGAGTACATAGACGGCATGCGGAACTGTGCAAGCTTTCGCGCCGCCCTTGCGTATTACCAGAAGCAAGACGGTGTTTCGGAAGACGAACTTGTCCGCCATTTGGAAGACTTCCAAGGGGGGGCGACCGATGGGCCGCTCTCGAATCCGGAAAATGAAGACATCGCGAAATCCATCGTCCAAAACGGCTGGCGCTACAAAACTCGCGATGAGCGGAACTACGGGGCCATGGGACTGCCCTCCTTGAAAGGGTCAGGCCTGCCCCCGGAAAAGATGCTTGCCGAAATACGGTCTCACAAAGCCGAAGGCGGACGCTACAGCGCCGGTCTGCGTGCAAAGAAATGCGCGGCGGCGATTGCCGGTGCCCTTGACGCCCTCGCTTCGGCCGGCCGCAAGCTTACCGGCCAGGCCGTCGCCGAAGCTGCAGGGGTAGACGTCCGCACTGTGCGGCGACTGCTCACCATCCATAACGGGTGCGTCGCCTGGAAGAAAACCAACCTAAATCATCGCCTAGAGTAAAGTGATCGTCGGTTAACAGGATATCTCGGCTGTTTTTAGGGCGCTGGGGCTGGGGCGAGATCCAGGGCTGCAGCATGTGCCTTTCGTCTTCCGCTTTCAGGCTGTCGGCCTTTCGGCTCTTCCATGTCGGAGATCTAGAAGAGATCCCCGTCGAGCCCGCGCGCACCTCTTGTGTGGTCTGCCTCATGAGGCCGTCACGGTCGCGCCTTGAACTGCGGAGTCACAGCCTGTAGACCTGAAGCATGGACAAGCTGGACAAGAAAACAAGAAGTCGCTTGATGTCGAGGATCCGGTCCAAACACACTGGGCTGGAGAAGGCTGTCCGTTCTCTCCTTCATCGGTTGGGCTACCGCTTTCGCTTGCATCGGAAAGGTCTTCCCGGAACCCCGGACATCGTTCTGCCCAAATATCGTGCCGTCATCCTGGCGCACGGTTGTTTCTGGCACCGTCACCCAGGCTGCAGCCTGGCCCCGACTCCTGCGTCGAACGTCGATTACTGGCTGTCCAAGTTTGCGCGAAACATCGAACGTGATGCTCTCCAGGTTTTTGAACTCGAGCAGGCAGGTTGGAAGGTCATTGTCGTCTGGCAGTGCGAGTTGAAAAACATGCCCGGGCTGACAGCCCGTCTCGACCAGGAGCTCCGAGGTGGAGGTCATGCCTTGCCACCCCGCGCAGGCTGACGTGTCCACCACTTGGTGGTAACCTCACCGCTTTCATAATTACCGGAAGTCCTTGTGGGCGGTTTGTTTCGCGCCGCATCGAGGCGGGAAACAAACCGCAGGCACGCTAAAACGTCATGAGAGGCCCGAGCTGGCAGAGCCCGTGAATTTTAATAAGCGAAATTTTCCGCCCGAGGCTCTCGGAGGCTATCAGCCCCCCTGGCGAGGCCCATTTGTTCCGACCCTCCTTTATGTGGGAATGCTCCCCGGTAGGACTGAGACGAGTTGTTGGATGTGTGCTCCCGGTATGGCCGGCCGAGGGTCACGCTGCAGGGACTTGCCCTGGCACGCCCACGCCGGCGGACAGCGCCTCCGGTCCGCAAGGCCGACGAGGATGGCCCGTCCAGGGGGGAACGAATTTACCTGGCAAGAATTTTTATCCGGGGTCTTGAGATCCCAAAATGCGTTGTCGTATGCTTTTGGAGCAGAGAGGACCGCCCCGTTTCGGCGGGGGCGCACTCCGAGTGGTCATCCTCCAAATTGACCAACAAAGAGGAAAAGGCATGCTGGACGTGCCCGCGCCCCTGCCCTCCATTCCTTCACAAGTCCTGCGCCTCTGGCAGGCGTAGAGCAGTTTTCCCACCTGCTCGCGACTCGGTGACTTCACACCAGGTCTTGCGTTCACGAGACGAACGCCGGGATGCGTCGATTTTCGACAAGATTTACCGGAGGCGCAATGGGAAGAACACTTGGGAGTCAAATCAAAGGCGTGTGGGCTTCAAGCGGCATTCTCCAGGTCGGCACAAGCCGATTCAGGGCGAAGATTGCCGCGCGCGACACCATTCACCGCGAGGGGAACGGAGCAACCTCGGCCCGGATTGCCGAGCACACGCCCATAACAAGCTACCGCACATATGACGTTTACAAGTCCGTTTCCCTCGATTTCGCGGCATTCGCCGAAGGCATGGGCGTGCGTCACGTCCGGGACATCCGCCCGGAGCACGCCGAAGCGTATATGCTGTCGAAGCTCGAAGAGGGCCGGTCCTGCAACACATTGCGCACCTGCTCGGCGGCGCTCGGAAAGCTCGACGTCGCCCTTTCCATGGTCCCGCGCGCCATGCTGACTTCGGCGGAGGCGCGGCTATCTCCTGGTCTGGACGCCGTGCGTGCTCGATGCAACGCGCTGGCCCCGCGCTTGGACACGGGCAGGCGGGCGTACTCCGACCCGCAGGGGCTCGTCCGTGCCGTCTCCGAGGATGGATTCCGGCTGGTGGCCCGGCTGCAGCTCGAAGCCGGGCTTCGTGTGTCCGAAGCTCTTAACGTCGGGCGCGGCGATCTGGCCGGGGAGACGGTGGACCCGGTCACCAGGCGCTGGTCGGGGCTCCTGCACATCGCGGGGAAAGGCGGACACGAACGAATCCAGTATGTGCCGATTCAAACCTACCGCGACCTTGAACTCCGGCTCGACGAGAACTCCGGAACCGTCGGCGTCAACTACAAGCCGTACCTGGCGGCCCTCCATAAGGCGGCGGACGCCGCCTGCGAGCAATGGGGAGGCACCCATGGGCTTCGCCACAACTACGTGCGAGCATTCTTGGTTGAAGCGGTTGAGCGCGGGCTAGGCGTTGAGGAATCGATGCGCGAGGCTATGGAACGCGTCGGTCATCATCGAATCAGCGAGCTCAGGACGTATTGCCGATGAGCGGCGTCAGTGATTCTGCGTCCGCGAGAATCAGGGAATTCTGGCCAGTCGTGCGGGCGTTGCGATGCGCAGGCATGAGCTGGAGACAGCTTCCGGAGCACATGTGGCGCAACTTCGGCGTGCCGCGCGTCGCGCATAGCGCGTACCTCAAAATTGCCCGCGAAAAAGGCGAACTCAGGCAATCGCTTATTTCGGACTCTCTTGCCGGGCATAGGGGCCGAGGAACTTGTCCCCGTTGAAATGAATCATGTGCTCCGGAGCTTCGGCGATCCAAACCTCTGTCTCCCAAGCTATTTTTTTCGAATATTTCGCGAACTTGGCGGCATCAAGAAACGCGGTGACGTAGATGCACCCGGCGCTGCAGCTCGCCGTATAGCGTTCCAGGTCGAGATGGCGCAGTTCGTTGATGGGCCCTGACGAGTGAACCGCCTCAATCAGGAAAAGCCAGTTACGGGAAGCGTCGTAGGCGACGACATCCGGCAGGGCATCACGCGAGAAGCTCTGCAGCCCAAGCGATTCGAGGCGCTGTGCGTCGTGGTGAAGTATCTTTTTTTCAGTGTCGCCGACATAAAGCACTTCACATCCCGGGGCGAACCGCTCCAGGAATTCTTCGAGAATTGCTTTTTGAAGCTCGTTGTGCGGCCCGGGCGAAAGCTTTAGCGGCTGACCGTTCGGCAATTTTGCCTGAATCCGCTTGAAGTCTCTCGCTTTGCTCAAGCGGTCCTGAAGGACGCCGACGGTTGCCCGAAATTTTTTCAGCTCGTCTTCCCATTCAACGGCACCGTATGCCTGCAACAACGGCAGTGCGTGCTCCATCACGGAGTATCCCCGGGTGCCGTCGTTCGTGTCCGCTGTGGGATCTGCAGCGCTCCTCGCGACTAGCCCACCCTCTACGAGCCGTATCAATTCCTCGCGGCGGACATCATCGTACGAACCCTCTGAAAGCTTTTGGTCGTAATGCTTGTTCCAAAAACGAATAATCTGTCGGGTTGTAATCGCCTCAGTCCCGTCAATGAATAGGCTTTTAGCCTTGCTCCATGGTTCTGACGGCTCAAGCCTTGCGACGGCAATGAGGGCAAGCGCGAGGC
This sequence comes from Humidesulfovibrio sp., assembly GCF_035560995.1. GTDB lineage: Bacteria > Desulfobacterota > Desulfovibrionia > Desulfovibrionales > Desulfovibrionaceae > Humidesulfovibrio. The sequence goes on along the minus strand of NZ_DATMYK010000117.1, from coordinate 14,048 downwards.
GCTCTTGTCCTCTGGGCGTAAGGTCTCTGACAGGAATTCCAACTGCCCTGATGATGTTCAGCGCCTGTTCGACTTTCTCTTTCTTTTCGTCTGAAGAAAGCAGTGACTTCACGGAGGGTTCCTCCTGTCGTTTCTGGCGATGGTTCGGCCGTTCCAGGCAACGCATGACACTTCCAGCCAAGGCGTGGGCCAGGAGAGGTGGCACTGCGTTGCCGATCTGCTCGAACCGCTCGTATTCGTTTCCCACGAACTCGTACCAGTCTGGAAAGCTCTGCAGCCGGGCACCCTCACGAACCGTGAGCATGCGCCGACGCCCGTCTTTCAACAAAAGTCGAAGCATATCCGACGTGGCCCCGCCGAGGTTCCGGCAAGTCACCGTTCGGCTGGGCTTGTCTGGCATCAAATCCCGGGGATTCACGCACGCGCTCTTCTTCTCATAAGCGGCGATATAGCGGTCCATGGCGGGGGTCAGGTACCTTGACTCACCCCTGTCCTCCCAAGCCCCAAGGCCAAGCGCAATCCCAACAGAGACAGGGTGGGTGACAACCGGTTCTGGCCATTGCCAGCCGACCTGGGATCCGACAATCACGACTCGTTCTCGCTTTTGAGGCACCCCATATTCGACTGCGTGCATGATGCGCGCATCAACGGAGTAGCCGAACCGTTCGAGCTCCTTGGCGACAAGCCGGAAATAGTCTTTGTTCCGGTAAAGCAGGCCACGAACGTTTTCGATGATTGCGACCCGTGGCCGCATGCGATTCACCGCGTCCAGAAAAATGGGGAAGCCGTCACGGGGGTCACGCTTGCCCCGCTGGTAGCCTATTTGACTGAAAGGCTGGCACGGTGGACCCCCGATGATGATGTCTGCAGCGCGGTCGGTCGGCAGGCCGATCTCAAGAAACGTCTCCTCGCATTTTCCGTGCAGGTTCTGATTGTAAGTTTCCACGGCCACCGACTTCATTTCGAAGCCGACCGTGTCGATGCCGCGCGCTTCGAAGCCAAGCGCCATGCCTCCGCATCCAGCAAAGAGGTCAAGCGCAACTGGGGCACCTGCGGGCAATGTAGGCCTGGGGAGAGACTCATGGAGCCAAGCCAGCCAGCCCTCATGGTCTTTGAAAATATGTTTATCAAGCAGGTTGTGCTGTCGTGTCATAACGTCGTTTGGCTGGGGCGGTGTGCGATGTCCGGGGAGTTTCCCGGCGTGGACGATACATTTAGCCCGGGCCGTTCGCAAGAAGACATATATCCGAGATCAAGACGCGCCTTCGGAGACGGCCAGCGACTTCGCCCGCAAACCTGTACCGCGATTCATCCCGCTCCTGGCGGGTTTTTACTCGCAGACCTGACGTCGTCTCTTGTTCAAAACAGTGGACACACCCCCAAATTTCTCCTTGCATCCTTCCCGTAGTTGCCGGCATTTCGGAGACACTGCTTCGGTTGCTCCTTCGATATTAATGGTGAGGAGCAGACGTGGAACTGGCCGAAGAATTGGGCAATCCGCTTACGCCAAAGCAGTTGGCAACGCTTCTCGGAGTCGACACACGGACTCTGAAGAAGCACGCTACCTGGTGGGGTGGCGTAGAAGTCGCGCCTGGCATCTGGCGGTTCTTTGAAAATCGAATAAAGGAGCGACTTGATGGCTTCAAAGATAATGAAACGCGGTCAGACGCGTTGGCGCGGAAACGTGCAAGTCAACGGAGCGATGCGCCAGAAGCTGTTCGCGACGAAATCCGAGGCCGTGGCCTGGGAAGCCGAGGCGCGCAAAGCGCTGCAGCGGCCACAGGGTGCGGAGGAGATGGAGACCCCCACGGCCTCCTGGTCCCTGTTCCGGCTCGCAACGGAATACCTGGACTGGTGCAAGAGCACCCAGGACAAAAGCACGTACGAAGAAAAGGTTCACTGCTTCCGCCTGCTGTTCGAGCATGTGAGCCCGGACTTGCTGGTTGAAAAAATGACCAAGAAGGATGCAACCGGTTACATGGTGAAACAGGCGAAGGCTCGCTCAGGCAATGCCGCGAATAAGGACAGAAAAGACTTCATTGCCGCCTGGAACTGGGCCGCAACACAAAGAGCGGAACAAGGCTTTCCCGAAGTGCTCTGTCCGTTCAAAAGTGCCGCGAAAATGGCGGAAACGGCTCATCCTCGCGCCGTACCGTCCCTGGAGGCATTCTTGGCGGCGCTCAAAAGCACGAAAGGGCAGGACCGTGTCATGCTTGAAACCTTCTGGCAACTCGCCGCCCGCCGGAAAGAGGTCTTTGGGCTGAAGTGGGCTGAGATTGACCTTCACAACAAGACGGTCTCAATCCCGACAAGAAAACGCAAAGACGGGTCTCTGCAATACGACCGCGTGCCACTTTCGGCAGAACTTGTCGGCACGCTTGCCGCCCTGAAGGCGCAGAGAGAGGCCCGGCCAGGCGATCATGTGTTCCTGGTTGAAGAGGGCTTCTACGGGGCCAACCAGTGCTCTGGAGAGCCGTTCAAGCATCGCCAGCACTTCATGAAAACGTTGTGCAAGAATGCCGAGGTGGAGCCTTTCGGATTTCACGGAATCCGGCATCTTGCGGCGACCACGTTGTTCAAAAGCGGGGAGCCGCTCGCAAGAATACAGGCCCTGCTTCGGCACAAATCCCCAACGACCACTGAACGCTACCTCCAAAAGCTGGGGCTCACTGAAGTGTCTGTATCGGTGAACGTCCTGGCCGGCATCACCAGCCCCGAAAACGGCAAGCACAAAACGCAGGAAGCCGCAGGTTTTTGACCTGCGGCTTCCAGAACTGTGTCCGGACATTGTGTCCGGGGAAATCGGCTCAGGCGTCTACATCCTAAGCCGCTGAATTTGCTGGCGTCCCCAAGGGGGTTCGAACCCCTGTTGCCGGCGTGAGAGGCCAGTGTCCTAGGCCACTAGACGATGGGGACGGACAAAACTTTGGTGGGCCGTGAAGGACTCGAACCTTCGACTCTATCATTAAAAGTGATATACTCTACCAACTGAGTTAACGGCCCCCGAAGGAAGGCCCTTCTATCCACGGCTCAGCGCGCTGTCAAGAAAATTCCCGCCGCGCGCGCGCATTTCACGGCAGATGCAAATTCGGGCAAAGTACGGTAGCCAGTGCCTTGGGCGCATACGCCCGCAGGGGTCCACCGCATGTCCGAAAGCCGTATAACCCATCGCCGCCGCCCACGCAAGCCAAGAATGCAGCCTTTCGCCCGGCGCGAGGGGCATTTGCGCATGCTGGCCGAGCATTCACGCGACGTGTTTTTCTCCATGCGCTTCCCGGAGGGCCGCTACGAGTACATCAGCCCTTCGGTTTCGGCCCTGTGCGGCTTCAGCCCGCAGGACTTCTACGACGACCCGCTGACCATCCTGCGCTGCCTGCCGCCGGAGTGGCGCAACACCGTGCGCACCTGGTTGCAGGAGGTCGCCCAAGGCAAGGTGGCCGAGGAATATGAGTTCCCGGTCGTGGGCCCCACAGGCCAGCAGCGCTGGGTGCGCCAACGCCAGATTTACTGCCCCACCCCGGACGGCGCAGGCTGGCTCCTGCAGGGCGTCGCCACGGACATTACCCCCCTGCGCGAAGCCCAGCTGGCCCAGCGCCAGACCGAGGAATCCTTCCGCCAGCTCATTGAGCTCTGGCCGGACCAAGTGGTGCTGACCGTGAACCTGGACGCGGGCCGACATGAGTATGTGAGCCCGAGCATGGAGCAGGTCATGGGCTATGCTCCCCAGGAGTTTTACGACGACCCCGGCCTGGGCATGCGCGTGGTGGCCCCCCAGTGGCGGGAGGAAGCCTGGGGCTGGATAGCCGACTTCATGCAGGGCAAGCCGCAGTCTTTCTACGAATTCGAGCTGGTGCACAAAAACGGCGAGCACCGCTGGATACACCAGGTGGGCGTGCTGCGCCCGCGCGCGCCCGGGCAGGATCTGGTGGTGCAGTTCTCTTTCCGAGACATCACCGAAAGCCGCCGCGCGGCAGCGGCCCTGCAGCAGAGCGAGGCCCGCTACAGAGAGCTGGCCGAGAGCTGGACCGAGCAGGTTTTGATGCGCGTGAACCTGAAGACCGGCCGGCACGAGTACGTGAGCCCCGGCGTGACGCGGATCTTCGGCTACACGCCGGAACAGTTCTACGCCGCGGACCCGCGCGTCATCGACGCCGTGGTGCCGGAATGGCGGCCCAAGCTCGCCCTCTGGCTGGACGAGAACCGCCAGGGCATCCTGCGCAACGAGTATGAATACGAGGTCACCAGCGCCTGGGGCGACAGGCGCTGGGTGCTCCAGCGCAGCGCCATCATCCGCGACGCGCACGGCGAGCCCGCAGTGCTCCAGGCCGTCCTCTTCGACAACACCGAACGGCGCAGGCTGGAAGACGCCCTGCGCGAGTCCAACCACCGCTACGCCCTGCTCTCCGACAACGTGGTGGACGTCATCTGGACCATGGACCCGGAGTTGCGCTGGACCTATTTAAGCCCCTCGGCCGAGCCTCTGGCCGGAACGCCCATGGAGCGGCTGCTCCGCAAGCCCTTTCACGAAACCTTCAGCCCGGCCTCGGTTCAGCGCGCGGAGGAAGTCCTCAAGGTCTGGGCCGAGATCAACTCCGGCCCGCTGGAGGACGCCCCGGCCTCCTTCTTGATGGAACTCATCCACGCCGACGGAAGCCTGGTGCCCCTAGAGGTGCTGGCCCGGCCCCTGCGCGACGCCGCCGGGACCATCACGGGCTATTGCGGCACCGCGCGCGACATCAGCGCCCGCGTGCGCATGGAGCGCGTGGAGGCCTCCTTGAGCCGCCTGGCCCGCGTGCTGCTTGAATGCGAGGATCTCGTTCAAACCCAGGTGCTGGCCGCAGCCTGCGCCAAGGAAGTCACCGGGGCCAGCCAGGTGCTGGCCGCCCACCGCGACCAGGACACCGGGCATTACCTGGGGCCGGACGGCCGGCTTTTGCCCGCAGCCGAGACAGGCCGGGGGCTGGTCATTCCCGTGCGCCACGCCGGGGAGGAACTCGGCAGCATCACCGCCCACGGCATAGCCCCGGCGGACGAAGCAGAGGCCCGGCAGCTGCTGGAGCGCGTGGCCGCGCTCTTCGCCCTGGCCGTGGCGCGCATCCGCGCGGACGAAGCCCTGCGCAAGAGCGAGCGCATGTCGCGCAAGCTGCTGGAGTCCATGCACGAAGGCGTATGGGCCGTGGACCGCGATCAGAACACCATTTTCGTCAACGAACATCTGGCGGGCATGCTGGGCTACCGCGTGGCCGAACTTGCCCGCATGAACCCGCGCGACGTGCTGGACACCACGCAGCGGCTGATGGCTCTGGAACGCATGCAGGAGCGCAGCCTGGGCCTCTCCGGCTCGGCCGACTACGAACTGACGCGCAAGGACGGCTCGCGCCTGCCGGTGCACGTCAGCGCCTCGCCCATCATGGACGCCAGCGGCGGCTACGAGGGCATGGTGTGCACAGCCCTGGACCTCTCCGAGCGCAAGCACATGGAGGAGGAGCTGCGCCGCAATCAGGCGCGCTTCGAGGCCCTGTTCGAGCTCTCCCGGCTCACCACCGCCACCGAGGCCCAGATGGCCGCCTTCACCTTGCGCGAGGCCCAGCGCCTCACCGGCAGCAGCGGCGGGGCGCTTTTCTTCGTCGCCCCCGGCGGAAAGCAGCTGGTGCCCCTGGCCTGGCGCGGCGGCCGCAGAGAAGCCCGCCCCGACGCCATTCCCACGGACGACAGCCCCGCGGCCAAGGCCTCGCCCTGGGCGGTGGTCCACGCCACCCGCCTGCCCCTTCTGCTCAACGACATCAACGCCCTGAAAGAGGCGTATCCCGGCGCATATCTGCCGATGGAACGCTTCCTGGGCGTGCCCGCCATGGATGGAGAGTTCCCGGCGGCGGTCTTGGGCCTCACTGGCAAGGCCGCGCCCTACACCCCGGATGACAGCCTGCAGGTCTCGCTTCTCATGGACGGCATGTGGCGAATCGTGCGCAGCCGCCGCGACGAGGAGCGCATCCGCGCCTCGCTGCGCGAGAAGGAAGCCTTGCTGCGCGAGGTGCACCACAGAGTGAAGAACAACCTGCAGGTGGTGTCATCGCTGCTCGACATGGCCGGGCGCAGGCTCTCCGAACCGCAGGCCCGGCGCAGCATGGAAGAGGTGCGCGCCAAGGTTCTGGCCATGAGCCTGGTGCACGCCCAACTGCACGGCGAAGGCGCGGGCGCCCCGGGAGCCGGGCAAGGCATAGACCTGGAGCGCTATGTGCGTGCACTGTTCCGGCAATTGCGCGAGGTCTACTCCGGCGACATGGCCTTGAGCGTGAGCGTGGTGCTGGGCGGTCTCGTGCTGGGCCTGGACCAGGCCGTGCCCCTGGGCCTGGCCCTGAACGAGATTCTGGCCAACGTATTCAAGCACGGCAGGCGCGAGGGCCAGCCAGGCAAGGTGGACATCTGCGCCCGGCGCGACGACGATGGCCGCGTGCGCTTGGAGGTACGCGACGACGGTCCCGGCCTGCCCGCTGGCCTGCACCCGGAACACGCGCCCAGCCTGGGCATGAAGCTCATGTTCGGACTGGTGCGGCACCAGTTGCGCGGAGCGCTGACGCTGGAAAGCGGGCCAAACGGTGTGCGGGTAAGCATCTTGTTCCCACCGCATATTGCGTTATGACAAACACAAGCATTGAGCCCGCCGATTCCGAGCAGGCGGACGGAACCGGCGGGCGGTGAAAAAGCGGCCAGACCGCCTCACCAAGCCATGAAGCTCCTGATGGCCGCGACCCGTGCCCTGGCCTCCTGACCAGAGCGTTCCTCGTCCTGGGTCAAAAAACTGTCCGCCCCGGGGGAGAATTCCGGACAGCGCGAGGCGTCCGCCGAATCCTCCGGGCATACGCTCGCCCTGGGCCAGCCCTCCAGCACCAACGCCTCGGCGGCCTCCTCGCAGCCCTCGTCCGAGTAGTGTTCACAATCTCCGCAGCGCACATCGCCATTGTTCAGCATGATTCCTCCGGGGTTGTTGCATCTGGCTAGCCGCTGGCCCGCCAGGCGGGGGGCTGCGGACTTGGCGTCATGGCAAAATGATAGCGATTCGACAATAATTTGTCAATACGCATAGCCCGCCGATGCTTGAGCCGAACCGGGATTTGTGCGAGGATGCGCCCACTTCACTCCAAGGGGCCTTGCACATGCGCGAGATCATCCTCATCCACGCCACGGGCGAAGACCGTCCGGGCATCACCTCGGTGCTCACCGGGGTTCTGGCCGCCTGCGGGGTGGACATCCTGGACATCGGCCAGGTGGTCATCCACGACCACCTCACGCTGGGCATGCTGGTGGCCCTGCCCGACGAAGCCCAGGCCGCGCCGGTGCTGAAGGACCTGCTGTTCAAGGCCCATGAGCTGGGCATCACCCTCAAGCTCACGCCCATCGGCCCGGACCGCTACGAGACCTGGGTGGGCGTGCAGGGCAGGCCCCGGCACATCGTCACTCTCTTGGCCCGCAGACTAGAGGCCGCGCATATCTCGCGCCTCACCGGCGCCCTCGCCCGCCACGGGCTGAACATCGACATCATCAACCGCCTGTCCGGCCGGGTTTCCCTGGCCAGCGCCGCGGAGGCCCGCCCGGCCTGCGTGGAATTCTCCGTGCGCGGCTCCACCACGGACTGGACGGCCATCCGCCGCGAGTTCATGGAAATGGCCTCCGAGATGGGCGTGGACGTCGCCCTGCAAGAGGACAACGTGTTCCGCCGCAACCGCAGGCTGGTGGCCTTCGACATGGACTCCACCCTGATCCAGGTGGAGGTCATCGACGAGCTGGCCAAGCGCTACGGCGTGGGCGACGAGGTGAGCGCCATAACCGCCGGGGCCATGCGCGGCGAATACGACTTCAAGGAGAGCCTGCGCCGCCGCCTGGCCCTCTTGAAGGGCCTGGACGCCAACGTGCTGGAGGATGTGGCCCAAAGCCTGCCCCTGACCGAAGGGGCGGAGCGGCTCATCGCCAACCTGAAGCGCCTGGGCTTCAAGATCGCCATCATCTCCGGCGGCTTCACCTACTTTGGCGAACGCCTCAAGCAACTGCTCGGCATCGACTACGTGTACGCCAACAAGCTGGAAGTGAAGGACGGCCGCCTGACGGGCCGCGTCATCGGCCCCATTGTGGACGGCGCGCGCAAGGCCGAACTGCTGCGCCGCCTGGCGGACAAGGAAGGCATCAGCCTGCAGCAGGTGGCCGCCGTGGGCGATGGCGCCAACGACCTGCCCATGCTCGGCATCGCGGGTCTGGGCATAGCCTTCCACGCCAAGCCCAAGGTCAAGGCCGGGGCGAGGCAAAGCATCTCCACCCTGGGCCTCGACGCCATCCTCTATCTCATCGGATTCCGCGAACGAGAGACCCTGGACTGAACGTCACAAAAGTCAAAACGTGAAGACCGGGCCAAGCCAAGGCCCGGTTTTTTTTCGTTTATTTCAGTACGTACAGACTGTTTTGCGTATTTCATTTCCGACCTTCCGAGGATAAGAATCACCCTTCCCTATACCACCCCCTCGAAAGGATGCGCCGAACCGATGAATATACTGAGCAACGCCAAACTCAAGACAAAGCTCCTCGGCAGCTTTTTGCTGGTCTCCCTGGTCATTCTGGTCATTGGAGCCTTTGGGGTCACAAGGATCAAAGAGGTCAACGCGTCCGACACCCTGCTCTACCAGGAGGCCACTGTTCCCCTGGCCGAGATCGCCGAAATCTCTACCACCCTGCAGCGCCTGCGCCTGAACCTTTTGGAGCTGGTGAACGCGGAAACGCCGGAGGACCTGGCCTTCAGCAAGAAGCAGGTGGCCACCTTCCGCGAGTCCATCACCACCCGGATGAACGCCTTCGCCAACCACCCGCTGAGCCCGGGAGAAAAGCAGCTGCTGAGCGACATGAGCGCGGCGCGTGAAGCCTACTATCAAGTATCCGACCATGTGATCCTGCTGGATTCGCAGAACAAGGATTCTGAAGCGCGCGCGCTTCTCGCCGGAGAGGGGCGCGACGCCGCACGGAAGCTCCAGGCGGCCGTGGACAAGATGGAGCAGGGCAAAGTGGCCCAGGCCAAGGCCTTGAGCGAAGCAAACGATGCCCAGGCAAAGAGCGCGGAGCGTCTGACCTACGCCCTCATGGCCCTGGGTTTCGCCTGCGCCGTGGTCTTTGGCCTGCTGCTCACACGAAGCGTTATGAACCAGCTGGGCGAAGATCCCGGCTACCTCTCCGACGTGGCGGGCAAGATCGCCGGCGGCGACCTGAACGTGGCCTTCCGACCGCAAAAGACCGAAGGTGGCGTGTACTTCGTCATGCAGGGCATGGTGAGCACCATGAAGGCCAAGATCGCCGAGGCCGACGCCAAGAGCGCAGAGGCCGCGGAGCAGGCCCGCCTGGCGGGCATAGCCACGGACGAGGCCAATGAGGCCAAGGCCCGGGCCGAGCGCGCCAAGGCCGAGGGCATGATGCACGCCGCCGAGCAACTGGAAAAGGTGGTCGAGGTCATCAGCTCCGCCAGCGAGGAGCTCTCCGCCCAGGTGGAGCAGTCCAGCCGCGGCACCGAGGTCCAGGCCTCCCGCGTGGCGGAAACCGCCACCGCCATGGAAGAGATGAACGCCACGGTGCTTGAGGTGGCCAAAAACGCTTCGCAGGCGGCGGACTCCTCCGGCACGGCGCGCGCCAAGGCCCTTGAGGGCGCCAGCATCGTGGCCCAGGTCGTTTCCGGCATCGGCACCATGCAGGGCGTTTCCCTGTCCATGAAAGAGGACATGAGCGTGCTGGGCAAGCAGGCCGAGGGCATCGGCCAGATCATGAACGTCATTTCCGACATCGCCGACCAGACCAACCTTCTGGCGCTGAACGCCGCCATCGAAGCCGCCCGCGCGGGCGACGCCGGGCGCGGCTTCGCCGTGGTGGCCGACGAGGTGCGCAAGCTGGCCGAAAAGACCATGACCGCCACACAGGAAGTGGGCGCGGCCATCAACGGCATTCAGCAGGGCGCCAGGAAGAACCTGGACAACGTGGACCGCGCCGTGAACACCGTCGAGCAGGCCACCCTCCTGGCCAACCAGAGCGGCGAGGCCCTGCGCGAGATAGTCAGCCTGGTGGAGGTGGCCACGGACCAGGTGCGTTCCATCGCCGCCGCCAGCGAACAGCAGTCCGCCGCCAGCGAGGAAATCAACCGCAGCATCGAGGAAATCAACCGCATTTCCGGGGAGACCGCCACGGCCATGGGCGAGTCCGCCCACGCGGTCGGAGACTTGGCCAGCCAGGCGAGCAGCCTGCGCGGGCTCATAGAGACGATGAAGCGCGGCGGCTAGTCCGCCCACTCTGTTACAAGCCCAAGGGCCGGATGCAGCAGCATCCGGCCCTTTTCTTTTTCAAACATTGCCGGAGCACTGTTAAGTTGACCGTTACCTTGCCGAAAAGACGTATATTGAGGACGATTTTATTGACCCGGTACGTAAACTTCGGCTATCAGGATATGTAGAGCTGCCTGTTTCGTACCATATCACCGCCGGAGGTACGCATGTTCGCCGCCATGAAACTTTCCCGTAAACTCAGCCTGGGCTTTGGGGTCATGATTCTGCTGCTGCTGGCCCTAGGTGCAGTCGCCCTCAGCAGTCTGGGCTCACTGAACGCGAACGTCCACGGCCTCGCTGACAACTGGCTGCCCAGCGTGCGCGAAGCCGCCAAACTCGACAGGTTCGGCCAGGGTGTCCGCCGCCAGCAGTTGCTCTACCTGACGCAGACCAGCGCCTCCGACCGCGAGAAGAGCGCCAAAGCCATCAATGAGCGCCTGGATCAGTTGGAGAAGACCAAGGCCGCCTACTCTCCGCTCATCTCCTCGCCCGAGGAGCAGGCCGCCTACGACGAGTTCTCCAAGCAATGGGCCATCTACCAGGAGAAGAGCCTGCAGATCCTCGCCCTGGCAGAAAAGGGCAAGCACGAGGATGCCCTGGCCTTGAGCGGCGGCGATGCCCGCACCGCCTTCAACGCCGCCATGGACGCGTCCCAGAAGATCATCGAGATCAACAACAAGGGCAGTATCGACGAAGGCCTGGCAGCCAATGCTACTTACAAGCGCGGGCTCATGCTCACCGCTGTCATCCTGGCCCTGGCCGCCGCTCTGGGCGTTGCCGTGGCCGCCCTCCTCATCCGCAGCGTCATGTCCCAGTTGGGCGAAGACCCCGGCTACCTGGCCGAAGTCGCGGGCAAGATCGCCGGAGGCGACCTGAACGTGGCCTTCCGCCCGCAAAAGACCCAAGGCGGCGTGTACCACGTGCTGCAGGGCATGGTGGCCACCATGAAGGCAAAGATAGCCGAGGCCGAGCAGAAGAGCACCGAGGCTGCGGAGCAGGCCCGTCTGGCGGGCATCGCCACGGACGAGGCCAACGAGGCCAAGGCCAAGGCCGAGCGCGCCAAGGCCGAGGGCATGATCGCCGCCGCCACCCAGCTGGAAAAGGTCGTCGAGGTCATCAGCTCCGCTTCCGAGGAGCTCTCCGCCCAGGTGGAGCAGTCCAGCCGGGGCAGCGAGGTCCAGTCCGCCCGAGTGGCCGAAACCGCCACCGCCATGGAGGAGATGAACTCCACCGTGCTCGAGGTGGCCAGGAACGCTTCCCAGGCCGCGGAATCCACCGACAACGCCCGCAAGAAGGCGGGCGAGGGCTCCCAGGTCGTCAGCCAGGTGGTTTCAGGCATCGGCACCATGCAGCAGGTTTCCGTGAACCTGAAGGAAGACATGGGCGTGCTGGGCCGCCAGGCCGAGGGTATCGGCCAGATCATGAACGTCATCAGCGACATCGCCGACCAGACCAACCTGCTGGCGCTTAATGCCGCCATCGAGGCCGCCCGAGCGGGCGACGCCGGTCGCGGCTTCGCCGTCGTGGCCGACGAAGTGCGCAAGCTGGCGGAAAAGACCATGAACGCCACGCGCGAGGTGGGTGAAGCCATTCGCGGCATCCAGGACGGCGCGCGCAAGAACATGGACAACGTGGATCGCGCCGTGCACACGGTGGAGGAAGCCACCAAGCTGGCCAACAGAAGCGGCGAGGCCCTGCACGAGATCGTGTCCCTGGTGGACACGGCCACCGACCAGGTGCGCTCCATCGCCACCGCCAGCGAGCAGCAGTCCGCAACGTCCGAGGAAATCAACCGCAGCATCGAGGACATCAACCGCATCTCGAGCGAAACCGCCGACGCCATGCGCCAGTCGGCCCAGGCCGTGGGCGAGCTGGCCAACCAGACTCAGACCCTGCGCAGGCTCATCGAGGACATGAAGCGCGGAGGTTAAGGCTTCTGGCAACACAACGCACGGCCCCGGCGGGATGTTCTCCTGCCGGGGCCGTTTTGCGTGGGGCGGCGGCACGCGCGGGGCAAAAAAAAGGCCGGGCGGACCCGGCCTTTTGAGTGGCGAGAAGGGAAGGGCTAGGGAAGCGCGCAGCCCATCTTGCGCAATTCATCCTTGAAGGCGGCCACGCGCAAGGGCTTGCTGACAAAGCCATCGGCCAGGCCCCGGAAGAAGGCTTCGCACACGTTGCCCGTGTCGTCGCAGGCAGAGAGCATGAGCACCTTGGCCTCTTGCCCGGGCGGCACCTTATGCTGCGCCTCCAGAGCGCGCAGGGCCTTCAGCGCCGCCTGTCCGTCCAGCCTGGGCATCTTTATGTCCATGCAGACGAGGTCGAAGGGGCGCCCGGATTCCAGAGCCTGCGCCGCCTCGGCCAGGGCGTCCACGCCATTGCTCACGTTGACCACCTTGCCGGCGGTCTCCAGCACTTTGACGAGACACAGCCGGGTGGCGTCGTCGTCTTCGACCACAAGGATGCGCATGGGGGAGCCTCCTGGGCCGCGCGGTCCGTCTGCGCCGGTTAGGACGCCGCCTGGGCCAGCGCGGTCAACACCCCGGCGTAGAAGGGTTCGTCGGCAACTTCTTTAACAAGCTCCGAATACGTGACCACACCTTTTTTGTCCACCACGAACACGGCCCGCGCTAGAAGCCGCAGCTCTTTGATGAGCACGCCGTAACCCAGGCCGAAGGAGGCCTCGCGGTGGTCGGAAAGGGTCTGCACTTTGTCGATGCCCATGGCCCCGCACCAGCGTTTCTGGGCAAAGGGCAGGTCCATGCTGATGGTAAGGATGCGCACTCCCTCGCCCAGCTTGGCCGCCTCGGCGTTGAAGCGCCGGGTCTCTATGGCGCAGGTGGGCGTGTCGAGCGAAGGCACGCTGACCAGGGCCAGGGCCATGCCCGCATAGTCCGCCAGGGAAACAACGCCCATCTCGTTGTCGACCAGGGTGAAGTCCGGGGCTTTCTGCCCCACAACAATCTCCGGTCCCACAAGGGTCAGCGGGTTGCCGCGCATGGTGACGCTGCCGGGTCTTTCTTGCATGACGTTCCTCCGTTCTGTCTGGTGGTGAGTTGTGCCGACCATACGCCTGGCCGTGGTGAAAGGGAAGGGGCCGGGCGTCTGCTCAGTCGATGAGACGGCCCTTGGAAGCGGAGCCTTCGGGCTGGCAGCGCGGGCAAAAGGTGCTGGTGCGCCCGGCCACGCGCCTGGCCCGCATGGTTTCCCCGCAGGCCAGGCAGGCCTGCCCGCCGCGCCCGTACGCCCGGAAATGATTTTGAAAGGCCCCGGCGTCGCCGTGGGCGTCGCGGTAGTCGCGGATGGAGCTGCCGTTTTCGGCTATGGCCAGGGTGAGCACGGCCTGCACGGCCTCGAACAGCGCATTGCGCCGCGCGGCGGAGACCGTGGCCGCCGGGGCGTCGGGCCGTATGCCCGCGCGGAACAGGGCCTCGTCGGCGTAGATGTTGCCGATGCCCGCCACCACGCTCTGGTCGAGCAGAAGCGCCTTGATGCGCGCCCTGCCCTGGCCCAGGCGCTGGCGGAACTCGGCCGCCGCCATTTCCAGCGGCTCCGGCCCCAGGCTGGCGTAAAAGGGCCAGGATTCGATGCCGCCCGGGCCGGACCAACTGGGGAAGGCGTGCATGGAGCCAAAACGCCGCAGATCGGCAAAAGCGAGCCGGAGCCCGCCGGAGAGGTGCAGAACGGCGCGCGTGCGCTCGGTCTGCG
>NZ_DATMYK010000116.1:0-2503 GCF_035560995.1 Humidesulfovibrio sp. | reverse complement strand
CCTGGACCACTTCAAGCGCGTGAACGACACCCTGGGGCATGTTGCGGGCGATGAACTGCTGCGCGACGTGGCCGCCCTGTGCCAGCGCTCCCTGCGCGAGGGCGACGTGTTCGCCCGCTATGGCGGCGAGGAATTCGTGGTCGTGGCGCCCTTCACCACCGCGCGCGAGGCCGAGGTGCTGGCGGAACGCCTGCGCCAGGCCGTGGAGGCCGAGCCCTTCGCCGCCACGCCGGACCGGCGCGTCACGGCCAGCTTCGGCGTCGTCAGCGCCCGGCAGGGCTGCCTGGAGACGCTGCTCAAGATTGCGGACGAGGCGCTCTATGACGCCAAGGAAGCCGGCCGCAACACCGTGGTGCTGGCCGGAATAGAGGTGGATGGGGCCGGGGCGTAGGCAAGCCCGCAGCCCTTCACGCCCTCCACGCCAGCCGCCTCAGCTCCCGCGCTTGCGCCGCACGGTTACGCTCTCTCCGCCGATGCCCCAGTTGTCGGTGTCCACTTCATCAATGACGACCACGGTTGTTTGCGGGTTTTTGCCCAGGGTGTCGCGCAGCAGCACGGTGACGCCTTGGATGAGCGCGGCCTTCTGCTCGGCTGTGGCGCCCTCGCGGGTGATCTTTATGTTGACGTAGGGCATGGGGTCCTCCCGGTTTCAAGGGTGTTGGGCCGCGCGGCGAGGTAGGCGCCGCTGGACACGGCCAGCAGCCCTCCCGCAAGCCAGGGGGTCATGGGTTCTCCAAGCAACGGCACTGCGATGAGCCCCGCCAGCACCGGCACCAGGGCCAGCAGCGCGCCCACCCGGGCCGGACCCAGGCTCTCCACCGCCTTCACGTACAGCAGCATGGCCAGGATGGTGGGGCCGAGACCTTGGTACAGGCCCTGGATCACCAGAGTCTGTACGGCAACCTGGTCGAGGGCCTTGGGCAGGACGAAGAGGTACACGGGCAGGTAGAGCAGGGCCGAGGCCAGGGCCATGAATCGGGTGAGCAGCCACGGGCCGGGGCTCCAGTTTTTGGCCAGCACGCTGAACACGGCCCAGGAGGCGGAGGCCGCCAGCATCAGCAGGTCGCCTTCCAGCACGCCGCTGTCCGGCGTGTTGCGGAGAAGGGGCGCGGCGGTGAGCGCCATGCCGAGGCCGATGACCAGAAAGCCCCAAAGCCGCGCCGGGTTCGGGCGCCGCCCGGTGATGAGCAGCGCCGCCAGGGCCACGAGGAAGGGCTGCAGTCCGGGCAACAGGATGGCCCCATGGGCGGCGGGCACGGTTTTGAAGGCCATGTACGCCAGCAAGCCATAGGCAACGCCGCCGATGAGCGCCAGGAGCCAGAGGCGGCCGTCGCGCCAGAGGGCGGCGGGCAGCGGCTTGGTGAACAGCACAAGCGCCAGGGTCGCCGTGCCCAGCCGCAGGGCCAGGATGTCGTAGGGGGTGAGGTCGCTTTTCCCGCCCGAGCGCGAGATGAGAATGAACCCGGTCCAGATGGCCACAGTGCCTGCGGCCGCCAGATACCCGTTGCGTGTGCCGTGCTGCATGCTTCCTCCCGTCTGTCTTGCCGAGTGCGAGAAGAACATGTAGATGTTTTCTGTGTTCTTGAAAAATGATTTTAAATGATAGAAACAATCTCTGGATGAGAACCATGAACCTCGACGACCTCGCGATGTTTCAGGCGGTCATCCGCCAGGGCGGCGTGACCAGCGCGGCAAAAAGTCTGCACCGCGTGCAGTCCAGCGTCACCACGCGCATCCGCCAGCTTGAGGAAAGCCTGGGCGTGGCCCTGTTCCTGCGCGAAGGAAGGCGGCTGAAGCTTTCTCCCGCGGGGCGGGTGCTGGAGGGCTATGCGGCGCGCCTGCTGGATCTTGCGGCCGAGGCGCGCAACGCCCTGACCCTGGGCCTGCCGCGCGGCCCCTTGCGGCTGGGCTCCATGGAGAGCACCGCCGCCACCCGGCTGCCGCCTGTGCTGGCCGCCTTCCACCAGCGCTGCCACGAGGTGCGGCTGGAGCTGCACACCGGGCCAACGGCGCGGCTTGTGCGGCTCACGCGGGAGGGGGCTCTGGATTGCGCCCTGGTAGCGGGGCCGGTGCTGGAGCCGGATTTGGAGGCCGTGCCCGTGTTTTCCGAAGAACTCGTGTTGGTGGCCTCGGCCGGGCACCCGCCCATACGCCGGGGCGCGGATTTGCAGACGCGCACGGCGCTGGTCTTTGAGGCCGGATGTTCCTACCGGCAGCGGCTGGAAGGCTGGCTGGCCAGCCAGGGACTTGTTCCGGAGCGCTTCGTGGAGCTGGCTTCCTACCACGCCATGCTGGGTTGCGCGGCCTGCGGCATGGGGGTTGCCCTGGTCCCCAGGAGCCTGGTGGACCGCCTGCCTGCTGGCGATTCGCTTTCGGCGCACCCGCTGCCGCATCCCTTTGGCCGCAGCGAGACCGTGCTTGTCCGGCGCAGGAACGTCACCGCGCCTGCGGTGGACGCGCTGCTGGCTCTGCTGCTGGAGCCCCCGGCTCAAGGGGCCTGAGC
>NZ_DATMYK010000115.1:0-16576 GCF_035560995.1 Humidesulfovibrio sp. | reverse complement strand
GCCAAAGTATGTATAAGATAGCAATGCATACAAATGTAGTATGAGTTGAAACGTTGCGCGGAATAATGTAGTGCAGATGTTCAGAGCCCTTCGATTGGCGAGCGCATTGGTCTGATATCTCGCAACGGGCTGACGGAAAAGAACATCTTGCGCGCAAGGAGGCCTCACATGCGCCTGACCACCAAAGGTCGTTACGGGATGCGGCTCGTGCTGGACATCGCCCAACACGAGAAATACGGCCCGGTCTCCATGGCCGAAACCTCCCTGCGGCAGGATATTTCCGCAAAATATCTGGAGCGCCTCGTGGGCGAACTGCAACGGGCGGGGGTGGTCAAAAGCTTGCGCGGACGCGAAGGCGGGCACCTTCTCGCCATGCCACCGGAAAAAATCACCGTGGGCGACGTGGTGCGCATCCTGGAAGGCGAAGCCGCCGAACTCGCCTGCAGCCACAACCGCCTGTCCTGCCCGCGCTCCGTGCACTGCCTCACCCGCGCCATCTGGGTCGCCGCCGACCAGGCCATGTTCGAGAAGCTCGACTCCGTCACCGTGCGCGACATCATCGAAGACGGGCAAAACTGCCTGTCCGTCAAAGAGGCCGAGCAGGCCCGCCTGGCGCGGGGGCTGCCCGCAGCGCCCCCGCCCGCGCCAGATATCGGCGGACGCAGAAAAGCCGTGCGGCGCATCCTGCGCCAGCGCCTCGCCATGACCATGAACCGCGCCGCAAAGCCGGAAGGCGCGCCCAAAAAAATCATGGTCGTGGACGACGACCCGGATATCGTCGACTACCTCGTCACCGTGTTCCGCGACCGGGGGTACGCCACCTGCTCCGCAAACGGCGGCGTCGAGGCGACCGAAGTCCTCATCAGGGAAAATCCCGACCTCATCACCCTGGACCTGGAAATGCCCGAGGAGTGGGGGCCGCGCTTCTCCCGCCGCGTCTCGCGCCTGCCGGAGTTCAAGCACGTGCCCATCATCGTCATCAGCGGGCTGCCTGGCATACACATGGCCATTCCCAGGGCCGTGGCCACCGTGCGCAAGCCCTTCGATCCCGCCGAAGTGCTGGGGCTTGTGGAGAGCGCCATAGGCGCGCCCTAGGCGGGGGCCCCTGCGAAGCCCGCCGGCTGCGCCCAAGCGCAATGCAGAACCCGCCCGACGTTGAAGTCCACCGGGAATTCCCGTAGCACGGGGCCATGGGCAGCAGCGGCACACCATCCGGCGCAACGGCGTCCCTTGCGGCGCGGCTGCGCGCGGAGTTCTCCTCGCGCCTGGCGAGGGACTCGCTGGCCGTGCTGGGCGTAAGCGCCCTGGGACGGGCCGTGGCCATGGGCAAAGAGGTGCTGGTGGCCGCGCTGTTCGGTGTGGGCGGCCAGCTGGACGCCTTTGTGCTGGCCCTGCTCGCGCCCTCTTTTTTGGTGAACCTGCTGGGCGCGTCGTTCTCCGCGGCTTTGGTGCCCGCCCTGGGCGCGGCCACTGCCGGGCCAGGGGGCGAGGACGCCGCGCGGCGCCTGCTGGGCCGGGCGCTGTTGGTGCTGGCCGGATTCATCTGCCTGGCCTGCCTTGTGCTGGCCGTGCTGCCCGCGCAGCTTTTGCAGCTGCTGGCTCCCGGGGCCGGGGCGGAGCAGCTGGCGCTGGTCAAGTCCATGCAGCTGGCGCTTCTGCCGCTGCTGGCGGCGGGCAGCCTGGCGCAGGTGCTGGCGGCCAGCCTCAACCATCGCGGGCGCTTCGCGTCTCCGGCCTTCACCTCGACCCTTGGCGCGCTGGCGACCATCGGGGTCATCGCGTTGCTGCACGGACGGCTGGGGATTCATGCCCTGGTGGCCGGAGCCGGGGCCGGGGCGGTGCTGGAGCTTTCGCTGCTGGGCTGGCTGGCGCGCCGCGCCTGGGGGCCCCTCTTCCAGGCCCGGAGCCGGGGCCCGCTTTTCCGCAACCTTCGCCCCCTGCTGCGCGATGTCCGCCCCCTGGTGCGCAACTGGGGGCTCATCGCCCTGGGCACGGGCCTGCTGGGGCTCACGCCCTTCATCGACAACGCCATCGCCTCGTCCCTGGGCGAGGGGGCCATCTCGGCCTTGAGCTACGCCTGGAAGCTGCCCTCCGGCATCGCCGGGCTGCTGGGGCTCACGCTGTCCACGGTGCTTCTGCCCTACTTCACGGCCGTGGTGCACCGCTGCGCACCAAGCACCTCGGCGGGAGGGCAGCCCGACGCGTTGGCAGCGGCCTGCCGGCGCATCACCAAGCGGCTGCTGCTGGTGTCCGTGCCGCTGGCCGCCGTGGGCGTGGCCGCCTCGCCGCTGCTGGTCTCGCTGCTGTTCCAGCGCGGGCGCTTCGACGCCGCAGCGGCCGGGCAGGTCTCGCTGATCCAGGCCTGCTACTTCGTGCAGCTGCCCTTCTACCTGCTGGCCATCGCCGGGGCGCGCATGCTCCAGGCGGCCTCGCGCCTGCGCCTGCTGCTCATCCTCCAGGCCGGGCTGCTGGTGGTCAACGCGCTCACCAGCCTGCTCCTGAGCCGCGTGTTCGGCCCTGCGGGCATCGCCCTGTCCTCGGCGGTCATGTACGCCCTGAGCGCGGCCGTGTCCCTGCGGGCGTCCCTGGGCGTTTCCGGCCAGCGGCCGGCACAGGCGCGGAAGGAGCCCGGCGGACCGGCGGGCCCAGACGTGGACGAGACGGCCTTGCGGCCCTTGCGCGTGGCGCTGGTCATCTCCTCCCTGGGCCTGGGCGGGGCGGAGCGCAGCCTCTGCCTGCTGGCGGGCGGCCTGGCCCGGCGCGGGCACGAGGTGCATGTGCTGAGCTTCGACACGCCGGACGCCGCGCCTTTCTTTCCGCTGGACGCGGCGGTGCGCCTGCATGGTCTCGACTTGAACGGGACGGCGGGTTCCGCCTGGGGCGGCCTGCGCGCCAACGCCCGGCGCGTGGCCCGGCTGCGTGGAAGTTTCCGCGCGCTCAAGCCCGACGTCGCCCTGGGCTTCATGGACACCACCAACGTGCTCTGCCTGCTGGCCGGACTGGGGCTGGGGCTTCCGGCCATCGCCACGGAGCACACCGACCCGGACCGGCACGACATCGGCCGGGCCTGGAATTTCCTGCGCCGCCTGAGCTACCCCCTGGCCGCGCGCGTGACCACCCAGACCGAAGCCGTGCGCGCCAGGCTGCCGGGCCGCGTCAGCGTCATCCCCAACCCAGTGGCCGCGCCCGCGCCCGACACGCAGGCCGACACACAGGCCGGCACACAGGACCGGCAGCTGCTGGCCCTGGGCAGGCTGGCCCCGGAAAAAGGCTTCGACCTGCTGCTTGCGGCCTTCGCCAGTCTGGCCACGAGCCGCCCGCGCTGGCGCCTGACCATCCTGGGCGAAGGGCCGGAGCGGACGAGGCTGGAGGCCCAGCGCCGCAGCCTGGGCCTGGAGGACCGCGTGGACCTTCCCGGAGCCGTGCGCGACCCCGGCCCCTGGCTGCGCCGGGCGGACATATTCGTACTTTCCTCGCGCTTCGAGGGCTTCTCCAATGCACTGTGCGAAGCCCTGGCCCACGGCCTGCCCGCCGTGGCCTTCGACTGTCCCAGCGGACCGGCGGAGATTGTGCGCCCCGGCGTGGACGGGCTGCTTGTGCCCGAGGCCGACGTGCCCGCCCTGGCCGCTGCCCTGGCCCGGCTCATGGACGACGAGGCCCTGCGCCTGGGCATGGCCGCGCGCGCGCCGGAGGTGCTGGAGCGTTTCGGACTTGAGAAGGTGCTGGACCTGTGGGAAGCTCTGTTTCTGGACGTGACCGCGAAGAAAAGGAGCCCCGCGTGATGCCGGACAGCCTGCGCGCCCTGCTGGTCCATGCCGGGCAGATGCTCCGCAAAAGCGGCCCCGCGCCGGACAGCGCGTTCTTCCTGCGGCTGCTGGAGCGCGAGGGGCCCCTGCGCACCCTGCTGCTGCGCTGGCTGCGCCTGCGCGTCTCGCCCGACGCCCTGCCGCGCATGCGCGCCCTGGCCGCGCCCCTGGACGAGCGCGCCCGCCTGTTCCGGCAGGCCGTGTCCCTGCTGAACGTCAACGAGACCTACAAGACCACGGGCAGCGACCGCACCCGGCTGGCGGACGAGACCATCCTGGGGCTCATGGCGGACCCGGACACAGGCCTGGCCGAGGCAAAGCCGCTGCGGCTGCTGGACATCGGCGTGTCCGACGGCAGCGCCTCCGTGGCCCTGCTTTCGCGCCTGCCCGAAGGGGCGGAGGTCATCCTCACGGACCTGCACCCCGTGCTGTACGCGCGCGGTCCCGGCCTGTGCCGCGTGTATCTGGACGGACGGCGGCGGCTGCTCGGCGTCAAGCTCCTGGGCCTGTACCTGAATCTTTCCCTGGACGCGCGGCGCGACGCCACGCGCTACGAGGCCATCGACACCTTGAACCCGCTGCTGCGGGAGCGCCTGGGCGTGGGGGAACTGCGCCCCTTCGACGCCACGCACGACGTCCTCGCCACGCCCGCGCATGTCATCAAGTGCGCCAACGTGTTGAATCTCGGCTACTTCGACGCCGCGGACATCCGGGCCGCCGCGGCCAACCTGGGCCGCAGCCTTGTGGAGGGCGGCTTCCTGGTGGTGTCGCAGAACAACGCCTGCTACAGGGACGGCGAGGCCGTTTTCGTGCTGCGCAAAAGCGGCCAGCGCCTGCTGCTGGCCGGGCAGACCAACAACCACGCCGCACTGTCGCTTTTTGATGAGCGGCCCGGGCGGGGGGAGGCGGAACCATGCGCATCCTCATGAGCATTCCCAGCCTGGAGCCGGGCGGGGCCGAGCGGCAGTTCGCGGCCCTGGCCCACGGTCTGGCCGCGCGAGGGCACGAGGTGCTGGCCGTGACCCTGGGCCACGGCGGCCCGTTGGCCGCGGAACTCGGCCGCGCGCGGCTGGCGGAGCTCGGCAAGGCCTCGCGCTGGGACAATTTCCGCGTGCTGCGGGCCCTGGGCGGGCTGCTCAAACGGGAGTCGCCGCAGATCCACTACGCCTTCCTGCCCTCGGCCACGGTGCTTGGGGCCGTGCTGGCGCCCTTTTTTCCGCACACGCGTCTGGTCATGGGCATCCGCGCGGCGGACGGCCAAGGACGCGGCCGGGCCGGACGCCTGCTGCTGGAGCTGGAGGCGCGGCTTTCCCCCCTGGCGGACTTGGTCATCGCCAATTCCGAGGCCGGACGCAGCCTGTGCCTTGAGCGGCGCTTCCCGCCGGGCCGCCTGCGCGTGGTGCCCAACGGGGTGGATACGGCGCGCTTCCGGCCGGACAAAACAGCGGGCGCGGCCCTGCGCCAGGAATGGGGCGTGGCCGAGGACGAGCGGCTCATCGGGCTTGTGGCCCGGCTGGACCCGCTGAAGGACCATGAGACGTTTCTGAAGGCCGCGGCGCTGCTGGCCAAAAGCGCTCCCCAGGCGCGCTTCGTGTGCGTGGGCGGCGGCGCGGAAGACTACGCCCGGTCCCTGCGCGAGCGGGCGCGCGGCCTGGGCCTGGACGGGCGGCTCATCTGGGCCGGAGAGCGGGAGGACATGCCCGGGGTGTACAACGCCCTGGACGCCCTGTGCCTGGCCTCGGTGAGCGAAGGTTTTCCCAATGTGCTGCTGGAGGCCATGAGCTGCGGCGTGCCCTGCGTGGCCACCGATGCGGGCGATGCGGCGCGCATCCTGGGCGGCACCGGGCTGGTGGTGCCTGCGGGCGATGCCCAGGCCCTGGCCGCTGGGCTGGCCGCCCTTCTGGCGCGGCTGGAGCGCGAGGGACCGAGACTTGGAGCCCTGTGCCGGGCCAGAATGGAGGCGGAATTTTCTTTGCCGCGCATGCTGGCGGCCACAGAGGCGCTGTTGAACGGGGTGGCGGGGCGCTAGTTTCCGCTGGGCAAAAAAAGAGCCGGGCAGGCCCCCCACCTGCCCGGCAGACACATCGGTCCAACCGATGCGGCCGCCGGGAACGTTGCCGCCCGGCGCACGCAGCGATTTAAACAATATCCGTGCCATCGGAAAGATGTCCTTTCATTGCTGGTCATTGCTCCTTTGGCGCCAGTTTTTGCCCCTAGGGACTGGCGCAAAATACGGCTTCGTAGTATGGTTTTCCCGGAGTCTTTCCGGCTTTACCGGAAGATATGGGAAGGAGGGAGCATGGCCAAGATTCTTGTAGTGGACGACGACGACCTATTCCGGGAGCTTTTGTGCACCTCGGTTTCGCGGCACGGGCACACCGCCCTAGGCGCGGGCACCCTGGCCCAGGCCCGGCGTCTGCTTCTGGGCCAGGCGGTGGACGTGGTCTACCTGGACGTGCGCCTGCCCGACGGCTCCGGCACCCTGGCCTTGGAGGAGCTGCGCGCCGCCCCGGACCCGCCGGAGGTCATCATCGTCACCGGCCAGGGCGACCCGGACGGCGCGGAACTGGCCCTGCGCTGCGGTGCGTGGGACTACATCGAGAAACCGGCCAGCGTGGACCGCATGACCCTGCCCATGCTGCGCGCCCTGTCCTATCGCACGGAAAAACGCCGCCAGCGCATCCCCGCGCTCCCGGAAACATCCGGCATCGTCGGGAAAAGTCCGCGCTTGGCCGCCATTCTGGCCCAGGCGGGCATGGCCGCCGCCAGCGGCGTGGATGTGTTCATCACCGGCGAAACAGGCACCGGAAAAGAAATCTTCGCCCGGGCCATCCACGCCAGCGGCAGCCGCGCCCAGGGGCCCTTCGTGGTGGTGGATTGCACCACCCTGCCCGGCACCCTGGCCGAAAGCGTGCTTTTCGGCCACGAGCGCGGCTCTTTCACCGGGGCCGACCGCAAGCAGAGCGGCCTCATCGAGCAGGCCGACGGCGGCACACTGTTCCTGGACGAGATCGGCGAACTGCCCCTGCCCATACAGGCCAAATTCCTGCGCGTGCTGCAGGAGCGCAGCTACCGGCCCGTGGGCGGTGGCCAGGTGCGCAAGAGCGAGTTCCGTCTGGTGGCGGCCACCAACCGCGATCTGGCGGTCATGGCCGGGCGTGGTGAATTCCGCCAGGACCTGCTGTACCGGCTCGGGGCCTTCTGCCTGGAGCTGCCCCCCCTGCGCGAGCGCGACGGCGACGTGCAGACCCTGCTCAGCTGGCGGTTGGGGCAAAACGCCGCGCGCACCGGCCTGCCCGCGCCGGAGCCCAGTCCGGAATACCTGGAGCTTTTGCTTTCCCATGACTGGCCGGGCAATGTGCGTGAGTTTCTGCAAACAGTGGACATGAGCCTTGTCTCCGCCCAGGGAGAGGCCATGCTGCTGCCCCAGCACCTGCCGCTGGAGCTGCGCGTGCGGCTTATGCGCGGGCGCGTGGCCTCGCGCGGGTTCGCCGCCCTGCCAAATTCCAAGGAAGATGTCCTTGCTCTGCCCGGGCCCTGGCGAGAGCACCGCGCGCGCCTTCTGGAAAAGGCGGAATCCGATTATTTCTCGGCCCTCATGGCCCACACGGCAGGGGATGCGGCCCTGGCCTCGGAACTCTCCGGGCTCAAGACCGCAAGGCTTTATGAACTTCTGGGCAAGCACGGCCTCGTGAAGGGACGGCGAGGAAACGGGTAATTCCGGAAAACATGGAATAACCCCGCAAAACACGCCGTCCCGCGGCGTCGAAAACGGCCCGTGCCCTTGGCCCCGGCCACCCCAGGCGTTTGGAACGGAATTTGATTATCAGATATGGCTGTGCGCACAGCGGGCTTCCCGGAGTGCGCGTCTGCCATCGGGAGGGAATCCATGTCCAAAGTTCTCATCGCGGAAGACGACCCAATCTCCCAGCGCTTCGTGTCCACCATCGTGGAGCGCATGGGCCACTGCGCCATGGTGAGCCCTAACGGCCGCCACGCTTGGGAGGCCCTGAGTGCGGAGAACCGCTTCGACCTGCTCATCACCGACATCATGATGCCCGGCATGGACGGCACCACGCTCATCCGCACCCTGCGCGCCGATCCCCGCTTCAAGGATCTGCCCGTGGTGGTCATGTCCGCCTTCATCGGCGTCAGCGAGATCTCCGGTCTGCTTGGCATCGGCGCCACCTGGTTCATGCCCAAGCCCGTGGAGCGCGGCGTGCTGGAGGACTATGTGACGCGGGCTCTGGGCTAGCCAGGGCGAAGGAAATACGGCCATGCCACGCGTCAAGGCCAGACATGCGGGCCCGGCCCGCGGCCGGCGTACGCGCCGGATTCTGGCGCGCGGCCTAAGGTCCGGCTTGCGCCGCGCCCTGGGAAGCCTCATGCTCTCTGGCCTGTTGCTCCTGGCCCTTTGCGCAAGCCCGGCTCCGGCGGCCCCGGCTCCCCCGCCGGACCAGCAAAGCGGCGCGGAAACAACGCGCCGCCAGCAGCTGACGGAACTTGTGGCCGCCGTGCCCGCAAACTTCCCCCCGCTCTACTTCACCGGGCCCGACGGCACGCCCACCGGCTTCGCCGTGGAGGTGCTGCGCCAGGTGGCCCCCCTTGCCGGCTACAGGCTGCGCTTCATCTCCACCGCCACCCTGGGCGAGGCCATGCGCCTGGTGCGCGAGGGCAAGGCCAATGTGCTGCCCGGCCTCGGCGCCAGCCCGGAACGCGCCAAGCATTTCATTTTCAGCCGTCCCTTTGAGACCCAGTCCGTGCACATCTACTCCCGGACGGAGAGCCCCGCGCGCGAAGACCTGGCCGCCTTGAAAGGCCTTCGCGTGGCCCTGATCGCAAACAGCATTCCCGCCGAGCGCCTGGGAAACGACGCCAGCATCCAGCCGCAATTCTCGCAGTCCCTGCCGCAGGCCCTGTTCGATCTGCTCTCAGGCGACACGGACGCCCTGGTCTTCCAGGCCCCCCTGGTGGAATACGCCGCGCGCGCCGCAGGGCTGGAAGGCAAGCTGGCCAGCAGCAGAAAGCCCCTGTTCGAGGTAAGCCGCGTGCTGGCCATGCGCCCGCAGCAGCAGGACATCCTGGACCAGCTTGACGAGGCCCTGCAGGAGTACCGCGACACGCCGCAATTCCGCGCCCTGTACCGCGAATGGCACGCCGCCCCGGAGCCGCCGCTGTTCCCCGCCGCCGCCCTGTGGACCATGGCCGGGCTGCTGCTAGCCCTGGGCGGGCTGCTGCTCACCTGGCGCTACGTCTCGCTTTTGCGCATGAACCGCAGGCTTGTGGCCGTGCTGCGCGAGCGCGACCACGCCCTGGCCGCCCTGCGCCTGTCCCAGGAGCGCGGGGAGGCTCTGTTCACCCTGACGCAAATGGACGCGGACGACGCCCGCAGCCTCATCGCCTTCGCCTTGGACGAGGGCGTGCGTCTGACAGGCAGCGAGATGGGCTTCCTGCTCTTCATCGACGGCGACACGGTGGACCCGCACAACATCCAGTGGTCGCGGCACGGCAAGCCCCTGCATGTGGAGCCCTCCATGCAGCCCTACCCCCTGTCGGAGGCCGGGCTGTGGGGCGAATGCATGCACACCAAGGCCCCTGTGGTGGTGAACGACTACCCGGCCTGCGACCGGGGCAGGGGCCTGCCGGTCGGGCATATTCCCCTGCAACGCGTCATGTCCGTGCCCATGGTGGTCGGGGACGAGACAGTGGCGGTATTCTGCGTGGCCAACAAAGCCGAGGCGTACGACGAGAACGACACCCGCCAGCTCCAGCTCTTTCTGGTGGGCCTGTGGCGCGTGCTGGCCGCCCGGCGCGACGCGGAAGCCATCCGCCAGGCGCGGGACTACGCCGAAAGCCTCATCGAGGGCGCGAACGCCATGCTCGTGGGCCTCGACACCCAGGGCCGCGTCACGCTCTTCAACGCCGCGGCCGAGGGCATCACCGGCTTTTCGCGAGAAGAGGTGCTGGGGCGCGACTGGAGCGAGGCCATGTTGCCCGCGCACTTGGCCGAGGCCAACACCGCGTTCTATCGCGACTTCATCAAGGGCCGCATCTCCCTGCCCAGGCAGCACAGGGGCGTCATCCGCACCAAGGACGGGCGGCTCAGGCACATCGCCTGGCAGAACAGCCTGCAGAAGGAGGGCGACACCGTCACCGGCCTCTTCGCCTTCGGCATCGACATCACCGAACAGAAACAGGCCGAGGCCGAGCTGCGGCGCCTGCATAGAGCCATTGAGCAGGCAGCCGAGGGCGTGCTCATCGC
Source organism: Humidesulfovibrio sp. (assembly GCF_035560995.1). Taxonomy (GTDB): domain Bacteria; phylum Desulfobacterota; class Desulfovibrionia; order Desulfovibrionales; family Desulfovibrionaceae; genus Humidesulfovibrio. Next base: position 6,508 of record NZ_DATMYK010000115.1, on the reverse strand, counting down.
GGATGAGAACGGGGCCATCCTGTACGCCAACCCGGCCTTCGGGCGCATGACCGGCGTAACCCAGGAGGGGCTGCCCTCCGGCGGCAAGAGCGTGTTCGATCTCGACGTGTCCGTGCTGGAGCACCACAGCTCCGTCATCCTGGGCGACAGTATGGAGGGCACCTGGCGCGGCACCTGTTCCTTCGCCCGGCCGGGCGGAGCGGCGGCCGAGGTGGAATTCGCCGTGTCCGCCATCCGCAGCCGGGCCGACCGGCTGGTGAGCTATGTGGCCGTGTGCCGCGACGTGACCGAAAAACGCCAGTTGGAGCACCAGCTGTGGCAGGCGCAGAAGATGGAGGCCTTGGGCACCCTGGCCGGGGGCATCGCGCACGATTTCAACAATCTGCTGGCCTCCATCATGGGCTTCACCGAACTGGCCCTGGACGACCTTGCCCCGCAGTCGCGCGCGCGCGGCTGCCTGGACCGCGTACTGGGCGCGAGCCTGCGCGCCCGCGAACTGGTGCGCCAGATCCTCTCCTTCAGCCGCCGCAGCGAGCACAAGCTGCGCCATCTGCGCGCCGACGCCGTGGTGGGCGAGGCTTTGAAGCTTCTGGAAGCCTCCCTGGCCAAAAGCGTCGAGATCACCGCCGAACTTGGCTCCCAGGCCACCATCCTGGCCGACCCCTCCCAAGTCCACCAGATCGTCATGAACCTGTGCACCAACGCGGCCCAGGCCATGCAGAGCGGCGGCAAGCTGCTGGTGCGCACGGGCGTGGGCCCGCTGCCGCCGGAACTGGCCGCGCGCCACCGCCTGAACCCCGGCGAGTACCTCACCCTCATGGTGGAGGACCAGGGGCCGGGCATTGCCCCGGACGTGCTGGGCCGCATCTTCGACCCCTTCTTCACCACCAAGGGGCCGGGCGAAGGCACGGGCCTGGGCCTCGCCGTGGTCCACGGCATCGTGGCCAGCCTTGGCGGGGCCGTGTGGGTGGAAAGCGAACCCGGCCAGGGCGCGCGCTTCCTGGTGCTGCTGCCCACCCAGGCCAGCGGCGAGGAGCCCCCACGCGAGGCCAAGCCCGGCGACCTGCGCGGGCGCGAGCGCATCCTGCTGGTGGACGACGAGCCCGACCTGCTGGAGTTCTGCGCCGAGGCCCTGGCCCCCCTGGGCTATCACGTCGCCACGCAAAGCGACCCCCAGGCCGCCCTGGAGGCCCTGCTCGCCGAGCCGGACGCCTTCGACCTGCTCGTCACGGATCTGAACATGCCCCGAATCACCGGATTGCAGCTGGCCGAGGGCCTGCGTCCGGTGCGTCCCGATATGCCCATCGTGCTCATCACCGGCTTCAGCAGGGCCATTCCCTCGGACCGCTTGGAAACCCTTGGCGCGGTCCGGCTTCTGCCAAAGCCCTTTTCCATGGGCGAACTGGCCCTGGCGGTGCGCCAGGCCCTGGCCCTGGTCGCAGGAGGGGAATCATGACCCAGCGCATACTGGTGGTTGACGACGACGGCGACGTGCGCGAATTGGTATGTCGCATGCTTGAACAGGACGGCTACGAGGCCGTGCCCGCCGAAGGAGGCAGGCAGGCCCTGGAGCGGCTGAACCTCATCGCCCCGGATCTGGTCATCACCGACGTGGTGATGCCGGAGGTGGACGGCTTTGAGGTGCTGCTGAAACTGCGGCACCTGGCCCCCCGCGCCGGGGCGCTGGTCATGTCCGGCGGCGGGCGCGTCGCGCCTGATCTTTACCTGGAGACGGCGCGCAGGCTGGGCGCCAGCGCCGTGCTGCGCAAGCCTTTCACCCGCGCGGAAATGCTCGATGCCGTGCACCAGATTCTCGGTCCACGCCAAACCCCTCAACCCCCCATGCAGGAGACGTGAATCATGCAGCCTGAAACAGAACCCCTGGCCCACGCCTTCGTGCGCCAGTCGCTCGCGGCGGCGAAAAATCGCGTGCGCGCCCAGAAAGCCGCACAAGACAAAGATCCAGGCCAGGCGCTCTTCCTCGCCCTGGCCCAAGCCCAGGAAGTGCAGGCCAAGAAGGCCCTGCTGCTGTTGCGCGGGCGCATCGGCACCACGGCGGAAAACCTGGCCGAGGCGCTGCAGGAATCGCGCGAGATGGCCATGGAAACCCTGCCCTGGACGCTTTTGGCCCAGGCCGAGGGCGACCGCGCGGCCGGGGCCCTGCTGGTGCAGATGGCCAGGGCGCTTTCCAGCCACCTGGGCCTGCGCGAGGCCGAACTTCCGGGCGAAGGCGTGTACCAGGTCTGCGGCATCTGCGGCTACATCCACACCGGAGAGACGGCCGAACGCTGCCCCGTGTGCCAGGCCCTGCCGGAGAAGTTCACCAGCGTGCGGGGCTAGACCCGCAGCCACGCAAAACGGAGACCACCATGCTGGCCGAAGCCTTGCTCTACGCGCGCGCCCGCCTGGCCGGGCAGCAAAACCCCCACGGGCACCTGACCGAGCTCGTGAGCATCTGGGCGCGCCACCGCAGGCAGCGCCGCGCCTGGGCCGAGCACCTGACCCGCGCCCGTGTGCTGTGCCTGAAGGCCGCCGAGGCCTGCGGCACCCGGCGCACGGCTCTGGTGCTCGGCGCGGGCCTGCTGCTCGATGTGCCCCTGGAGCAGCTCTCGGCCCTGTTCCAGCATGTGGTCCTGGCCGACCTGGCCTTCCTGCCCGCCACCACCGCCCTTGCCAGTCAGCTGGGCAACGTGGAGCTCATGGTGACGGACCTCTCCGCCTGCCTGAACAGCCTGCCCGACGCCCAAGCCCTGGCGGCGCGCATCCCGGCTCCCTGGCCGGATCTTACCTTGGGTTTGGGGGAGCTGGACTTCGTGTACTCCGCAAACCTGCTTTCCCAACTGCCTCTGTACGCCGCAAGCAGCCTGGCCAAGCGTGAGGCCAGGCCCGACGAAGCCGATGTGGAGGCCTATGCCGCCTCCGTCGTGCGCGCGCACCTGGAGGCCCTGCGCGGCTTGTCCTGCCCCGCCTGCCTGGTGACCGACACCCGGGAGCGCGGCTACCGCTCGGGACGGCTGGAATACGAGGAGGACCTGCTCTACGGCGTGGACCCGGACCTGCCCGGGGAAACCTGGCCCTGGCTGCTGGCCCCGCGGGGCGAGCTGGAGCCCGGCCTGGACGTGGAGCACATGGTGCTCGGCGTGCCCGATGTCCGGATCGGTGCCCGGACCGGCGTTTCATCCCCCGGAGGACGCCATGACCGCTGACCGCCGGGAGCAACCGCCCCTGCCAGCCCCCTGCCCGGAGCCTGCCGAGCCTGAGGAAGCCTGCGCAGGCCTCCGGGGTTTTCCCTGCGCGCCGCTGCCGCCGGACCCGGCCCTGTGCCTGGAGTCGGACCAACTGCGCCGCCGCTCGCTGGAACGGCGCGTGCTGCAGAAGATAGAGGAGGCCGAGGGTTACGGCTTCGGGCTCGACGAACAGCGCATGCTCAACGCCTTCTTCGACATGGCGCAGGAATACGACTCGCGCCGCGATCTTTTGACCATCTGCGTGCTTTTGCCCATGATCTTCTTCGACCAGGAGATGCGCGTGTACCTGCGCAGCGGGCAGGACAGCTGGCGGCTGGCCCGCTGCCTGCACCTGCCGCAGCAGTTGCCGCCCTTTGAGCCGCCGCCAAGGCCCGCCGTGCGCGGGGCCAACTTCTACGCGCCCATCAAGGGCCGCAAGGACACCGGCGAACTGCTTGGCTTCCCCCTGGAGCACGGCGTCATCGGCTGGATCGAAATCGTGGGCGGAGCCGCCCTGTCCAGCTCGCGGCAGCTGTTCTTCGAAAAATACGCCGGGCGCATCGGCTACCAGATGCACAACCGCCTGGCCCGCGCGAAAAACCGTGAGCACCTGACCTTCATCCAGAATCTCGTGGCCGACATCGGGCACAACGTCATCGTGCCCAACATGACCTTCAAGCTTTTCTTCAACCGCCTGCGCGGGTCCATAACCGCCCTGGAACGCCTGCTCATGGAGGCCCCGCACGACACCCCGCGCGACTTCCTGAACGAGCTGGACATCGTGCAGACGCGCCTGCGCGCCCAGTACGAGGAGATCAGCCACCACTACGAGCAGACCAGTCTGTTTCTGGAAACCCTCCTGCGCCGCAGGCACTTCGAGGAAGGGCGCTACGTGCTGGAAAAGCGTCTGGTGAACCTGCGCAAGCAGGTGGTGGAGCCGCAGGTGGAACGCTTCCGCCCGCGCCTCACCGACCGGGGCGTGTGCATCGACCTGTCCATGGGCGGCATACCAGACAAGCCCGTGCAACTCATGGCCGACCTCGGGCTCATCGCCCAGGTTTACGCCAACCTGTTCTCCAATGCCGTGAAATACACCCGCACCGTGACCACCCCCGAAGGACAGACCAAGAAATTCATGGCCTACGGCTGGGACATCCTGCCCGACGCCTTCGGCCCCAACCGGCCCGGCGTGAAGCTGAACGTCTTCACCACCGGGCCCACCGTGCCCCAGGCCGAACGAAACGGACTGTTCCAGCCCGGCTTCCGCGCCAGCACCACAGGAAGCGAACATGGCACAGGGCACGGCCTGGCCTTCGTGCGCCAGGTGGTGGACCTGCACGGAGGCGTGGTGGGCTACGAGGCGGCGGAACTCGGCAACAACTTCTACATCGTGCTGCCCATCGAACCCCAGGAGCAGGAATAGGCAGGGGCGGTGCCCCTGGCCCCGCAGGCCAAACAAGAGGCCCCGGAGCGCAAAGCTCTCCGGGGCCTCTTGTTTGGGGCAGGGCAACAGCGGGGCGGGGTCGCCGTGGCGAAGCTCTTCCGCATCCCCCTTTGCGCCCGGCCCCTGCGTGATGTCGCGCCGGTTCCGGCGTCATCGCGTCCGGAACCGGAACCAGCCGCCACAGGGAGTCCAGAGGGCCTTGCGCCCTCTGGAGGGATCAAGGGGCGGAGCCCCTGCGCTCTCTCTTGCCTAGATCGGGGGCGCGATGGTCACCAGCACGCGCATGTCGGTCAGCGCGCCCACGCCGTGGGGCGTGGCGATGGGGCACACGAGGACGTCTCCGGCCTTGGCGGGCACCTTGCCGTCCTTGGAGATGAACTCGCCGGTGCCTTCGAGGATGGCCAGGACCAGTTCGCCTTCGATGTTGTGCGAGTGCAGGGGCAGGCCCTGGCCCGCCTTGAAGTTGAAGTTGATGACCTTCATGTGCTCGGACTCGTGCACGAGGACCATGTTCGGCCCGGTTTCCTTGAAGGGGTTGCTGAAGAGCTCTTGGATCTTCATGGCGATCTCCTTGCCGCGCTGGCGGCTTATGCGAAGGGCCGGAAGCCGCCGGAGGCGGGGTCCTGGATCTGGCCGTCGCGGGTGATGACGGTGGTGGTGATGGGCACGTCGACGCCGGCCGCGTGGGCCCCGCGCTGGGCGATGGCCGTCATGCCCGCGCAGCAGGGCACTTCCATCTGCACCACGGTGATGTCCTTGATGCGGTTGTTGCGCAGGATGTCGGCCACCTTGTCGATGTAGCTCTGGGCGTCGTCGAACTTGGGGCAGCCAAGCAGCATGATGCGTCCGGCCAGGAAGCGCTCGTTGAAGTCCGGGAAGGACGGCGGCACGCAATCGGCGGTCAGGAGCAGGCGGGCGTTCTGCAAAAACGGCGCGGTGGGCGGCACCAGGCGCAGCTGGATGGGCCAGTGCGTGAGGTTGGAGATGCTGGCGGCCTGCTGGCGCGGCACGTTGGCCTGCTGGCAGGGGGAAGCGCTGGCCTGGGGCGCGGGGCGGTTCAGGGTCATGGCCCTGCTGCCGGGGCAGCCGCCTGGCTTGGTGGCGCAAGAGCCCTTTTGGTCCAGCCGAAGGCTGGCGGGGTCGGGCATGTGGTCGGGCACTTCGCGTCCCTGGGCCTTCAAGTGCTTGGCCACGGCCTCGGGGTCGAAGTCTTCCACCTCGACCTCCACGACCTTGAGCGCGCCGGTGGGGCATTCGCCCAGGCAGGCTCCCAGGCCGTCGCAGAACACTTCGTTCACCAGCTTGGCCTTGCCGTCGATGATGGCCAGCGCGCCTTCGGCGCAGCCGGTGACGCAGTTGCCGCACCCGTTGCAGAGGTCTTCGTTCACGGTGATGAGCTTGCGGGTCGCCTTCATGAAATTTTCCTTTTTGAGATGGGCGCGGGAGGTTCGTCGTCTCCCGCGCCCGTGGAGTGTGGAGTTGAGTGAGCTGAAACTAATCTAGGAATGATTCCTGTGTTTGCAAGCGGTCTGGACCGCCTCTAGCCGAGTATCGCCTTCAGATCTTCGTCCGGGGTGCTGATGGGCTTGATGCTGAAGTTTTCCACCAGGAAGGCCAGGACGTTCGGGGTGATGAACGCGGGCAAGGAGGGTCCGAGGCGGATGTTCTTGATGCCGAGAGAGAGCAGGGTCAGTAGGATGGCCACGGCCTTCTGCTCGTACCAGGACAGGATGAGGGAGAGCGGCAGCTCGTTGACGCCGCAGTTGAAGGCTCCGGCAAGCGCCACGGCGATCTGGATGGCCGAGTAGGCGTCGTTGCACTGGCCCACGTCGAGCAG
>NZ_DATMYK010000114.1:0-9518 GCF_035560995.1 Humidesulfovibrio sp. | reverse complement strand
GGCCAGCCGAAACCGGCCGACCCGAAGCAGGCCTTCGCCTGGCTGCCGCCAGATCTGCGCCGGCCGCTCCTGGAGCAGATGCTCGGCCCCATGCCGCGCGGCCGCGAAACCCTGGCCTACCGCACCCCGCCCAGGCACCTGCACGAGCGCGAGGTGGACGGCAAGCTGCACGTGGTCATGAACTCCTACTACCTGCAGCCCGCGGTGTGCAAAAAGGCCCTGGCCCTGCGCGATACCGGCCGCTACCACCTGACCTTCATCGGCTGCTGCATCCGCGAGGAGCAGCGCCCGGAGCTCTTTTTCGACGAGTACTACGAGGTGCTGGACTACCAGGAGATGTACACGCTCATGGCCGACGCCCGCGTGCACGCCCTGACCACGGTGATCCAGCCGCTGATGAACGGGGCCTGCGCCGTGGAGGCCAGACTGCGCCACGGAACGCCCGTGGTCATCGACATCAACGACTCCCTGCACTACATGCGCAAGGATCCCCACGCCCAGGACTGCGAGGCCGAGCGGGAGATTCTGGAGCGCGCCACAAGCTTCGTGCACAAGATGCCCGCCTGGGCCGTGGACGGCATGCGCGCCAACTGGAGCCTCACCCGCCCGGATTTTCTCGTGCACTCCCTGCCCGTGCGCGACTACTTCACCGAATGCGCGGACCTGATCCCCGGCACCCCGGCCAGCCTGGTCTTCGCCGGGGGCATCGTGCCCTACCGCATCGCCGTCACCCAGGGGCACCAAAACCACATCATGGACCCGCTCATCGACACGCTCTGCGGCGCGGGCCTGGGCCTGGGCTTCGTGGTGAACCAGAACGCCCGCAACATGTTCTGGGAAGAACACGCCCATTACGTCGACTTCCAGAATAAATACCCGCGCTTCAGCTTCGAGCCGGGGGTGCCGTTCTTCACGCTGCCGAAAAAGATCAGTCGCCACAATTTCGCCATATACTGGGAGAACGTGCGCGCCAGCACCTACAACGACAAGCACTTCGCCATCAACATGGCCACCAAGGTCTTCAGCTACATGGAGGCCGGACTGCCGGTCATCGTGCACACGGAAGCCCCGTACATCCGCGAGTTCACGGCGGGCAACGGCATGGGCCTGGTGTACGAGCTGGACCGCATGGACCAGATCCCGGACCTTGTGGCCTCCTGCGACCACGAGGCCCTGCGCGCCGCCTTGCGCGCCTGGCGCGACAAGAACGACAACTCCGGGGCCGTGGCCCCGCTGGAGGCGGCCTTCGCGGCGTGATGCCGCGCCAAGACCGCCGAAACAGCCGCACAAAGGAGCGACAATGTCCGACGATTCCAAGCAGTGCCCCGCGCAGCCCGGCCCAGTGCAGCGGAAGAACGGCGAACCCTGGGTGGAGCTGCCCGGAGGCAAAGAACTCGCCGGGTGGTCCGCGGACGACCAGGTGCGCTACAACCAGCAGAACCGCCAGGCCGCCAAGCACGCCTTCTACGTCTCGTCCTTCGATTTCCTGCACGACAACAACATCGCCGGCGACTACCTGGAATTCGGCTGCCACCGCGCGCGCACCTTCCGCATGGCCCTGACCGAGGCCCGGCGGCAGAACATGGACGCCATGCGCTTCTATGCTTTCGATTCCTTCGAAGGCCTGCCCGAGTGCGACCCGGAGCACGTGTGGACCAAGACCTGGACCACCGGAGCGCTCAAGACCGGCGAAGACGAATTCCGGGCCATCGTGGCCCAGCACGGCCTGTACGCGGACAAAGTGCGCACGATTCCCGGGTTCTACGACAAGAGCCTGACGGCGCAGCTTGGGCGCGAGCTTGCGGACGCGGGCTGCCGCGCGGCGCTGGTCTGCGTGGACTGCGACCTGTACGAAAGCGCCGTGAGCGTGCTGAACTTCCTGGAGCCCCTGCTCCAGCCAGGCTCCCTCATCTACCTGGACGACATGTTCGCCGGCTACAAGGGCTCGCCCCTGCGCGGCGTGTACAAGGCCTTTCGCGAATTCTCGGCCGTTTCGGCCTGGCATTTCGAGCCGCATTTGCAGGTGGGCTGGGCCGGGCGGTCCTTCGTCACCTGCGAGAAGGTTTAGAGGAGCGCCATGCCTGAGCGCGAACGCCACCACAGCGTCATGCCCGGCCCCTGCCTGCTGTGCGGGGGCCCGACCGCCCTGGGGCTGCGCCTGCCCGGCGCGCGCCTGGCCGCATCCGACCTCGCGCGCGATCTGGACATCGCCGTGTGCGCGGCCTGCGGCTTCGCGTTCCAGGCCGGGGCGGACACGCCGGAGTACGGCGAGTTCATCCGCCACGCCTACGAGGCCTGGGACGACAAGCCTTTGTTCGATTTTCCCCGCCGCAGCCAGGACAACGTGGCCGCGGCCGAAATCATCGCCCGGCATTCCGGGCGCCAGGCGCGTGTGCTGGAAATCGGCTCCAACCGGGGCGACATTCTGGCCCTGGTGAAGGAGCGCATGCCCGAAGCCAGCATCCTGGGCGTGGACCCCGCGACGCACAAAAACCTGCCCGTGCCCACCCTTCGGGCGTTTTTCGATCCCGCGCTGTTCTCCTCGCGCTTCGACACCGTGATCCTGAAGCAGGTGCTGGAGCACTTCGCCGATCCCGCGCCCATGCTGGCCGGGGCGCGCGCCGTGCTGGAAGACGGCGGCCTGCTCTACCTCGAAGTGCCCAACCTCACTCGCATCCTGGAGGGCCGCACCGACGCCTTCATCCTGGAGCACACGGCCTACTACACCCTGTCCACCCTGCGCGCCGCACTTTCCGGCTTCGAGATCATCGAGGCTCAGGAAGCGGGCAGCCTGCGGGTAGCCGCGCGCAAGCTGCCGGGCAAGACCGCGCCTGCGCGTTTTGTCCCCCCCGCGGACGGCCCCCGCCAGGCCAAAGAGGCCCTTGAGGGCCTGGCCCGGCTGGGACGCGGGCGCGAGCGCGGCAAGGAACTGCTGGTCGCCCACGCCGCGGCCGGAGGCCGGGTGTTGTTCTTTGGCGCGTACAACTGTTTCCGCGCCCTGTACCGCGAGCTCTCGCCGCTTTTGGCCGGCTGCCCCTGCGTGGTGGCCGACGACGCCATGCAGGGCGACCGCGAGCCCGTGTTCGGCCTGCCCCGCGTGGCCGGGCCCGAAAAGGGAGACCTGGTGCTTTTGTGCTCCAACAACGCCGAGGTGCTGGACCGCATGTGGGAACGCACGGCGGGCCAGACAGGGCAGACAGAACAGGCTGGCGGCGGCTTTGCGGTGATCCGGCCCTGGTCGGCCCTTTTGCGCGCGGACGGAACCACCTCCGACCTGGGAGCCGACACATGAACCACAAGCACAGAGACGTGCTGGTCTTCGGCGCGGGCGGATTCATCGGATCTTCCGCCGTGCGGCGCTTGCGCGAAAACGGCTGGAACGCCATCGCCTACACCCGCCAGGATTGCGACCTCACCGACGCCGAGGCGGTCAAAAAGGTCTTTGCGCAACGCGCCGAGCCCTGCCGGGTGCTCCTGTGCGGCTGCGTGAGCAGGCATTTCGAGGACAGCTTCGCCACCATGGTCAAGAACATCGCCATGGTGGAGAACTTCGTGCGCGCCGCACAGCCCGGGCAGGTGATCTCCTGCGTGTATTTGAGCTCCACCGACATCTACGGCAACCACCCGGCCCTGCCCGTCACCGAGGCCACCGCCGCCCTGCCGGAGTACTATTACGGCGCGTCCAAGCTGGCCAACGAAACCCTGCTCTTACGCGCGGGCCTGACGGACTATCCGGTGACCTGCCTGCGCCTGCCGGGCATCTATGGCCCCACGGACCAGGGCCACAGCATCCTGGGCATGTTCGCCCGGCGCGTGCTGCGCGGCCAGGAGCTGACGGTCTTCGGCGACGGCGGCACCCTGCGCGACTTCGTGCTGGTGACGGACCTCTGCGCCATCATCGAGGGGCTCTTTGAGCGCCCGCACCACGGTGTGCTCAACGTGGCCACGGGCCAGAGCATGAAGCTCCTCGACATCTTGCACCTGCTGGCCGACACGGCTGGCTGCGGCCTGAACCTGCGCTACGCCCCGCCGGGCCTGCGCTCCCACGATCTTGTGTTCGACAACCGCGCCCTTCTGGCGGCCATGGGCGCGGAACTGGCCCTGACCCCCCTGGCCGAGGGGGCCAAGATACTCATCGACTCGCTGCTGGCCGAGGCCGCGGCGAACGCCAACACCACGGAAGGCGGCGCGCAAAACGCCACAGCGAAACTCTGCAAGGAGACGGCATGAAGAAGACAGCGGTTATCGTCGGCGGCGGCTTTTCGGGCTGCGCCATCGCGGAGATGCTCAAGCGCAAGGGCTTCGCGCCCACCATCATCGAGGCCGGGCCCACCCTGGGCGGCGGCTGCCGCACCTTCTTCTACAACGGGCACCCGTACACCATCGGCCCCCGGCACATACTGGTGAACACCAGCGAGATGTACGTGTGGGACTACATGGCCCAATTCCTGGACATGCGCGAGCTGAAGCACCACAGCCTGACCTACGTGCAGCAGGACCAGCAATTCTACACCTATCCCATCCACAAGGATGAGATCGCCACCATGCCCGACCGGGACAAGATCAACGCCGAACTGGCCGCGCGCGGCGACGTGGCGGCCTCGCAGAACTTCGAGGAATACTGGGTCAACTCCGTGGGGCAAACCCTGTACGACAAGTTCGTGAACACCTACTCGAAAAAGATGTGGGGCGTGAAGAACAACCAGGAGATCGACGACTTCGGCTTTTCGCCCAAGGGCGTGGCCCTGAAGGACGGCGACAAGGTGAGCTTCGAGGGCTCCAAGGTCATCGGCTACCCCAACGAGCCCGACGCCTTCAACTCCTACTTCGACAAGGTCTGCGCCCAGGACTGCCGCCTGATCATGAACACCCCGGTGACCCGCTTCGACCTGGAGAACAAGCGCGTGCTGGCAGGGGGCGAGTGGATACAGGGCGACATCGTCATCAACACCGCGTCGCTCGACCTGGTGTTCGACTACTGCTTCGGCGAGCTGCGCTACATCGGCCGCCACTTTCTGAAGCTCATCCTGCCGTGCGAACGCGTGACGCCGGAGCCCTATTACTTCCTGTACTACGCGGGCGATGAACCCTTCACCCGCGTGGTGGAGTACAAGCTCCTCACCAACTACAAGTCGCCGCACACTCTGCTCGGCATCGAGATCCCGACATTCGACAACAAGATGTACCCCTATCCGGTGAAGGCCGACATGGCCAAGGCCCAGCGGTACATGGATATGTTCCCAAAGGACTGCTACACCATCGGCCGCATGGGCCGCTACCGCTACGACAACATGGCCGAGGTCATCAAGGACTGCTACGCCCTCATCGAGAAGCTGTAGGCAAAACGCATGACCACGCTTCCCGCCATAGCCCTGCTGCGGCCAGCGGCGCCGAGCGACCCCTCGCTGGCGCGCGGCGCGGACGGCAGATACCTGCTGCCCACGCTGCTGACCGGGCTGGTGTCCTCCGGCCTGTGTTCCGCCGCGGCCGCAGCCCTGCCGGAAGATCTGGACTGCGAGGCCGCGCGGGAGCTGAAGGAAGCCCTGGTGCAGGCCGGGGTGCAGGTCATCCTGGGGCCGGAGGCCCCGCAACAGCGCCTGGCCGACGCCCTGGAACGCCTGGGCTGGTCCGGGGCCGTGGCGCTCACGTCCTATGCCGCGCTCATCTCCGGCCCGGACCTGACGCGCGCGGCCAAGGCCGTGGCCACGGGCGGCATCCACGCGGCCTGGACCGAGGGCGTGGGCCCGGAACGCTTCTTCTTCGCCTGTTCGCGCCGCGCGGCCGATGCCCTGGCGAACCGCGCGGGCGCGCCCCTGCCTCCCACGGCCTTTCCGGCCATGCTGGAGCACACAGGGCTGGCCCTGGCGCCCCTGGCCGGAATCTCCAGCCCTGCGGAGCGCTTCGTCACCGGCGCGCGCCTGGCCGGGGAGGGCAGGCCCCTGCCCCCGGAGCTCACCGCGCAGGTGCTGGACCCCGCCGAGCCCGAGGCCTGGTTCGCGCCCAAGCGCCAACGGGAGACATTGCGCCGCTTTTCCGGCGTGGCGGACTGGGAGGCCCTGGAACGCGCCCTGGCCCCGCTGCACCCGAACACCCTGGACCGCCTGGCCGGACAGGTGCGCCTGTTCGACTCGCTTTTGCCGCATCTTCCTGGTTGGCCCGGTGGCACGGGCGGCAAAGCCCGGCGCGGGCGCTTCGTGGAGCTGGGCGCGGGCGCGCTGCCCCTGTGCGCCCTGCTGCTGTGCGAAGGCTTTGAGCACGGCCTGGCCCTGGAGCCCTTTGCCCAGAACGCCGAGAACATGGAACAGACCGTGGCCCTGGCGCACACCCTGCGCACGGCCTGGCCCGGGCTCATCCCCTGGCCCGAAATTAAAGACGCCGGAACGGGGGACGGCGGCAGGCTCTTGTGCGAGGCCCGGCGCCTGGAGGAGCTGGCCCTGCCGGACGCCAGCGTGGACCTGATCTACTCGCGCATGACCCTGGAGCATGTGGACGACCCCGAGGCTCTCGCGCGGGAGATGGCCCGCGTGCTGGCTCCTGGCGGCATCATGCTGCACCGGGTGGACTTCCGCGACCACACGGGAATCGCCGAGCAGGTGACCGTCCACTTCAGCTTCCTGGCGCACAGCCCGGAAGAATGGCGCGCCACGGGCGCGGACACCAACCTGCTGCGCGTGAACGACTTTATTGATTTGTGGCAGGGCATCGGCCTTGCGGCGGAAGCCCGCGAACGCCTGCTGCGCCGGGTGCCGCCCGCGCGGCTTCATCCCTGCTGGTCGGAATATGCCGACGAGGATCTCTACTGCTACAGCGCCCTGCTGCTGGCCCGCCACGGCCAGCCCGCAACGCCGGGAGAAGAACCATGCTCATGAGCGACGAGGAATTCCTGCGCCTGTACAAGGACCAGTACGACGCCGCCCTGGCCGAGGCCAAGGGCTATGTGGACGATCCGGCCAGCCTGCGCCGCGAGGTGGACCAACAGGCGGCCCAGGCCGACGCCGCGCGCCTGGTGGCGCCAAGACCCGACCAGTTCACGTACCGCATGATGAACTACCGGGGCTTCGTGCGCTTCCCGGAGCGGCTCAAGAACTACATCCTGGCCAAGAACGAAGCCCGGAGCGAAGAGAGCCTGGCCCTGCCGTACATCATGGACATCGAGCCCGTGAGCCGGTGCAATTTCCGCTGCATCATGTGCGCGAACCCCAAACGCGAGGGCAAGCCCAAGAGCGATCTGACCCTGGACGGGTTCAAGGCCTTCATGGACCAGAACCCGCAATTCGTGGAAGTAAAAATCCAGGGCCTGGGCGAACCGCTCATGAACCGCGACCTCTTCGGCATGATCGAGCACGCCATCGCCCGCGACACCTGGGTGCGCACCACGGTGAACGGCTCGCTCCTGCACGTGAACGACAACCACAAGCGCCTCATCGACTCCGGCATCGGCGAGGTGCAGACCTCCTTCGACGGCGCCACCAAAGAAGTTTTCGAACACATCCGCGCCGGGGCCGACTTCGACCAGATTGTGAAGAACCTGACGGCGCTCAATGCCTATGTGGCCACCAAGGACCGCGACTACACGCGCATGTGGGTGCTGCTGCAAAGCAACAACCGCCACCAGCTGCTGGACTTCATCCCCCTGGCCGCGCGCATGGGCTTCCGCCGCATGTCCTACTCCGTGGTCATCACCGGCTGGGGCGACGAGGACAGGTTCAGCGACCTCAAGGTGCGGCCCTTCAGCGACGAGGAGGAAGGGCGCATCCTGGAACTGGCGAAGAAGGAAGGCGTGGACGTCTCGGTGTGGAACTGCACCGACCGCTTCACCCTCGACTCGCCAGCCAACCTGTGCTGCTGGCCTTTTGGCCGCGCCTTCATCGGCTCGGACCTGAGCATCCTGCCCTGCGGGCTCATCAGCCACCTGGACAACGTGCAACTGGGCAATGCGCTGGAATTCCGGGAGGCCTGGAACTCGCCCGCCTACCGCGCCTTCCGCAAAAAGCATCTGGAAGGACGCATCCCCGATTTCTGCCGCGAGTGCTACAACCTGGGCCAGGCCTAGGCAGGGGGAGGACGCGGCCATGCGGCTCATCACCGGCGTCGACCAGCTGCCCCAAGGGGCGGCCATCAGCATCTACGGCGCGGGCGGCGCAGGGCGCGAGCTGCTGCGCCAGGTGCGCGCCAGCGGCCGGGTGCGCGCAACGCGCTTCCTGGACACGAAGAACAGCGGCGAGCTGGACGGCCTGCCCGTGCTGCGCTTCGCCGATTATCTGCGCGAACACCCGGAGGGCGACGGCCCCATCGTCATCGCCTCCAGCTACGACGACGAGATCTCCTGGACCCTGCGCGAGGCGGGCCTGACGGACTATTGTTCCTTCAAGGACTGCGGCCGCTACATCTTATGCAACCTGCTCTGCGCGCTGCTGCCCGAAGGCGAGCGCTTCACCCTGCTGGACATCGGCGCGCGCGACGCCAAGGCCGATCCCCGCTGGCTGGGCCTGCCGCCGGAGCGCATGCGCCTGTATGGCTTTGAGCTGGACGAGGAAGGCTGTGCGGCCATGACCCGCGAGATGAGCGCCAGCGGCATGGAGGCGCGCTTCTTTCCCTATGGCTTGTGGAGCGAGGCCGGTCCGCGCACCTTCCACTTCTGTCCCAGCCACCCCGATTGCAGTTCGTTCTTCCCGCCGGATTTCGCCATCTTCGACCGCTGGAAAATGCCCGCCGGGCGCGGGGTGCGCAACGAGGGCAGGCACATGCGGCCCATGGCCCAAGAGACTGTGACCCTCTCCACCCTGGACCGCTGGCGCGCCGAACAGGACGTGGCCAGCGTGGACTTCATGAAGCTGAACGTGCAGGGCGCGGAGCTGGAGATACTGGGCGCGGGGGAAAGCGTGCTGCCCGAGGCCGTCGGCCTGCTTACCGAGGTGGCCTTTGTGGAGGACTACACGGGCAGGCCGCTGTTCGCCGATGTGGACCGCTGGCTGCGGGGCAAAGGCTTCACCTTTTTTGAATTCATCAGCCCGCTTTTGGTGGGGCGCAACGCGTCCCCGGTCAGCACCCGGCTCTTGCCCGGCTACCACCACTGGCACGGCCAGCGGGTGGAGTCGCACGCGCTGTACCTGCGCGACCCCATCGCCCTGGAGCGGCAAGGCGCGGACCTGAGCCTGTTCCGCCTTGAGAAGGTGCTCAAGCTGGCCGCCCTGGCCGAGCGCTACTTCCAGGTGGAGTTCGCCTTCGAGGTCGTGCTGTGGTTTGAAGGCGTGCTGCGCGGCCGGGGCGAAACCGCCCAGGCCGACACCCTGCGCGACGCCGTGCGGACCGCCGCCCTCGGCTATCAGAACGCTTTCGGGGCCTAGGCCCGCCACGCAAGGAGCACCCATGCGCTACTTCTCCCGCATCGACCAGCTGCCCGCAGGGGCGGCCATCAGCATCTATGGCGCGGGCGGCGCGGGCCGCGCCTTGCTTGAGCAGGTGCGCGCCAGCGGCGGCCATGTCCAGGCGGCGCGCTTCCTCGACACCTTCAAGTC
>NZ_DATMYK010000113.1:0-9271 GCF_035560995.1 Humidesulfovibrio sp. | reverse complement strand
GGGGGGCGCTCGTTCTTCCCCGGCGTGGTGCCCGCGAGCTTGAGCCCGCTTTTGCAGAACAGCGTGGCCGTGGGCGGGTTCACGGCCTTCATCCTGAGCACCATCGCCTATCTTTCGCCCAAGAAGGGCGTGGGCGGCGTGTTCAAGGCGGATGTTTCAGAGGTGGCGGGATTGCAGAAGCTGCTGGCTTCCGGTCGGCAGCGCCTGGGCCTCACGGACGAGATGTTCAACATCCTTTCGCTGTGCTGCGAGGAGGTCTTCTGCCACATGGCGGCCGGTGGCGGGATTGGGGGCGCACCGGGCGCAACGGCCGTCGGGGAGGCGCGCGAGCGCACCTTGACCCTGCGCATCTCCAAGACGGACGAGGGCTATTTTACGGAAATGGTCTGCGGCCACATGATGGACGACATCAACAACTTCGCCCTGCCGGAGTCGCTTCTGCAGGCCGATGCCGACGAGTTGAGCCAACTGGGCCTGGTGTTGTTCGCGCAGTATGCGCGCAACGTGAAGCACCTGGAAATCTCAGGATACTCCTACATCTCGTTCGAGGTGTAGGGCTGCGAGGCGGGACCTAGGCCTGCGGGCTTTCCGCCGCGCCGGGCACCGGCAGGGGCGGGGCCTGAATTGCGCCGAACTTCAGCAGCAGTTCCGAGAGCTTGGCCTTGACGTTCTGGGTGGTGCGGGCCACCTGCGCCAGATCGATGACCACCAGAAAATCGCGCCGGAAGGGGGCGCCCTCCCACAGTCTGCGCACCTCGGCCTGAAGGGGCTCCTCCAGTTGCAGCACCTGCATGATGGACACGAGCTGTTGCGGCGTGCGGGTTTTGAACAGCAGCATGTCCGGCCGGGTGGGGTCGGCCAGCCAGATCTGGCTTTTGCGGATGCGCGTGAGCCCGCGTGAGGCCAGGGCGTCCACGGCGGGCACGGGGCTGCGGCGCAGGGCCGCGGTCTTGATGGTCACCTTGGCGCCCTCGTCGCGGGCCTTGTCGCGCAAGAGGCCCACGAAGGCGCTCTCCAGCAGGAAGAACAGCACACGTTCAAGGGATTCGATGGACAGCCCCTGGGCCAGGGCGCGCACGGCGTCCAACTCGTCGGAGCGCAGGCTGCCCAGTGCGGTAAGGAAATCCTCGCGCGATTTGCTGAGCACCAGCACCGCGCCCAGGGCCAGGGCCACGGCCTGTTCCATGAGAAAGGGCAGAGGATGCTTCTCCTGGGCCTCCTGTCCGGCGGCGCGGGCCTGCATGGACCGGTGCAGGCTTTCGGCCACGGGGTCCATGCACACGATGAGCGCGGCGCTTTCCAGGTGTTCCAGCAGCATCTCTCCCGGCAGGAAGCCCAGGCCCTTGAGCAGGCAGGCCTGAACCACCTTGCGCACGGCCAGGCGTTCCGGCGTGGGGGCGCTGGCCTTGGCGAACCCGGTCTGCACGCGCGTCTGCTCGATCTCTCCCGGGCTGTCGTGCAGTGTGGCCAGCACGTCATCGAAAAGATAGCGCACCACCACGGTCTGGCCGTCCTTGGACAGGTGGAACTTGCCCGCGCGCGTCAGGTGCTCGTAGCCCTCGGCCACGTGCTGGGCGATGAAGCGTTCCACAAACTCGCGCCAGAAGCCCTGATCGAACTCGTTGTTCTTGAGGATCTCCGCGAACTGGGACAGGCCCGGCGCGCCGAAGTGGCGCATGATGAGCTCTTCGAAATTATCCGTGGTGAGGCCCATGGCGAAGACCATGCCCTGCACGCTTTTGACCAGGAGCGACTCGGTGTTGCGCAGAAGCGCGGTGGTCTGCTCCATGGCGGCCTGGTCGGCGGCGGCGGTCTCCTTGTCCAGGCGGTTCAGCAGCACGGGGAAGTTGCCGGCCAGCTTGCGCAGCACGGAATCGGCCGGGTGGTCGGACCTGCGGCACAGCAGGTTCACGATGCTCTGCTGCTGGGTGGCCAGCATGGGGTATTCACTTATGCCCCCGCTGTTGACCTCGATGAAACAGAGCAGCAACTCGCGTTCCAGCACCTCGCGCAGGGCGCTTTTCGCCTTCAGGGGCCGCAGCACGGCAAGATAGCTCTCCAGGCGCGCGGACCAGGCAGGCCGTGCGTCATGGGCGGTGGGAGGGGTCTGTGCCGCTGGGGTCTCGTCCACTGCTGCTCCTGGGCTCGTTCTTGGGGTTGGAGCGCCATTGCCGAGTCTGCGTATTTCTACGTTGAGGGAATCACCATCACTTCGGCCTGTTTGCAGGAAAAATCAAGACCCTGGCCAGAGGAAATGCGCGTGGCCGGGCAGAATGACGCGATTTTGCGGCGGCCGCTACAGGCCGGAGCCGAAGTTCAGGGCGTCGGGCCGGTGGAAGTAGAGCTCCACGCGGCCGTTGGTGACCTTGTTTTCCTGGGTGGTTTCCGGACGCAGGGGGCGCGTGGCGCCATAGGAGATGGCCCGCACCCGCGTGGAGATGATGGCCCCGCTTGCGCTGACGTAGCCCGCCGCCGCGGCCGCGCGCGCGCCGGAAAGCTCCCAGGGCGAGGCGAAGGCGCCGCCCGTGTGCTCCTGCTGGGCCGCGTGCCCGCGCACCAGAAGGTCCATGTTGTATTCCTTCAGCACGCCCAGAGCCTCGTCCAGCACGCGTCTGGCCTGGGGCGTCAGCTGGGCCGAGCCGGGGGCGAACATGGCGCTGTTGTTGATGCGCAGGAGCACACCGGTCTCGTCTGAGGACAGCCCGCTCTGGCTCATGAGTTCCGGGTTGTCCAGGATGATGCGCTTGAACTTGGAGGCGATCTCGAAGCGCTGCGAGCGCGACTGGGCGTCGTCCGGCTTGGGGATGCCGCGCACGGCACGGTCCGCGGTGTTGGCGTTCACGTCCAGGATCATCACCGGCCCGCCGGGGCCGCTGGTGTCGGAGGCGGGCTGGAAGTAGGTGGAGAGCACCTGCTTGGTTTCCGGCGGCACGATGTTCAGAATCCACATGAGCAGGAAGAAGGCCATCATGGCCGTGACGAAGTCGGCGTAGGCCACCTTCCAGGAGCCGCCGTGGAATTTCTTGCGCGCCATGCGGTTCTCCCCCGGGCCTAGCGGCCCTTCAGGGATTCCTCCATCTCGAAGAAGGTGGGGCGCACGTCCTCCGGGATGGCTCTGCGGCCGTACTCCACGGCCATGACCGGGCTTGAGCCCGCCACGGCGGCGCTGATGGCCGCCTTGATGACGTTGAAGTAGGCGTTGCGTTCCTGGGCCAGATTCTCCAGCTTCATGGCCATGGGCCCGATGAAGCCGTAGCAGAGCAGCACGCCCAGGAAGGTGCCCACCAGGGCCGCGCCGATGCTGTGCCCCAGCACTTCCGGGGGCTGGCTTATCTGCCCCATGGTGAGGATGACGCCGAGCACGGCGGCCACGATGCCCAGGCCGGGCAGGGACTCGGCCATTTTGCTGATCATGGTGCTGGTGCCTTCGGCCTGGTCCAGCATGGTGTCCATGTCGAGCTTCATGAGCTTTTCCAGCTCGCCCTGGTCACCGGTGGTGATGAAGACGCGCAACGTGTCGCAGATGAACAGCACGGCGGCCTGGTCTTTGTTCACAAGCGGGTAGTGCGAGAAGAGGATGCTTTCCTGCGGATGTTCCACATCGCGTTCGATGCTGGCGACGCCTTCCTTGCGCATCTTTGCGAACAGGATGTTCAGGAGCTTCAAAAGCTCAAGATAGTTCTCCCTGCTATAGTAGCGCATGGAGATTATGAGACGAATGCTCTTCAGTACTTGAAAAAACATGGAGCGCGAAGACCCGATGAAGAACGCGCCAATGACCGCGCCGACTATGATCATGAATTCCGCAGGCTGGAAAAGAACCTGCAAGGGGCCGTTCTCAACGGCAAAGCCGCCGATGACTGCAACAAGCACGATTGCGATGCCAATCAGTGTGAACATAAACCGGCCCTGTGTAGTATGTGCGTTTCAGGAGTCATTACTACACCTCGGGCAATGCCGTGTCCAGCTCCAGCAGCAGGCGATTCAGTCGCACGCCGCGTGATTCCGGGCGTTGGGGCGCGTTCTCCATGCGCAGCACCTCGTCGCACCAGGCCGCGAGCTCGCGGATGGCGTAGCGGGCCACATAAAAGAAGGTCAGGCTCTTCTCGTCGCGGTCGGGCTGGGCGCGGTAGAGGATGTTCAGGGCCACGCAGAGGCCGCCGTCCTCCGTATCGTACACGGCCACCGGAACCGCGCCCAGAAGCAGCGACAGGGAGTGTTCCTCCTGGGCGGAGAGGGGCTGCGAGAGCTTGAGATAGACGTAGCACAAGCAGTCGTTGGATCTGAGCCGGGCCAGTGTCTCGGCGCTCCCGCTGCCGAGGGCGTCGGGCCGGGCCAGGGTGAGCTTGAGTCCGCTGGCCGAAATGTCCTCCAGCCGCAGGAGCTGTGAATCCCCTCCGCAACGCAGATCGGGCCGGCCAAGCTCCAGCAGGTGCAGGCGCGTGGGCGTATGGCTGGGCCGCACCCAAAGCGCAGCTTGCTGGAACAGGGAACGGGGCACCGGCACGCGTAGATTCCGTCTGTCTGCCAGGCTTCCTTGGGGCTCCATGAGAAACCTCTGCTTTCGACATGTTATAATCTGAGGCTATATTTTTGACATGAAGTATCGAGATTGGCAAGGGCTCGGCCTTGGGCACCCATAATTTTCTGCTTTGGGGCGGCGCTTGCGGATGGCTTTGCATTTCCCCGCTTTCGGGCTACACTGCGCAAATACGATGGGAGGCGGACGGATGCGGTTTCTCGACTATGTGCGGCAGCAGGGCTACAGGCGCTACACCGGAACGGTGTCGGCAGCGGTGTATGCCTATTTCCGCTGCGAGAATCCCGGCCGCGCCCAGTGGTGGTTCAAGCCCGGCAGTTTTCAGTGCGCGGGCTGCAAGGCCCAGTGTGAAACCGACAGCCCCGACGGTTTTCAAACCTTCCTCACCATGGATACGCGCGATGCCCAACGTGATCTCTGAGCGCGCCCGGCCCTGGCTGCCGGGTTTTGTCCTGGCCGTCGGCCTTTGCTTAAGCCTGCTTGCGCCCGCAGCGGCCCAGGCCGCGGGCGATGACCTGAAGCTCAACCTGTGCAAGCAGGTGCTCTCCCGCATGTTGTGCAAGAAAACGAACGAGTTCGGCTACGTAGGTAAGCTCGACGAAGGCGTGTACGTCATCAGCGTCTTTTACGCGTCCAAGAATTCCGAACTGTTGTGCGCTGTCACCCCGGACGGGCAGGTCATCGTGCAGGACCGCACCTGGCGGGCCATGCGACGCGTGATGCACTACGAGCCGGATTACGAGGGCCGCTGCCTGGTGTCCAGCTACTCCTCGCCGGAGTGCCCGGCAAAGGGCGCCATCAAGGTCTGCCCGCCCAAGGGGCCGCAGGATCCCAAGGACCAGGTCAAGGAGACCTTCTGGAACCGGCCCGTGCCTAAGATCCTTGAGGAAGAGTACAAGGCCATGAGCGGCCGCGAACAGCAGAACGCCACGGCCCAGCCCCCGGCCGAGGGCGGCGAGAAATAAGCGGCGGCCCTTGTGGCGCGTAGCATCCGGCCGTCTCGCCTTTCGGGTTGCATAGAAGTATGAAAACGAGGATACTCTGCGCATGATCGACCCTGCGCAGCAGACTCAGGAGCCTCGCGCCAGCAAGGCCATCTTCGTGGCCCGGCAGCCCATTTTCGACGTCAAGGAAAAGGTCTGGGCCTACGAGCTGCTCTTTCGCAGCAGCGGCCATGCCAAGACGGCGGATGTGGCCGAAGACGACCTGGCCACGGCGTCGGTCATCGCAGACGGCTTCGCCCTGGCCTTCAGCGGCATGGACAAGAGCCGCAAGGCCTTCATCAATTTTCCCCAGCGCCTGCTTCTGGACGACACGGTCTACGCCCTGCCGAGGGAGATCTGCGTGGTGGAGGTGCTGGAGACCATCATCCCCACCCCGGAGATGCTCACCTCCCTCAACAACATCAAGAAGCACGGCTACATTCTTGCCCTGGACGACTACGTGGGCCAGCCCGGGTACGAGGAGATCCTCCGCTTGGCGGACATCGTGAAGGTGGACGTGCTGGGCATGGAGCCGGAGCGCCTGCGCCAGGTGAGCGCGAGCCTTGGCAAGTACGGTTGCCGCCTGCTGGCCGAGAAGGTGGAAGACCGCGCCACCTACGAGCTGACGAAGCAGTTGGGCTTCACCTTGTTCCAGGGTTTCTTCTTCAGCCGGCCGGAAACCATGACCGGCAGCAAGGTGCCCACCCCCGTGCTGGCCAAGATGCGCCTGCTGCGCGCCCTGGCCGGAGACGATTTCGACGTGCGCGAACTGGCGAAGATCATTTCCACCGATCCGAGCGTGAGCTACCGCCTGCTGAACTTCATCAATTCCGCCGCCTTTTCTCTAAGGGCCGACATCAAGTCCATCAACCAGGCCCTTACGCTGCTGGGCCGGGTGCAGATCAAGCAGTGGTTCCTGGCGGTCATCATCTCCGACTTCGACTCCTCGGCCAAGGTGCAGGAGGCCGCCTACACCTCGCTGCAGCGCGCCCGCTACCTGGAGAGCATGGGCAAGCTGTACAAGTCCGCGCAGTTCCCCTCGGATACGCTGTTCCTGCTGGGCCTGTTCTCCAAGCTTGATGTGCTGCTGGCCCAGCCCATGGACAAGCTGCTGCAGAACATTCCGCTCGACAAGAACGTGGAGGCCGCGCTTTTGTCCAAGCCCTCCCCCTACTGGACCTGGCTGTCCCTGGTGGAGGACATCGAAATAGGCAACTGGGAGGATGTGTTCCAGTTCCTGGAAGCCCGCGAACTTGACCAGGAGTCTTCGGCCAGCAATTACGCCGAGGCCATCACCTGGACACAGACACTGCTCCGCATGAAGGGAGGATCGTGATGCCGGTGAGCCCGCGCACCGTTTCGTTGTTGTTGGCCTGCGTCCTGACTCTGGGCGGCCTGCCCGCCCTGGCCCAGGACGCCCCGCCCCACGAGGGCGAAGGGGCGCGCCGCCCGGCCGTCGCATCCAAGCCTGGCGCAAAGGCCGCGCCCAAGGCCCCGGCCACCGCCAAGCCCGCCGCAAAAAACGCGGCCCCGCAGCAAAAGAAAGCCGCCGCCGCCCCGGCCAAGAAGAGGGGCCCGGCGGTGAAGGACGACGGCAAGCCCTATCTGCGCTCCGCCGACAAGAACCACGACGGCCGCATCACCAAGGACGAGTTCTTCGCCGGAAGCAAGAAGCGCTTCGCCAAGGCCGACACCAATCACGACGGCATCATCTCCCCGCAGGAGGCCAAGGCCGCCAAGGCCAAGCTGCAGGAGAAGGAAGCCAAGCGCGACGCCAAGCGCCTGGCCGAAGGCAAGCCGGTGAAGCGCAAGAAGAAGAGCGACAAGCCGCCCAAGCCCTATCTGTCCACCTTTGACAAGAACCACGACGGCCGCGTGAGCCAGAAGGAATACCTGGCCCGGCGCGAGAAGAAGTTCTCCGAGATGGATCTGAACCACGACGGCGTCATTTCCAAGGAAGAGGCGCGCATCGCCAAGCAGAAGCTTTTGGAGCGGCGCGAGGAGAAGAAGGCCCTGGCCAAGGAGCGCCGCCTGCGCAAGATCGAGGAAGTCAGGCTGAAGTCCCAGCAGGCCGGAGCCAGTTCGCCCGGGCCGGAGCTTACCGCCCCGGCCTCGCCGCCGCCCGCCGCGCCGTTCACTCCGCCGGCCACGCGCCCGGCCGCGCCCGGGACCCCGGCCCCGCAGGACGCGCCGCTCACGCCCATCGCGCCTGGGCTGCCCGCCCAGCCGGAACCGGCGACCTAGCCCGCCGGGCATATCCCAAACGCGACACGGCCCGCCTTCCTGCACAAGAGCAGGGGGCGGGCCGTTTCACGTCGGCGTGCCGGAAGCGATGGCAGGGGGCGGGGCCAGGGCGGCTTGCCGTCCTGAAGAAGAGCGTGTGGGGCCGATCTTGGACTCAGGCGCCGGCCCGCGCGCCATTCGTCAGATCTTCAGGCGCACGGTGTACACGTGCTGGCCGCGCTGCACGCTCAGGATCAGCTGGTTGTGCATCTGATAGCGGTAGAAGGCCGTCAGCAGGTCGGCCTCCGTGGCCGTGCGCAGGCTGCCTATCTGCAGAATGACGTCGCCGGGCCTGAGGCCCAGGCGCAGGGCCGGGCCCTCGGCCCGCACGGAGAACACCTCCACGCCTGGCGTGTTTTGCCCGGCCGTCTTGATTCCCGCCGCCGGAACGGCGGGCTGGGACGCGGGCATGGGCGTAAAGCCCCAGCGCCAGCTGATGAGCCCCAGGCTGGCCTCGCGCTCCAGCACCTGCGGGCGCATCTGCACCTGGAACTGCTGTTCCGCGCGGCTCAAAAGCACGCCCAGGGTCTCGCCCCGGGTGAAGCCGGAAAGCAGGCCCAGAAACTGCGCCTTGTCCTGCACCTTCTGCCCGCCCATGGCCAGCAGCGCATCGCCGGGCCTGATGCCCGCCTTTTCCGCCGGGGTGCCGGGGAACACGTCCGTCACCACCATGCCGCCGGGCTTGGGCAGGCCGTAGAAGGCCGCCTGGTCCGGGGTCATGTTCTCGCCCAAAAGGCCCAGCCAGATGTGCGCCACGCGGCCCGTGGCGATGAGTTCGTCCAGCACGCTCTTGGCCTTGTTGATGGGGATGGCGAAGCCCAGGCCGCCGCCGCGCGCGTACACCGCGGCGTTGATGCCGATGACCTGGCCTAGGATGTTCAACAGCGGCCCGCCGGAATTGCCGGGGTTGATGGCCGCATCGGTCTGGATGAGGCCGGTGATGGTCTGCTGGCCGGTGTTCATGGAGCGGTCCAGGGCCGAGACCACGCCGGTGGTCACCGTGTGCGAGAGGCCGTAGGGGTTGCCGATGGCGATGACCGGCTCGCCGATCATGAGGTCGGCGGAATCGCCCATGCGCGCCTGGGGCAGGGGCGGCTCGTTTTGCGGCACGTCGAGGCGCAGCACGGCCAGGTCCATGTCCTGGTCCGCGCCCTGGAGCACGGCGGTGAACTCCCGGCCGTCCTGCAGGCGGGCGGTTATCTGCGTGGCCCCGGTGATGACGTGGGCGTTGGTGAGCACAAAGCCCTTGCGGCCGTCGATGATGACGCCGGAGCCGAGATTTTGGGCGGTCCTGGCCTTGGGGGCTTTGGGCGGCTGGGCCTGGGCTTCCCCGAAGAAGCGTTGCAGCAGCGATTCCCCGGCAAAGGGGGCCTTGACCTCGCGTGCGCTGATGATGCTGACCACGGCCGGGCTGGCCTCCTGCACCACGCGCACCACGGGTGTGCGGCGCGGGTCGGCCTGGGGG
>NZ_DATMYK010000112.1:0-12264 GCF_035560995.1 Humidesulfovibrio sp. | reverse complement strand
GTGGTGCAGCTCTTGCCCGATCCCGACGGCCACGTGGGCCAGGTGACGGTGACCACCCAGGCCGGCTCCGCCCTGCTGACCCAGGCGGGCAGCGCCGTGCGCGTGGCCGACGCCAAAAGCATGCCCAGCGCGCCGGAGCAGTTGACCGAGGCCGAGAGCGAGGCGCTTTTCGGCCCGGCCAGGCGCGCCCTGCCGGAAAAACCCGTGCGCTTCATCTTGTACTTCGAGAGCGAGACCACGCGGCTCACCAAGGAGTCCCAGGCGCTTCTGCCCCAGGTGCTGGCCACGGCCAGGGAACGCGCCTCGCGCGACATCGCCATCGTGGGCCACGCCAGCGCCGCAGGCGACGAGAATTACAACATCGATATCTCGCGCCGCCGGGCCGAGGCCGTGCGCAAGCTGCTGCTCAAGGCGGGCATGCCGCCGGAAGCCTTCGAGGTGGCCTCCCACGGCTCGGCCAACCCGCTGGTCATAAGCGGCAACCCGCATGAGCCGAAAAACCGCCGCGTGGAGATCACCGTGCGCTGAGTTCCGGCCCGCTCCACCGCCTCCCATAAAGCCCCGCGCCCTCGACAAGCGCGGGGCTTTTACGTAAATTGGCCGCTTCGCGGCAGCATGCCGCGCCGCCACTCACCACGCCCGGAGGTCCCGATGATCCTGCTCGACGGCAAAGCCACGGCCCAGTCCATCCGCACCGAACTCAAGGCCGAGGTGGCCGAACTGACGCCGAAGCATGGCCGCGCCCCGGGCCTGGCCGTGGTCCTGGTGGGCGAGGATCCGGCCTCCCAGGTCTATGTGCGTAATAAGGAACGCGCCTGCGCCGAGGTGGGCGTCGTTTCCTTCCCGCACCGCCTCCCCGCGCAGACCACCCAGGAGGAGCTGGAGGCGCTCATCGCGCAGCTGAACGCCGACGACGCCGTGGACGGCATCCTGCTGCAGCTGCCCGTGCCCAAGGGCCTGAACAGCCGCCGCTGCCTGGAGCAGATCCGCCCGGACAAGGACGTGGACGGCTTCCACCCGCAGAACATGGGCAGGCTGGCCCAGGGCCTGCCGGGCTTCGCCCCCTGCACCCCGGCAGGCGTCATGGAGCTTTTGAAGCGCTACGACCTGCCCACCCAGGGCAAGAACGCCGTGGTGGTGGGCCGCAGCAACATCGTGGGCCGCCCGCTGTCCATCATGCTTTCCCAGCCGGGCCGCTACGGCGACGCCACCGTGACCCTGTGCCACTCGCGCACGCCGGACCTGGCCGCCCAGTGCCGCCGGGCCGATTTCCTTTTCGCCGCCATCGGCAGGCCCAAGTTCATTACCTGCGACATGGTCAAGCAGGGCGCAGTGGTGATTGACGTGGGCATCAACCGGGTGGACGACTGCCTCATGGGCGACTGCGACTACGAGTGCATCGTGGGCACGGCCGGAGCCATGACCCCGGTGCCCGGCGGCATAGGCCCCATGACCATCGCCATGCTCATGAAGAACTCCGTGCAGGCCTACAAGGACCACGTGGGCGCAAAGTAGGCGCAGGGCAACATGCCGCAACGCCAAGGGCCGGTCTGGACGCGTATGCGCCCGGACCGGCCCTTGGCTTTTGACGCGGCGCAAACGCCGCCGCGGCTTTCCCTACACCTTGCGGCAGACCAGCAGGCCGGAGCCGATGGGCACGATGACCGCGTCCACGCGGGGGTCCATTTCGGCCTCGTACAGGAATTCCGGGAATTCCTCGGCGTGACTGATGGCGTTGTCCACGGCGATGACGCCTCCTTTCGGCAGCGCGGCCAGGGCCAGCTCGTAGGCTTCCTTGGCCATGTTGCGCTCGGCGTCGATGAAACAGAAGGCCAGGTTGGACAGGGACTTGAGCCCGGCAAGCGCGTCGGCCTCGCGCAGTTCCACCACGTCCAGAACATCGGCGGAAGAAAGGCTCTGGCGCGCCAGCTCGGCCTTGGCCGGGTCCAGCTCGAAGGTGGTCAGCTTGCGCTTCGTGGCGCGGCAGGCCAGGGCCAGCCACAGGGCCGAATAGCCCGCGCCCGTGCCCACTTCGGCCGCGTCCCCCGGGGGGCAGTTGGCCAGGAGCAGGGCCAGCAGCTTGCCTGTCTCGGGCGGAATCTGGCGCAGCAGGCGTTTTCTTTCCATGCCCTGGGCCTTGCGCCAGGCTTCCAAAGCCTTCAGGTGGCCCTGGGTGACCTCGATGGACTGGGGAATGTCTCTGAACATGCGTAAGCCTCCGGGGTTGCTGCGGCCGGGATCGGACGGATGAACCGTGCGGCCGGGCTGACTGCTGGTTGTCGGCGGTGTGTACCCGGATTTCCGCCGCGCGAAAAGGGGGAACTCAGCCCTGCGGCGGCAGGAGAGAGAAAGGCGTCAAGGCCTCGCTCAGCTCACTCTCCTGCACGGGCTTGCTCACGTAGCCATCCATGCCCGCCCCAAGAAACTTTTCGCGGTCGCCGGGCATGGCGTAGGCAGTAAGGGCGATGACCGGCACGCGCGCCTTGCCCATGGTTTCGTGCAAGGCGCGGATGCGCTGCGTGGCTTCCACACCGTCGAGCACCGGCATCTGGATGTCCATGAGCACGACGTCGAAATCCTGCTCGCCGCAGGCGCGCACGGCGTCCATGCCGTCCTCCACCGCCGTCACTGCATGGCCCATGCGCGTAAGCATGGTGCGCACGGCCAGACGGCTGACCATTTCGTCCTCGGCCAGCAGCAGCCGCAAGGGCCGCACGGCGGCGCTGGGTCCGGCGAGGAGCGGCGCGGCTCCGTCGGCAATCTCGGCGGCGTCCAGGGTCAGCAGCAGGTGGATGTCCGTGCCGCGCCCCACTTCGGTATCCACCACGATGGAACCGTCCATAAGCTCCACAAGGCGCTTGACGATGGCCAGCCCCAGCCCGGCGCCCTCGAACTTCCGGGCGAAGCTGGCGTCAGACTGGGTGAAGCGCTTGAACACATAGCCCACCTGCTCGTCCGGGATGCCGATGCCCGTATCGCTGACGCTCAGGTACAGGCGCACCTTGCCCGGCAGCGCCGTGTGCGGCGCGCTCCAGGCCTCCACCCGCACAGCACCCTGGGAGGTGAACTTTATGGAGTTGCCAACCAAGTTGAACAGAATCTGACGGATGCGCGCCTCGTCGCCCAAAAGCGTTTCAGGTACGCCGGGCCAAACGTGGAAGTTCAAAGCCAGGGCCTTGGACGCGCAGGCAAGCCTGAAGAGATTTCCTACCGAATCGAACAGAGGCTGCACGCGCAAGGGAGCACGGTGCAGAAAAAGCCGCCCGGCCTCCATGCTGGAAAAGTCCAGCACGTCGTTCAAAAGCCCCAGCAGCCTGCGCCCGGCATCAAGGGCCAGGTCCACGTACTCGTCGCGGTCGGCTTCCGCCGCGCCGGCCTGCAACAGCTGCAGCATGCCCAGCATGCCGTTCAGCGGGGTGCGGATCTCGTGGCTCATGTTGGCCAGAAACTCGCCCTTGGCCCTGCTGGAGGCCTCGGCCACGTTCTTGGCCTCCTGCAGATCCAGCTCCATGCGCTTGCGCAGGGTGATGTCGGTGTTGCACACGCGGCGGCCCAGGGGCGTGCCGTCCTCACGGGCGATGCTCTCGCACTTGTGGCTCACCCAGATGACATCTCCTGAGCGCGTGATGATGCGGATGTCCATTTCGCAACGGCCGCTGCCTGGCAGATCCACTTCCTTCAGGTGCCGGGCGAAGCGCGGGGCGTCCTCCGGGTGGACGATGCGGTAGCCCAGATCGCAGTCGGCCATGAATTCCTCGGCGCTGTAGCCGGAGATTCGCTCGCAGGAGGGCGAGACCCAGATCATTTTGCCGTCCGGTCCGCGCCAGTACTCCCAATCGTAGGTGAAGTCGGCCACGGTGCGGAACATGAGCTCGCTTTGCCGCAGGGCCTCCTCCGCACGGACGCGGTCGGTGATGTCCTCAAAGGCGGCGACAAAACCGCCGCCCGACGTGATGCCGGAGATGAGGAACTCCCGGATTTCGCCTTTTTTGCTGGCAACATGGCACAGGCGAGGCTGGATTCTGGTCCGCTGCTCAACCGCCAGCCGCAGGTCCAGCTCCCAGGCCGTGCGCACCTCGTCGCGGTAGGCAGGATCCGGGTAAGCCAGCGGCCACCAATCGCCCAGTTCGGCAATGTCGGCCAGAGTGTAGCCGAAGGTATCGACAAAACACTGGTTCACGTTCAGCGCGCGGCCATTGCGGTCAACGTAGCACAAGGGCATGGGCGCGCGGTCGAACAGCTCGCGGAAGCGTCCCTCGCTTTCGAACAGCGCCTGCTCCGCCAGATGACGCTGGGTCACGTCCTGAAAGACCACGCCGAAGGTCTCGCCCTGGACGGGAAAGGCCGAAACCTGAAAGTGGCGCCCCAGTTCCGGCTGGTAGGTATCGAAAGCCACGGGCCGGTTGTTTTTCAGCATGGCCACGTAGGTGTCCAGGTCGGGCGCGACCGCGGCGCCGAAAATCTCCTTCACGCGGCGGCCAATGACCGCCTCGCGCTTGAAGTTCAGCACGCGCTCGTAGGCGGGGTTCACATCGCGCACAATGTAGTCCGCAGGCTGGCCGTCCTGGTCGCGCACCAGATCCAGCACACACAACCCCTCGGTCATGGAGTTGAACAGGGTGCGGTACTGGGCGTCGCTGGCGGCCAGCTTGCGGGTGGCCCGCAAAAGCCGTTCACTCAGCACGCTCACCAGAACGCCGCACAGGATCAGAAACAGCCACTGCAGCAAATCGTGCGTGGCCGCGATGCTCAGAGAGCCGACAGGGGGAATGGCAAGGTAGCAGATGCCGATGGCGCTTATGGCCGTGGCCAAAAGGCCCGGCCACAGCCCGCCGGTGAGCGAGCACAAGATGATGGGCGCCATGAACAGGATGAGCATGGGCCGGTTCTCAAAGCGCTGCGCAATCGCCAGCCGCAAGGCCAGAGTCGCCAGCGGTGCGGCCACGGCAAGGCTATAGGCGGTCCAGCGCGGCAGGCGTGTGCGCAAGAGCTCCGGCATGCGTTCCCATCCTGAAGTTTATGAAACTCCCCACGCCGCCGCACCGTTCGAGGCGGGCGGGATACTTCACCCTACGTAGCGAAACCTACGGCAAGAGAGGGAAATTGGCAAGATTAGGGACCGGAAACTGCGGGGCTTCGGCCCGCGCCTCTAAGCGGACCGGCGTTCCAGCTCCGTGATGTAGTCGTCGATGTCCGCGACTGGCACGGTTCCCAACGAGACTCCCGCGCAACCCGCTCCCTCTTGCACCGGCGCGGGTGCGGCTGCCGTGGCGCAGTCCGGGCGCTGGTCGAATTGGACGTTGTAGTCGAACACGCGCGAGGAATGCTCCTGGGGCACTGCGGTGGCGGAGGGGACGTTCAGACGCATGGGCTTGCGGAAGTCCGTCCGCCCAGTCAGATAGTCGTCGCGATAGGCGGAGAAGGTGAACATACCCTTGCCCTTGCAGGTTTCCAGCATGCTGTCCAACTGGGAGATCTTGTTGTCGCGGATGAGGGTGGCCACGGCGCGGGTGTTGCGCAGAACCGAGAGCAGCGGCACGGAGAAACGCAGCTTGGGCATGTAGGCCAGCTGCTGGTTCACAATGCCCGCCAGACTTTGGGAAAGCTGCAGGCGCGCATGCTCCGCCGAGGCCGGCACCAGGCTGCAGATGCGGTGCACGGCTTCCTCGTGCGAGCCCGCGTGCATGGTGGCGATGACCAGATGCCCGGACTCTGCCGCGTCCAGCGCCAACTGGATGGTTCCAGGGGCGCGCATCTCACCCACCACCACCACGTCGGGCGCCTGGCGCAGCACGTCGAGCAGGCCCTGCTGGTAGCTGTGAAAGTGCTTCCCCAGTTCGCGCTGTTCGATGAAGGCGTTCTTCGAGGTGAACAGGTACTCGATGGGGTCTTCCAGGGTCACCACATGGCAGGCCCTGGAGGTGTTTATCTCGTTGATGAGCGCGGCGATGGTGGTGGTCTTGCCGCTGCCGGTGGAGCCGCAGATGAGCAGCAGGCCGGACTTCACAGCGCAGAAATCCTTGAGGGACGGATGCAGGTTCAGGCTCTCCAGGTCCGGGATGACCGAAGGCAGGAAGCGGATGGCCATGCTGACGCCCCGGTGCGAGCTGAACACGTTGATCCTGAGCCGCTTGCCAGCCACGGACAAGGCCAGGTCCGTGGACCATTGCTCCCTGAGCTGCTGCTTCTGCCGGGGGTTCAATATGGTATCCACCAACAGGTCGATCTCCTGAGGCGAGAGGGAGTGCTGTTTCTGGAAGAACACTTCGCCGTCCTTGCGACACACAAGCGGATGATCCCCAGTGATGTGCAGGTCGGAGCAGCCGCGCTCGTAGCAGGCGTTTATGATTCGAGTAAAGGTTTCCATGCGTGTCGTTCCTTGAGAATGGGAGGCCAGCGGCCTGGGGTTCGAGCAGTCAAAAACACAACGTGGACGCCAGCGCATTGCAAAATGCGTACGCGGGCGGCCCGGGTTTGCCAAACTCCGGCCTATAAGTCAAAAAGTTCTGCTGATATCGCCGGATGCGAGAATTCGCTTTGGAATCCGGCAGGCGGCATGTATCGTCGACGGGAAGCATTGGCATGGACGTCTGGCGCTCCCCCCCAGTCCGGCTGCGCCAGGAACCAAAGGACGCCCCATGCCCATCGAAAGCTGGCTCGACAGCCTTGCCCAGCCGGATCACAGCGCCATCGACGGCGACCTGGAGGTCCTGGCCGGACGAAGCTACCCCTTTCTGACCGACTCCTGCGTAAGCGGACAGATCGAACGCCTGAGCGGACACCTGGGCCGCAGGCACCAGAACGTGCGCCGCCTGGTCATCGGCTACTCCCTGTACATCCGCCAGGTGGACACCATCCTGCAAAAAGGCCCGCGCGCCTTCTGCGGCGGGAGCTGTCCCAGGCCCCCGGCCGGCTGCTGCAACCGCGAACACTTCGTCATCATGAACGTCTCCGACCTCATGAGTTCGCACAATTCCCCGGCAGCCCTGCACATGGCTCACATGATCGGCCTGCTGCAGAAACAGGAAAGCGTCCACAACCGCGCCGGACGCACCATGCGGCCTGGCTACTGCTCCCTGCTGGCCGAGGACGGCTGCACCCTGCGCCTGTTCAAATCGCCGCGTTGCGCCCATTTTCTATGCGGTGACCTGGAGCGGGCCATGTTGCGCGAAAGCGACGGCGATGCCCAGCCCCTGCTGAACGCCATGAAGCACGCGGAGAGCAGCACGATCTCCTCTCCGGCGGACTATCAAAATCAGGCGGTCATCTCCGAGGCCGCGCGCCTGTACCCCCAGGAGCTTCGGCCCCCGGTCTGAACGCAAAAAGGCCCGGCCCCTTGCGGAGTCGGGCTTGGCGCAGGCCTGCCATCTACCGGCGAAAGACCCGGTCCTACTTCAAACGCTCCATGAGCTTCTGCGAGGACGCGTTCTGCGGGTCGATTTCCAGGGCCGTGGCCAGGAACTCCCTGGCCCGCGCGTTGTTTTTGACCATAATGTAGGCATAAGCCATGTTGTTGCACACCACAGCAGCTTGCTTGTGGAAGGAAGGTTCGAGGCTGAGGGCCTTCTCATAGCACTCAATTGCGGTCTTGAACTGCTCGCCGTCCACGCAAGCCAATCCATAGTTATACAGTATCGTCGTATCTTCTGCGTCTATGTGCAGGGCCTTCTTGTAGTTTTCAATCGCCTCGCGCACCTTTCCCTGCTTGCGCAAAGTGATCCCAAACCTGTTGAACGTCACCAGATCGTCCTTGCTGAGGTTCTCGCCCTTTGCGGCAAAATACTGCTCGAAATATTTCGCTGCTATATCAGGCGAGAATTCCATAACAGAGCTTGCTATGTCTGATATTATCGTACACAAGCGCTTTGCAGCCTCACACTGTTCGCATGTTATGGCCTCGTCAAAATACTTCTTAGCGCTATCCATATCCTTCTTGCGCGCATAGCACTTCCCTATCTCGTACTTTCTTTCCACATTCAGCGGGCTGATGTAGTCAAGAATTGTCATGTATGACAGATAGGCTTCTTCGTTGTTTTCGCGGTAGACCTCCACGAGCCTTTTGAGCGGTTCGAGATACAGCGGCGAGTACTTGTGGGCGATCTCAAACTCGGCGATGGCCTTGTCCCGGGTGCCCTTGAGCATGAAGGCTTCTCCGCGCAGCATGTGGGCTGCCGCGCAACGCTGCTTGATCTTCAGGAGTTCATCGCAAAGAGTGAAGACCTTGTCGATCTCGCGCTGCTCCAGACATATCCTGGCCTCCTGCACCAGATTGCTGATGCGTGATTGCGGCTTGATGATTCCAGCCATCTTTTCGATGAGGGTGTCCACCGAGACGGGCTTGGTGATGATGTGGTCCACTCCGATCTCATACAGGAGCGACAGGGATTCCTTGGTGGTCTCGTAGGTCATGGCGATGAGCTTCGCCTGGGGGAAGATCGACTTGGTGGTGCGGATGAAGTCGCTGGTTGACCTCCCGGCCAGGATGCGATCCACAATGATGAGCACCGGCATGCCGAGATAAAGGTGCTCGCGCAGACTCCGGCCTGCCTGTTCCACGTCCTTGACCGCCTCGACGCAATTGAGCTTGACGCCCAGGGCGCGCATGACCCCGGTGCGCACAGTCTTCACAAAGAGGGCGTCGTCGCTCAGAATGATGATGTACCCGTTCTGGTTTTCCAAAAAGTCCTTGACGTCGCTGTCACAGCGCGAGGTCTTGGAGGAAATCCGCACGGTGGAGGAGGTGTCCTCCATGTTGCTGATGTTGTTCGGCATGGTCGTATCCTCGCTTTCAGCTGTGCAGGGCTGTGGGGGGTACGATTTCGGCGGCGGCAAGGGCTTGCGGGCAGGGATGCGCCGAGAGGACTTGGCCTTCCGGGCCGCAAAACAGACACTGCCTCCAACTACGTACTCCACCAAGAGCAAGGAAGTGTCAACAGCATATTTAGAAAATGACAGCCCACTAGGCGCAAGCCCCAGCCAACGGGCTTGCTTCACAACACTTGTTCGTCTCCCCTGACACCCGGCCAGGATGGAGGCGCAAAAAAAGGCCCGCCCCCTTGCGGAGTCGGGCCCAAGATGAGCGGAAAAAGCGCCGGCCCTTCTACCGGGTCAGCAGCACCGGGCAGTGCGCGGCCGAAAGCACGCGGTGGGCGTCCGAGCCCATGAGCACGCCCTGCATGTCGGACAGCCCGCGCGTGCCCATGACAATGAGGTCGTAGTCGCCGGACTTGGCCTCCTGCACGATGACCTCGCCGGGGCGGCCCTCCTTGATGATGAGCGCGGGCTCCAGGCCCAGTTCGCGCACCTTCTTGACGTATGGGGCCATGAGCTTCTCCGCCTCGCGCACCAGGTCCCGAACCAGCTCCTTCCTCGGCTCGCCGCCGATGAGCATGGGAATGCGGCCAAAGCAGTGCAGCAGGGCCAAGTGCGCCCCTTGCGTCTGCGCAAGCCCGAGGGCGTAGCGCAGAGCGTTGCGGGAATGCTCGGAGTTGTCCATCGGGACCAGAATCTTCCTGAAAGTCAAGATCATGGCGCGCCTCCTTTCAGGTTCGACTTTCCTGACGCATGCCTCAGCCCGTGCGGGGAGTCAACAAGACGCCGCGACGGCGCGTCCAGCAGACATTGCGCTATTTCGCCAAAGAGCGACTTCTCTTGATGCGCGATAAATACTTATCCAACAGCTGCTCTGGCACTCCCTGCCGGTCCAGCTCCTTGAGCCTGCGGCTCACCTGCTCCGCGAGGGCCGCGCAGGGAGAGGCGCGGCTGAAGCCGAAATGAATGTCCATATCCGAAATGGCGGGGGTCAGGGAGATGAATTCACCTCTCTGGATGTTCAACGCAGCATATGACTTGCCGACATATTGGCTCGTGACGAAGTAATCGATGCGCCCGGCCTCAAGTTTGACGAAGTTGTTCTCCATGGTCGGCGCCTCCTCGATGGTCAACTCTCTGCGCAGGTACTCATCAAAGCCGTTGCCAAAGGTGTCGCCCAAACTGATCCCGCCCTTCTTCCCCTTCAGATCCGCCCAGGACTTGAGGGGGAAGGTGCGGTCTGCCCGCACGAACACGACGATGGGATTCGGGAATGCCCGGTGCGTCGTGAACTTCAGATACTCCGAGCGTTCCGGCGTAATGCGCAGGCTCAGCAGCAGGTCCACCTTGCCCAGCCGGGCCCATTCCAGGGCGCGCTTCCACGGCAAAACCGTGGGCTTAAGCGTCACCCCCGGCGGAACCACCAGTTCCAACAGCTCCTTGCTCGCCCCATCGTAAGCCGTCTCGCTCACCTTCCAGTGATAAGGGGGATAGTTCGGATTCGCAGCGTAGACGAGCTCCCGGCACTGTCCGGCATGCACCGTCTGGCCGCCAGGGATCAGGACCTCTGCCGCCGAAGCATGCGAAACCAGGAAGACAGCAAGCAGCAGGAATGCCATCGCTACGCGCACAAAGCCTCTGTCCACATTCCCCTCCGCGCGGCCAGGACAGGCCGGGATCGATTGCACCGACTGACTCTTGTCACTGAAAACAATAGGTATTCACCTCATCCCGCTCGTCACATACCCTATATTTCAAAACGGCACAGCAAAAATGAAAAGAAATTTGCCACCCCCAGAGCACGTGGATGAAAACACCGGTAAGCGCGCCTGCCAGCCCCGGCACGCACGGCCTTGTCAATGGCCCTGACTTGGGTATAGGCTTTCGAAAATCGCTTCCGTAGCGGCAGGTTGCAAAGCCGCCGCACACCATAAAGGGGGAAAGCCATGCTCAGCACCACCCTGTTTCCCGGACGCTACATCCAAGGCAACGGCGCCCTGAACCGACTGGGCGCGGAGCTGGCCCGCCTGGGCAGCCGCCACTTCATCATCTGCTCCCCCAGCCCCCGGAAAAACGTGCTGCCCGCCCTGTTGCCCCAGTTGGAACAGGCAGGAACCATCCGGGTGGAGGACTTCGGCCGGGAGTGCACGGACCTGGAGATCGAGCGTCTGCTGGCCTTGGCGCTGGACTTCAAGGCCCAGAGCATCACCGCCCTGGGTGGCGGCAAGACCATGGACGCGGCCAAGGCCGTGGCCAGCAAGGCCAAGCTTCCCGTGGCCGTGGTGCCCACCATCGCCTCTACAGACGCCCCGTGCAGCTCCGTGTGCATCATCTACACGGCCGAGGGCGTGTTTAACCGGGTGGACCTGCTGCCGAAAAACCCGGACCTGGTGCTGGTGGACACGGCCGTCATGGCCCAGGCCCCGGCCCGGTTCCTGGTTTCCGGCATGGGCGACGCCCTGGCCACCTGGTTCGAGGCGGACTCCTGCCGCATCAGCCGCGGGGCCAACATCGCGGGCGACGCGGGTTCCATGACCGCCCACGCCCTGGCCCGGCTCTGCTACGAGACCATCCGCACCTGGGGCCTTGCGGCCCTTACCGCCTGCGAGGCCAAGGTGGTCACCCCGGCCCTGGAAAAGGTCGTGGAGGCCAACACCCTTCTAAGCGGCCTGGGCTTCGAGAGCGGCGGCCTGGGCGCTGCGCACTCCATCCACAACGGCCTCACCGCCCTGCCCGCCTGCCACGACCGCCACCATGGCGAGAAGGTGGCCTTCGGCGTGCTGGCCTCGCTCTTCCTCACGGACAGGCCCCTGGAGCTGATGGACGAGGTATACGGCCTGTGCGGGAGCATCGGCCTGCCCACCACCTTCGCCGACCTGGGCCTTGCAGAGGTGACGGACGCGGAACTGCTGCGCGTGGCGGAAAAGACCTGCGCCGAGGGCGAATCCATCCACAACGAGCCGGTGGAGATCTCCCCGGACCTGGTCCTGGCCGCGCTCAAGGCCGCGGACGCCGAGGGACGCCGCCGCAAGCGCGGGTGACGCCAGCCCCTGGCGAAGTTTTCCTGCTGATGGTAGACTGCTGGCGCGCAGCGACGGGCGGGAGGCGTTCCCGTCCGCACCGCCTGCGTTCCGGCGCGTCCACCCCCAGCACGAAAGGCCCTCTATGCCCGCCATCGCCTTAAGCGTCTTCGACCTGTTCAAGATCGGTCCCGGCCCCTCCAGCTCCCACACCATCGGCCCCATGCGCGCCGGGCACGACTTCATCCAGGCCGCCAGGGCCCTCCCGCCGGAAGTACTCGCCACGGCCACGGGCCTCACGGTGCGACTCTATGGCAGCCTTTCGGCCACGGGCCGCGGCCACGGCTCGGACCGCGCCGTGCTGGCCGGACTCCTCGGCCGCTCGCCGGAGTCGTGCCCACCGGAATTTCTGGACGAACTGGCCGCCGCGCCC
>NZ_DATMYK010000111.1:0-2987 GCF_035560995.1 Humidesulfovibrio sp. | reverse complement strand
ACACTCGACCCATGGCCGAGTTCTCCCCACCAGCGGCGGTAGCCGAATACATTTCCGCCTTGCTCGCCAGCGAGCGTCTGGGCAGGCAGGTGTGCCACCACCGCCTGCTGCCAGGGCGCGAGGCCGGGTTCGCCGAGCCCCGGCGGCCCTGGCCCGCGGCTGTGCGCGAAATGCTCGCCGCCCGCGGCATCGACGCATTGTACAGCCACCAGGCCCTGGCCGCGGACCTGGTGCGCGCGGGCAGGCACATCGTGGTGGCCACGCCCACGGCCAGCGGCAAGACCTTCTGCTTCCAGCTGCCCATCATCGAGGCCGTGCTGGCGAATCCGGATTCCCGGGCCCTGGCCGTCTACCCGCTGAAGGCCCTGGCCCAGGACCAGCTGCGCGGCTTCACGGAACTCATCGACGGGCTTGAGGGCGTGCCGGCGGCCCGCCGCCCCACGGCGGCCATCTACGACGGCGACACCAAACCCTCGCAGCGGGCCAAGATCCGCAAGCGCCCGCCCAACCTGCTGCTGACGAATCCCGAGATGCTGCACCTTTCCATGCTGCCGCACCACGGCACCTGGGCCCAGGTCTTCGCCACGCTGACGCATGTGGTGCTGGACGAGGTGCACACCTACCGGGGCGTGCTGGGCGCGCACATGAGCCAGGTGCTGCGCCGTTTGCAGCGCCTATGCCGCTACTACGGCTCGGACCCTGTGTTCGTGTTCTGTTCGGCCACGGTGGGCAACCCGGGCCAGCTGTGCCAACTCCTCACCGGCATCGAGCCCGTGGCCGTGACCGAGAGCTTCGCCCCGGCGGGCGGCAGGCACATGGTTTTTCTGAACCCGGAGGACAGTCCGGCCACGGCCGCCATCCAGTTGTTGCAGGCCGCGCTCTCGCGGGGGCTCAAGACCATCGTGTACGCCCAAAGCCGCCGCATGACCGAGCTCATCGCCCTGTGGGCCAGCGAGAAAAGCGGCCAGTACAAAGACCGCATCAGCGCCTACCGGGCCGGCTTTTTGCCGGAGGAACGGCGCGAGATCGAGGGCCGCATGTCCTCCGGCGAACTCTTGGCGGTCATCAGCACCAGCGCGCTGGAACTGGGCATCGACATCGGCGGACTCGACGTGTGCATCCTGGTGGGCTACCCGGGCAGCGTGATGGCCACCTTGCAGCGCGGCGGCCGCGTGGGCCGGGCGCAGCAGGAAAGCGCCGTCATCCTCGTCGCCCAGGAGGACGCGCTGGACCAGTACTTCATGCGCCACCCGGAGGACTTCTTCGCCCGGCCGCCGGAGAACGCGGTGCTGAACCCGGCCAATCCGGTGATCCTGCCCCGGCACATGGTCTGCGCGGCGGCGGAGCTGCCCCTGGTGCACGGCGAACCCTACCTGGACGGCCCTGGCGCGCGTGAGGCCCTGGCCGGACTGCTGGCGCGCGGCGAGCTGTTGGAAAGTGCGGACGGCAAGGAAATCCTTTCGCCGCGCAAGCGGCCGCACCACAACGTGGACCTGCGCGGCGCGGGCTCGCAAATTTCCATCGAGGACGCGGCCACGGGCGAGGTCATCGGCGCGGTGGATTCGCTGCGCGCCCGGCGCGAGACCCACCCCGGCGCAGTGTACCTGCACCGGGGCCGCACCTGGCTAGTGCAAAGCCTGGACATTCCCGGCGCAACGGCCAAGGTCGGCGCGGCCCGCGTGGGCTACTCCACCCGCGTGCGCAGCAGCAAGGACACGGAGATTCTGGAAATCTACGCCCGGCGCGAGGTGCTGGGCACCCGCGTCAGCCTGGCGCGGCTCAAGGTGACCGAGCAGATCACCGGGTACGAGAAGCGCTCCACCAAGGGCGGCAACCTTTTGGGCATGGTCGCCCTCGACATGCCGCCAAGCGTGTTCGAAACCGAGGGCATCTGGTTCGACGTGCCCGACGAGGCGCGCAGGAAGTCCGAGGCCGAGTACCTGCACTTCATGGGCGGCATCCACGCCTTCGAGCACGCGGCCATCGGCATTTTGCCGCTTCTGGTGATGACGGACAGAAACGACCTGGGCGGCATTTCAACGCCCATGCACGCCCAGACCGGCGGCGCGGCCGTGTTCATCTACGACGGCATGCCCGGCGGCGCGGGACTGACACGCGAGGCCTTCGACCGGGCCGAGGAGCTGCTGGACCGCACCCTGGCCGTGGTGACGGACTGCCCTTGCGAGCTGGGCTGCCCCAGTTGCGTGCACTCGCCCAAGTGCGGCAGCGGCAACCGGCCCATCGACAAGGCCGCCGCGCGCTTCCTGCTGCGCGAGCTGTGCTGCGGCCGGCCCGGAGACGACCGCGCGCCGGACATCAGCCCCCAGGCACCCCAAAAATCGGAGAACACCATGCCCAAAAACGACAGCAGCGGCACCCTGCCCGGCATCTCGGCACCAACTGGCACCGGCCCAGCGATCATCGTGCCCAAACGCTTCGCCGTGCTCGACGTGGAGACGCGCAGAAGCGCGGCCGAGGTGGGCGGCTGGACCCGGCCGGACCTCATGGGCATCAGCATCGCCGTGCTCTACGATTCCGGCACCGACGACTACGTGGACTACCAGGAGCACGAGATTCCCGCCCTGGCCGAGCGCCTCAAGAGCTTCGACCTGGTGGTGGGCTTCAACATCCTGCGCTTCGACTATGGCGTGCTGGCCGGGGCGCACCCCTTCGCCTGGCGCAGCCTGCCCACCCTCGACATGCTGGCCCACGTGCACGAGCGCCTGGGCTACCGGCTGAAGCTGGACAACCTGGCCCAAGCCACGCTGGACGTGGGCAAAAGCGCCGACGGCCTCATGGCCCTGCAATGGTGGAAGGAGGGGCGGCTGGACGAGATAACCAAGTATTGCCGCCAGGATGTGGCCGTGACGCGGGATTTGTACCTCTTCGGCCGGGAGAACCGCTATGTGCTGTTCTCGAACAAGGCCGGGCAAAAGGCGCGTCTGCCCATTTCCTGGTAGAAAGCTCCCGAAAGCGCCCCCGCGCCT
>NZ_DATMYK010000110.1:0-17532 GCF_035560995.1 Humidesulfovibrio sp. | reverse complement strand
CTGGGGCGGAGCCCCAGCCACGCCTTACAACATGCCCATTTCCACGAACTTCAGATACAGT
Source organism: Humidesulfovibrio sp. (assembly GCF_035560995.1). Classification (GTDB taxonomy): domain Bacteria; phylum Desulfobacterota; class Desulfovibrionia; order Desulfovibrionales; family Desulfovibrionaceae; genus Humidesulfovibrio. The sequence continues at coordinate 17,471 of NZ_DATMYK010000110.1, read as the reverse complement.
TCGCGGCTGATCCAGGCGTCGGTGGCGGCGTAGACGATCTGCTTGGTGCTCAGCGCCTCGCGCGCCCAGTTGGAGCACTGCGCGCCCTTGCTGATGCGCACGCCCAGCAGGTTGGCGGAGAGGTTGCGCAGGCCGTGGGTCAGCATGCCCAGGCGCTTGGCCACTTCGCCCAGGTCCACGAAGCAGCGCTCGGTGAACTCGAAGTGGTTTTTGAGGCCCTTCAGGTCGTCCCGCACGGACACGCCGGTTTTGATGATATGGCGCGAGGCGAGGAGCTCGGTGAGCACGGCCTTGTCTTGCAGCTTGGCCAGCTGGAAGATGTACACGTCCTTGTGGCTGGCGAGCTGCAAGAGCGCGGGCGGCGGTATCTGGCCCTTCTTGAAGATGGGCCGGGTCTCGGTATCGAAGCCCAGCACCTCTTCCTCGTGCAGCACGTGCATGGCCTGGTGCAGCTGGCGGTCGCACTCCACCAGGATGATCTTGCCCACGAAGGCGGTGAGGGGCAGGAGGCCGATTTCCTCTGTTGTGAAAGAGCGTTTGTGCTCCTCCGGCATCTCCGCGCCCTCTTTCAGGGGGGCCAGATAGGAGAGGTCCGGCGGTGGCGGCTTGGGTGATCTTCTATTCATGTTCACGCGTGGTGTTGAAGCTTACGTCGGGCCATTTTTCCTGGGTGTCCTCCAGCCGCCATTGGCTGGGGGCCAGATAGGCCAGGTTGTCCTCGGCGTCTTTGGCCAGGGAGGAGTGCATGGCCCGTTCGAAGTCGGCCAGTTTGCGTTTGTCCTCGCAGGAGATGAAGCGCGCGCAGTTGTATTGCGCGGGCTCGTAGAGCGCTTCCACGCCGTATTCGTCCTTCAGCCGCGCCATGATGACGTCGAACTGGAGCACGCCCACGGCGCCCAGGATGTAGTCGTTGCCCATGAGCGGGCGGAACACCTGCACCGCGCCTTCCTCGGCCAGCTGGGCCAGGCCTTTTTGCAGCTGCTTGGCCTTCAGCGGGCTTTTCAGGATCACGCGGCGGAAGTGTTCTGGCGCGAAGTTGGGAATGCCGGTGAACTTCAGGGGCTCTTTTTCGGTGAAGGTGTCGCCGATCTTGATGGTGCCGTGGTTGTGCAGGCCGATGATGTCGCCGGGCCAGGCCTCGTCCACGTTGCTGCGGTCCTGAGCCATGAAGATGGTGGCGTTGGCGATGGTGACGTCTTTTCCGATGCGGTGGTGGCGAAGCTTCATGCCGCGCTGGAAGCGCCCGGAGCAGATGCGCAGAAACGCGATGCGGTCGCGGTGGGCCGGGTCCATGTTCGCCTGGATCTTGAACACCACGCCGGAGAACTCCGGCTCCGTGGGCTCCACGTCTCGCGTGGTGGCGGCGCGCGGACGCGGCGCGGGGGCCAGGTCCACGAAGGCGTTCAGCAGTTCCTGCACGCCGAAGTTGTTGATGGCGCTTCCGAAGAACACCGGGGTCTGCTTGCCCGCCAGGTAGCGTTCGGGGTCGAAGGGATAGCCCGCGCCCGCAACCAGCTCCATGTCGCGCCGCAGGTCCGCGGCCTGGGTGCCCAGCAGTTCGTCGAGCCGGGGGTCGTCCAGCCCTTTGATGACGATGCCCGCCTGGATCTTGCCGCCGTGGGTGGCGGAGAAAAGGTGCAGCTCCTGCTTCAGGATGTTCCAGGTGCCCTTGAAGCCCTTGCCCATGCCCACGGGCCAGGTCATGGCCGCGCACTCTATGCCCAGGCTCTCCTCGATGTCCGACAGGAGCTCCAGGGGTTCGCGGCCTTCGCGGTCCATCTTGTTGATGAAGGTGATGATTGGCGTGTCGCGCAATCGGCACACGTCCATGAGCTTGCGGGTCTGGGTCTCGACGCCCTTGGCGGAGTCGATGACCATGACGGCCGAGTCCACGGCGGTGAGCACGCGGTAGGTGTCCTCGGAAAAGTCCTGGTGGCCGGGCGTGTCCAGCAGGTTGACGGCATAGCCCTGGTACTCGAACTGCATCACCGAGCTGGTGACGGAGATGCCGCGTTCGCGTTCCATGGCCATCCAGTCGCTGGTGGCGTAGCGCGCGGCCTTTCTGGCCTTGACGGTGCCCGCCATCTGGATGGCGCCGCCGTACAACAGCAGCTTTTCCGTCAGGGTGGTTTTACCGGCGTCCGGGTGGCTGATGATGCCGAAGGTGCGGCGACGGCTCGCCTCACGGGCGAGATCTTTGGCGAATTGGGGATCGGTCACGGGTGCTCCAAAAGAGGGACGCCAGGGCAAAGTATGCGCACCGGGCGCAGAAAATCGGGGTACTCTCCCCCAGATGCGGGCAAAGGTCAAGTGCGGGACTGCGCGAGGGCGGTGGCAGGGGGGCCTTCGCGCGCAAAAACAAGGCCGGATTCGAGGAGTGTCGAATCCGGCCCGTATATTGACCATCATGGAAGGGAGGGGGCGCACCTCCGCAGGAGCGCTTTTCGCCCGGCCGCCCTACTCCGCCGCTTCGGTGTCCTCGGCCTTGCGGTCGATGAGCTCGTCGGTTTCTGCGTCGAGTTCGTCGCCAGCGGACTCGCCGTCCACGAGTTCGTCTTCGGCGGGCTTGGCCTTTGGCGGGCGGGTGAAGGGCTCGGGTTTCTCCATGCAGCGGGCGAAGACCAGGAAGCCCGTGTGCGCCACCATGCGGTCTTCCGGCCGCAGACGGTCGGCCACGGTCTTGTAGCGCCGCACCAGGATCTCCAGCACCTCGATCTCGGTGAAGGGGCCCTGGTCCAGGCCGCGCAGCAGGTCGCTCACCTGGTTGCAGGTGGGCAGCAAAAAGCCGCACATGGCCCCGGGGCGCACGGCGGGCGGAATGTGCTGCAGCACGTCCTGGGGCACGCGCACGTCCAGGAACAGGGCGTCGGCGTCGGTCTGCTCGAAGCCGGTTTCCTCGATGTCGGCCAGGTGCTGGGTGACCCGGTGCGACAGGCCCACGCGGGCCAGGTTCTTGGCGGCGTTCTTGTAGAACTCCTCGCGGCGCTCGTAGGTGTAGACCATGCCGGTATCGCCCACGTAGGTGGCCAGCGCGGTGGTGAGCCCGCCGGAGCCGGTGCCGGTCTCGATGACGCGGCACCCCGGCGTGATGCCGAGCTTCAGCAGCAGGTAGCCGATCTCCTTGGGGTACATGATCTGGGTCTGGCGCTTGACGCCCTTGATCAGTTCGTACACCGTGGGCTTCAGCACGCGGTAGGGGTGGCCCAGGTGCGAGCGCACGATGCCGCCGAAGCCCGCCTCGGCGATGTCGCTCATGAGGATGCGGCCGTCGTGGGTGTGGATCTCCTTGGCGAGATCCAGCACCTGCATGAAGCGCTTGCCCTTGGGGCTGATGACCAGCACGAGCTGTCCAGGTTCGATCATGGGTCCTCCGGGTGCGGGGGCGCTGGTTGCGCCGCGCCGCGAAAGTCGTGGATTGCGTCCAGGGCCTACAGGGCGCGCCAGTTTGCGTCAAGCCGGGAGATTGGGCCCGGAAGGGGGAACAGGAGAATGGAAGCGGCGGCATGTCATGTTTTCGGCCCGGTGCTGTCCGGGCGGCTGGGCCGCTCCCTTGGGCTCGACCTGCTGGGCGCGCGCGTCTGCACCATGAACTGCGTGTATTGCGAATCCGGCCCCCTTGAGACCCTGACCCTGAAGCGCGCCCCCTACGTGACCGCCCCGGCGCTGCTGGCCGAGCTGCGCCAGTGGGAGGCGGAGCGTGCGCGGCGCGGCGAGCCCCTGCCCGATGCGGTCGCCTTGGGCGGCATGGGCGAGCCCACCCTGAACAGCGACATGCCGCAAATCATCGCAGGCGTGCGGGACATCTTGCCCGGCGTTCCCGTGGCGGTTTTGACCAACGCCAGCCTGATGACCGATGCGCAGGTGCGCGCGGAACTGGCGAAGGCCGACATGATCCTGCCCAGCCTGGATTCCCTGGTGGCCGAGGAGTTCGCCCGCGTGAACCGGGGGCACCCGGCGCTGGACCCCAAGGCTGTTGCGGAGGGCATCATGGCCTTCCGGCGCGAGACGGCGGGGGACTGCGGAACGAAGCTGTACCTGGAGGTGCTGCTGGTTGCGGGCGTGAACGACAGCGCACGGAATCTGGAACTTTTGGCGGCCTACTGCAATGAACTGCAACCGGACCGCGTGGACGTGACCACCCTGTCGCGTCCGGGCACGGAAGCCTGGGCCGGACCTGTGGACGCGGCCACCCTGACGCGCTGGCGCGCGGCCCTGGCTCCTTGCGCCGCGCCCCGGCCGCAAAAACACGGGCAAGAGCAGGCGAAAGAACACGGCGAGGAAGGCGCCGGGCTTGCAGGACGGCCTGAAAAGAGGCAAGAACATGCGGGGGGCATGTCCCTGGCCGAGGTCCGCGCACGCATCCTTTCCTCTTTGACGCGCAGGCCGCAGACCACGGCGCAGCTCGCGAGCGCGCTTCTTGCAGAACCGGAGACGGTTGCGCGCGCCCTGGCCGAGCTTACGGCCCAGGGCCTGGCGGAGGAAGTCCGCCGGGATGCGGCCGCCACGGGCCAGCCAGCCGCAGACGTCTACTATCAGGCGCGCGGCTAGAGGCCCTTCCGAGTCGGAGCCCCCCACAGGCAGGACCTGCTGCCGCACTGTGCGCGCAGGCCGAATTTCTTCAATTTTCTATGGACCGAGGTTCTTTCATGACCGACTCACACGACGACCGGCCCGCGGGCCAGGCTGATTCCCCGCAGGCCCCGGCGGCCACATCCCAGACAGACGATTCCCTTCACTCCAAGGGCCATTCCGGGGGCCACGCAGAGGGCCAGGGCGAAGGCCAGCAGGCTCCGGAGGCCAAGAAGCGCTCGCGCGGCAGACGCGGCGGACGCGGCCGCAAACGCAAGCCCGCTCAGGGCGATGCGCCGCAGGACGCCCAGGTGAACACCCAGGACAACCAGGCCGAGGCCCAGCAGCCGAAGCAGCCAGCCCAGCAGCCAAGCCAGCAATCTGGCCAGCGCCAGCCCAAACCCCAGCAAGCCTCCCCCCAAAAAGCCAGCGGCGAAGCCCAGGCCATAGACGCGGCCTTCGGCATCGGCGAAGGCGCGAGCGCGAGCGCCCCTGAAGGCGACTCCAGGCCCGAAGCCAGCGCAGAAGGCCAGGACGCCAAGCCCAAGGGCCGCTCGCGGCGCGGGCGCGGACGCGGCAAGTCCAAACCGGCGGAAGCCGCCGCACTGGCCGAGAGGGCGGATGAGGCCATGGGCGCGCCCGAGGACTACTGCGAGGACGGCGAAGCCGAAGAGGCCGAGGCCCAGGGCAAAACGCCCGAGTGCAAGAAAAAGCGCAAGAAGATGTTCATCGGCGTGCTGCCCGGCGAGCTGGTGGAAGTGGTGCTGACCGAGGACGGCGCAGTGCAGGAGTACTACGTCGAGATGCTGCACCAGGCCAAGACCAAGGGCAACATCTACAAGGGCTACATCCACAACATCGATTCCGCCCTGCAGGCCGCGTTCATCAACTACGGGGCCGAGCGAAACGGTTTTCTGCAGATCGACGAGGTGCACCCGGAATACTACCAGGGCTCCTACCCGCTCAAGAAGGGCCAGCGCTTCCCGCTGATCCAGAAGGTGCTGAAGGCCGGGCAGGAAGTGCTGGTGCAGGTGGTGAAGGAGCCCACGGGCAAGAAGGGCGCCTTTGTCACCAGCTATCTTTCCCTGCCGGGCCGCTACTTCGTGTACACTCTGGGACGCGACCAGCAGGGCGTCAGCCGCAAGATCGAGGACGAGAAGGAACGCGAGCGCCTGAAGAGCTGCATCGACCAAATCTCCCCGCCCGACGGCGTGGGGCTCATCGTGCGCACGGCGGGCATAGGCCGCGCCAAGACCGAGCTCATGCGCGACTACAAGTACCTGCACCGCCTCTGGGGCGACATCCGCAAAAAGGTGCAGAGCGAGAAGGCCCCGGCCCAGGTCTACAAGGAAATGGAGCTTTCCGTGCGCGCCGCGCGCGACTACCTGACCCAGGAGGTCAGCGAGATCTGGGTGGACGACCCGGACACGGCCGCGCAGATCCGCGAATACGTGGCGCTCGCCTTCCCCAAGAGCCCGGACATGGTCAAGGTCCACACCGACCACGACCGCACCCTGTGGGAGCGCTTCGGCCTCACCAAGCAGGTGGAGCAGATCTACTCCCGCGAGGTCACCCTGCCCTCGGGCGGGCGGCTGGTGTTCGACCACACCGAGGCCCTCACCAGCGTGGACATCAACTCCGGCAAGATCGGCGGGGAGCAGAGCTTCGCCAAGATGGCGCTGAAGACCAACAGCGAAGCCGCCCTGGAAATCGCCCGGCAGCTCCGCCTGCGCGACATCGGCGGCCAGATCGTCATCGACTTCATCGAGATGAAGGACAACAAGCACCTGCGCGAGGTGGAAAAGGTCATGCGCCAGGCGCTCAAGACCGACCGCGCCCGCACCGACGTGTCCGGCATCTCGCCCTTCGGCCTCATGGAGCTGGTGCGCCAGCGCCTGGGCTCCTCGGCCATCAGCGTGTCCACCGAGCCCTGCCCCTGCTGCGGCGGCACGGGCATCCGCCGCAACCTGGAATGGCAGGCCATGCAGGCCATGAAGACCATCCACCGGCTGCTGCGCAGGCCCGGCTGCCCCAACCCCCTCCAGGTGCCCGTGGGCCAGGAGCTGGCCATCTACATGCTGAACAACAAGCGCGAGCTGCTTGTGGAGATGGGCGCCCGCGTGGACACCCGCGTGGAGATCGTCGTCGATCCCAAGCTGCCCTAGGCCGGACCGGCAGCGGCAAGAATCTGCCGCCAGCCCCAGCAAAGGGAGACACATGGAAGCCCTGGTCACCCTGCTGTTCTTCGTGGCCCTGTGGGGTCTGGCCCTGGTGCTGAAGCGCTTTGGGCCGCGCTCGCCGGACCTGCGCAAGCTTTCCCGGGCGCTGACCGGCGGCCCGGCCCAAAGTGAGACCGGAAGCGAGATCAGAAGCGAGGATTCCAGGGAATCGCCGCCGCCAGCCCCAGGCCAGCAACACACTCCAGAAGCACAACCAGACACAACAACAAAGCCAACGCCGTGAATACCACGCCGCCAGACAACGCCATCCTGCTCCACGCCTGCTGCGGACCGTGCAGCATCACGCCCGTGCTGCGCCTGCTGGACCAGGGCCTGCTGCCCACGCTGTACTTCTACAACCCGAACATCCACCCCCTGCCGGAGTACCTGCGCCGCCGCGAAGGCCTGCTGGCCGTGGCCCAGCGCCTGGGCGTGGACGTCATCCTGCCGGACCAGCAGGACCCGGCCGACGCCGAGCCCGACGTCTGGCTGGCCGCCGTGGCCGGGCTGGGCGCGGGCATGGCCGACATGGCCCGCCGCTGCCCCCTGTGTTACGATCTGCGCCTGGAGCGCGCCGCGGCCTGCGCGCGGGAGGCGGGCTTCACGCGCTTCAGCAGCACCCTGCTCTACAGCAAGTACCAGAACCATCAGGCCATCCTGGATGCCGGCGTACGCCATGCCGGGCCGGGCCTCGACTTTCTGGGCGAAGACTTCCGCCCCAGCTGGGACGAGGGCATCCGCCTGTCCAAGGAGTGGGAGATCTACCGCCAGCCCTATTGCGGCTGCCTGCTCTCCGCCCACGACCGCTACCGCAAGGCCGTCCGCATCAAGACCTAGCCCCGCCCAAACAGCCGAGAACTCCCTCCGCCCCCCCGACAAGGGTCGCTCGGTTGCCTTTCACGGCGTAAACAGGCTAGAGCACTGACATGAACGTCCTCATCCTGCACCAGAATTTCCCGGGCCAGTTCCGGCACATCGCGCGGCATCTGGTTCAGCGCGGGCACTCGGTGCTGGGCATGGGGGCCAAGGGTTCGCCGGGACTCAAGGGCGTGCCCGCCCTGCGCTATGACATCAAGGTCCAGGCCAAGCCAGGCCACCGCTACCTGGGCACCATCACCAAGGCCGCGCAGCACGGCGAGGTGGTGGCCAAGGCCCTGCTTGAGCTTGGGCGCAAGGGCCACCCGGAGCCGGACGTCATCCTGGCGCACCCCGGCTGGGGCGAGGCCCTGTACGTGAAGGACGTGCTGCCGGGGGCGCGGCTGGTGTCGCTGTTCGAGTTCTACTACCACGCCAGCGGTGTGGACGTGGGCTTCGACACCGGGCCCGAGGGCAGCCAGCCCGGCTTTGACTTGGCCGCCACCCTGGCCTCGCGCAACCTGCTGCACCTGATGAACCTGGAGCGCTGCGACGCCGGCGTTTCGCCCACCTCCTGGCAACGCTCCCTGCATCCGCCCACCTATCTGCCCAAGATCAGCGTGGCCCACGAGGGCATCGACACCACCCTGATGGCCCCGGACCCCGCGGACCGCTTCACCCTGCCGGACGGCCGCGTGCTTGCCCCCGGCGACCCGGTGCTGACCTACGTGGCGCGGCACCTGGAGCCTTACCGGGGCTTCCACGTGTTCATGCGCGCCCTGCCGGAGATCCAGCGCCGCAACCCGCGGGCCGTAACCGTCATCGTGGGCGGCGACGGGGTGAGCTACGGCCGCAAGCCCGCGGAGGCCCGCAACTGGCGCGAGAAGCTGCTGGCCGAGGTGGGCGGACGGCTGGACCTGTCGCGCGTGGTCTTCACCGGGCAGCTGCCCTATGCGGCCTACCGCTCGCTTCTGCAGGTCTCGGCCGCGCACGTGTACCTCACCTACCCCTTCGTGCTGTCCTGGTCCGCCCTGGAGGCCATGGCCTGCGGCTGTCTCATGGTGGCCTCGAACACGCCGCCCGTGGCCGAGGTGATGCGCCAGGGCGAGAACGCCTTGCTCTTCGACTTCTTCGACCTGGACGGCCTGGCCGCGCGGGTGACCGAGGCCCTCACGCGCCCCCGGGACTTCACTGCCCTGCGCGAGAACGCCCGGACCACTGTTGTCCAGGGCTACGGCATCGAACAGGGAATAGCCCGGTATATGGCCCTGCTCAACGGTTCGCAGGCTTCTCTCAGCGATTCCCCGGCCTGACCGCAAGCCCATCCACAACAGACTCCAATAGGTACAAAAAAAGGACGGCCACGGATGTTTCCGCAGCCGCCCTTTTGGCGTTCAGCATGATCGGCGCAGGCTAGCTGGCCAGGCCTTCTTCCTTGACGTAGCGCACCACGAAAGCCTTGGCCTCCTCGACGCCGGTGACGTCGCCCGCGATCTGCGCCTTCAGAAGCGCGTCGCGGATGATGCCCACCGTGGGGCCGGGGTTCAGGCCCGTGGCCTGCATGATGTCGCGGCCGTTGAGGAACGGCTCCAGGGCCTCCTCGGGCGTGTCGCCGCGCTCCAGCATCTTCAGGTTGTGATTGAACTCGCGGTAGGAGCCGCCGCGCGCCTTGATGTCCGCGCGGACCATCTCCAGGATGCGCGGGTATTCGTCGATGGCCATGAGCCTGCGGATGCCCTTGTCCGTGAGCATGAAGTGCGGGCGCATGTGGTCGCGCACCAGGGTGCAGATGAGGTCGATGTCCTCGGGCGGGAAGTGCAAGCGGTTCAGGATCTTACGGGTGACCTTGGCGCCCACGCGGTGGTGCTGCAAAAAGCTCCACTGCCCGTCGGAGTATTCCGCCGTGTACAGCTTGCCCACGTCGTGGAACATGCAGGCCAGGGTGCCGTACCAGTCGTAGGGCAGCACTTCCGGGTAGTGGCGCATCACGTCGATGGTGTGCACGAACACGGTTTCTTCCCCGGCCTCCGGGCTCTTGATCTGCTTCACGCGGTGCAGGGCGGCGATTTCCGGGATGAAGCCGTGCAGAATCTGGCATTCGAACAACAGCTGCACGAAGGCGTACAGGTTCTCGGCCTCCACCTTGCGCCACTCGTCCATGATGTCGGACACGGGGCAGTAGTCCAGCACGCGGCGCGCGCCGCGCACAATGGCCAGCCAGGTGTTGGGCTCGATGGGCAGGTGGTAGTTGGCCGCGAAACGCATGGCCCGCACGGCCAGCAGGTAGTCCTGCTTCAGCGCCTGGTCCGGGAAGCCCTTGATGCGCACCTCGCCGTGGTCGAAGACCAGGCCGTGGTCCTGCTCCGGCGCGGCGGGCAGGTAGGGGCAGGCGGCGGAGAGCGGAATCTCGCCGCGCTCCTGCAACAGCTTCAGCAGACGCGGGGTCAGCCGGGCCACGCATTCCTCGGGATGGCCGCCGTCCTCCACCGCCGCGGGGTGGAAATAGAACACGGTGCCACCCTGGCGCAGCAGGCCGGTCACGCCTTCCTCGTTGCAGGTCTCGATGTTCGGGAACTGGCGCTTCAGGCCATCCAGGTCCAGCTCGGTGCTGATGTCCATGGCCAGTTCGGCCCCGGACTCCGCCAGGACGGACTTCTGCAGCCGGGCGTTGATGACATAGGCGTCGTAGCCGTTGCGCATGATGGTCTTGCACAGACCCACGGCGTCTTTGAAAGGCTGGCTCATTGATCCTCCGAGTGCGGGCCTCGCTGTGGTGCGGGGGGAGAGGCCCTTGGTTCGCGATCCTTCACGCGGGCTAGAGGCCCGGCGAAGGAATTCCTACCACCATTTTGCCCGCAAGGAAATGGGCCGCGACGCGCCCCCGCAGGGCGCGGCCAAGGAGCGGGGTGTTCTTGCTCTTGCTCTTCATGGTCTCGGCCGAGACCACCCACTGCTCGTCCTGGTCGAAGAGCACGAAATCCGCGCTGTCGCCAGGGTTGAAGGCGTTCAGCGGCAGGTTGAAGCGCTTGCACGGGGCGCTGGTCCAGGCGCGGATGAAGGCGTCGAAGGGCAGCTTGCCCGCGCGCACCAGCTCCCACGTCGTGGCGAGCGCCGTATCCAGGCCGGAGATGCCGCAAGGGGCCTCGTCGAACTCCACTTCCTTCTCGTGCGCGGCGTGGGGCGCGTGGTCTGTGGCCAGCATGTCGATGGCGCCGTCGGCCAGGGCGTCCAGCAGGGCGTCCACATCGGCCGCCACGCGCAGGGGCGGGCTGACCTTGGCGCTTGCGCTGAAGCCTGCGGCCTCGTCCTCGGTCAGGGTCAGATAGTGCGGGCAGGTTTCGGCGGTCACGTTCACGCCGCGTGCTTTCGCAAAACGGATCACGGCCACGCTCTTTTCACAGGAGATGTGCGCCAGGTGGATGGGCGCGTTCAGGTATTCGGCCAGCAGCACGTCGCGCGCCACCTGGATGGCCTCGGCCACGTCCGGCTGGGCGGGCAGGCCCAGGCGGCTTGAGACCTCGCCCTCGTTCATGCCTGCGGCCGGGGCCAGATAGGGGTCTTCGCAGTGGTCGATGACGATCATGCCCAGGTCCTGGGCGTACTCAATGGCGCGGCGGAACAGCTCCGTGCTTTCCACCGGGCGGCCGTCGTTGGAGAAGGCCGCGCAGCCCGCGCCCTTGAGCTCGGCCATGGGGGCCAGCTCCTGGCCTTTCAGGCCCTTGGTCAGCGCGCCGATGGGAAAGAGCCGGGGCCCGTCGGGCCAGCTTCGCTTGGCCTGCTCGAGCATGAATTCGGTGATGCTGGCCGAGTCGTTCACAGGCTTGGTGTTGGCCATGCAGAGAATGTTGGAGAAGCCGCCGTAGGCTGCGGCGGCGAGACCGGAGGCGATGTCCTCCTTGTACTCCTGGCCGGGCTCGCGCAGGTGGGTGTGCACGTCCGTCAGGCTGGGCAGAAGCACCTTGCCGCCCGCGTCGATTTCCTTGGTGGCGCGCAGGTCAAGGCTGCCCGCCGGGCTCAGGGCCACGATCTTGCCCTTGGCCACCAGCACATCCACAAGCTGGCCGCCTTTCTTGGACTTCTTGCCCTTCACGGGGCCAAACCACAGCGCGCCGCGCACGGCCAAATCGAGTTTCTTCTGTGTCCCGGTCATGGCGGCCTCCTATTCGGGCATGCCGGACTGGCCCATCATCTGGGCGGAATCCGGCGACTTGCGGGTAAGGTACAGGAAGAGCAGGGCCATGCGCACAGCTACGCCGTTCTCCACCTGCTCCAGGATCAGGCTCTCGGCGCTGTCCGCCAGGGCGGAGCCGATCTCCACGCCTCGGTTGATGGGCCCGGGGTGCAGCACGCAGCAGCCCGGCGCGGCCGATTGCAGGTGCGATTCGCACAACCCGTAGGTGCGGGCGTATTCGCGCAGATCGGGCAGGAGCCCGGCCTGCTGGCGCTCCAGCTGGAGGCGCAGGCACATGACCGAGTCCACGTCGCGGCAGGCCTTTTTGAGGTCGCTGAACACCTCCACCGGCCAGGTGTCGAGCCGCGGCGGCATGAGGGTGCGCGGGGCGCACAGGCGCACCTTGGCGCCCAGCAGATTGAGCAGGATGACGTTGGACCGGGCCACGCGGCTGTGGGCGATGTCGCCCAGGATCAGCACGGTCTTCCCCGCAAAGTCGCCCTTCCAGCGGCGGGAAAGGGTCAAGGCGTCCAGCAGGGCCTGGGTGGGGTGGGCGTGCCTTCCGTCACCGGCATTGATGACGCTGCATTCCAGGCGCTCGGCCAGGAACTGCGCCGCGCCGCTGGACGAATGGCGGATGACGATGCCGTCCGGGTTCATGGCCTGGAGCGTCAGCGCCGTGTCCTTCAAGGTCTCGCCCTTGACCAGGCTGGAGCCGCTTTTCTGCAGGGCGAAGGTGTCGGCGCTCAGGCGCTTGCCCGCCATGTCGAAGCTGGTCTTGGTTCTGGTGCTGGGTTCGGCGAAGAAGAGCACCACGCTGCGCCCCTTGAGCGTCGGCACCTTCTTCACGGGTCGGCTGTTGATCTCCCGAAAATACGCGGCCGTGGCCAGGATGTGGCGCACCTCGTCGGCCGTGAGCTGGGAGACGTCCAGCAGGTCTTTGTGTTTCCACTGCATGTCGGCTTCCTTCCTCCCCGGCCTACGCCGGGCTTGTCCTCCGCGCCGCGCCCCCAGAGGGAGGGGCAGGGGCGAAGGCAGGTCGTCACCTGTGTGAACAGATGTCCAAAACGGCCTGCGGCACGATGGAAAACCGCGCCAAACGGCCGGGGGCCAGGGTTCCCAGGCGTGCGGCCCGGGGGATGCTCCGGCCGAAGTAGCGCGCCGGGTTGACGGTGACCAGGGCCAGGGCCCTGAAAAGATCAAGCCGGGGCTCCAGCTCCAGCAGGCGCGCCACTTCGCCGTAGGGGTCCAGGTCCGTGTTCGAGCACAGCCCGTCCGTGCCCAGGCACAGGTTCACCCCGGCGTCGAGGAAGGCCCTGGCCGGGGCCCGGCCCACGCCGATGTGCTCGTTGCTGCGCGGGCACAGGCACACTGTGGCGCGGCTGGCGGCGATGTCCGCCACGTCGGCCTCGGTCACGGTGACGCAGTGCACGAGGAGCGTGCCCTCATCGAGCAGGCCCAGATCGCGCGCCAGGGGCACGGGACGCTTTCCCGGCGCGGTGTAGCTGGTGAGCACGCCGCGCGACTTCAAAAGGTCCAGGAAGGGGCTTTCCCCGCGCAACAGGATCGAATCCTCGTCCGTATGCTCCGCCAAGTGCAGCGAGAACGGCAGGTTGCGCTCCCGGCAAAAGCCTTTTGCGGCCTGGAGCAACTCGCCCGTGGTGCTGTACAGCGCATGCCCGGCCACGGACATGACGCCCCGGCCGCCTTGCTCCACCGTCGGCACCTGCGGCAGCAGCGTGGATGCGTCCCCGGGCACGGTGTTGCCGATGACCTCGCGGAAAGACGCGAAGCCGAGCCCGGAGGACGCCAGGATCTCGCCCACCTTGGCCGCGTTGTGGGTGCTGATGTCGGCCACGAAGGCCGCGCCGCGCTGCTCCAGGCGCATGAGCTCCGCGCGCACCCGGGCGGCGTCCAGCTCGTACAGGGGCTGAGCCAACAAACTTTTGACCCAGGGCACGAAGCCCTGGCCCTGGGTGGTCAGGCCCAGCAGGTGGCACATTTCCAGGTGCACGTGGCTGTTGAAGGTGGCCGGGGCCAGGGTCACGTCGCCCAGGTCGCGCACCGGGCCGCTGTGCCCGGCCTTCAGCCCTGCGTAGGTTCCCACGGCCAGGATCTCCTCGCCCTCGACCACGACGGCGGCGTCCTGCAGCAGGGGCGGCAGGTTCGGGGTCATGGGCGCGGCGGCGGCGGCTCTCAGCAGTTCGGGCATGGTCTGGCCTGGTCCTTTCAGCGTTCTGTGCCGGTGGCTTGTCCTCAAAAAAAAGGAGGCTTGCGGCCTCCTTTTCGGTATCACATGGAAGGAATCTTGTCCTGCGGCTCGGTGAGGAAAAATTTCCCCTCCTGGATCCACTTCTTCAATTCCTCGGCTATCTCCAGCGACATGGTGTAGCTGGTCACGGGCACGGTCTGCGCCGTTCGCTCGTTGACCACGATGCTGCCGCTTTTCAGCTCCTCGAAGGTGGCGTGGCCCAGAACCTTGTTGATGCCGTTGGGATAGTCATAGCCGTAGTCCTTGATGGGCATCTGGATGTCCGCGTCGGAGACGCCGGTGAACCAGGCCATGTCCTCGTCGAGAATGGGGATGGGGATGCCCACGCCCATGTTCAGCGAACAGCCGTAGCCCACAAGGGACAGGCCGCGCACGTAGCGGGGATCCATGCCCTTGAGGTCGCCCTTGAGCATGAGGGTGCCCGCGGCGGAGAGCGGGATGCCGCGCTCGTTGCGCTGGGGCTTGGGATTGTGCTGCGTGCCCGCGCCCAGCACGTAGCCGATGCCGCCGCCCATGAAGATGCGCGTGCCCAGGCCGATGGTGCGCAGGTACGGATCGTTGAACAAGGGCGAAAGCTGGCCGCTGGTGGCGTAGTTGGCGTTGCGGCAGCCCGGCTTCAGCGGGCCCATGTAGGTGTAGATGGTGCGGCCGCTCATGTTCACGGCGCAGTTGTAGTTCTGGTAGCAGTTGCGCGGATTCAGGAGCTGCGCGTAGGGCAGGCTGGCCAGGGTGACGTCCTTCTCCAGGTCCTTGCGCGGGTAGCAGTCCGTGACGTAGCTCTTGGCGCGCAGGCGCACGGGCTTGCCGCGCAGCAGGTCCTCGATGACGTGCCCGCCGCCGTAGGCGAAGCGGCCGGGATACACCTTGTTCAGCGGATCGTCGGCGCTGGGCTCCGTGGCGCCGAGAAAGGCGTCCACAGCGGCCAGGCCGCCGTAGCAGGGCACGTTGTTCAGCCAGACCTGGGAGGCGCGCATGAGCGGCGGCTCCTGCCCGAAATTAAAAAGCAGGCCCGAGGAGCACATGGGCGAGAAGGTGCCCGTGGTGACGACGTCGACCTCTTTGGCGGCCTTGGTCTTGCCCAGACGCTTCACGGTCTCGACCATTTCCTCGGCCGTGAGGACAACGGCCTTGCCCTTTTTGATGCGCTCGTTGATCTCGGCGATGGTCTTTTCGGTCTTGGCTTTACCGGCCATGAAATCCTCCGCTCACGCGCTGCGTAGTGCGATGCTACTCTGCTGTTTCTGCTGAATAATCCTGGCGGAAGCGAGGCGCTTTATGCCGCTTGTCCGCATGTGCCCTGGCTGCCGGGGCGCGCTTCTTGCGCGGGCTGGCCGCGCCGGGCTCCAGCACCAGGGTGAAAAGAGTGCGCCCGCCTGTGCCGACGCGCTGTGTGCCGCTCATGATGCTCATCCTGACCCCGGGCTTGGAAAAGGGGTGCGCAGACACACGCCATTCCCGTCCGGCCTGTTTGAAAAGACTCTTGAAAACTCACCGGGATTCTGTGGAAAACAAGGCAGGGCCCGGCGCTGCACAACATGGCTCAAATCGCTTTGGAAGGCAACGTTTTTTCCCGTGTCCCGCCCTCGCTATTCGCTTGGCATCGGAAGGGTTTTAAGGTACAAAGCGGGGTGATCAGGACGGCTGCGGAACCTTCCGCTCAGGCCATCGAAATTCTCTATGTTTATCCACAAATTGCACCGCCAAAGCGAGGCGTCCCAGGCCGTGAAGAAAGCCCTTCGTGAACATTTGTCAGCCAGTTGCTCTGAACAAGAGCTGAAGCGCTGGTATGACCCCTTGGACATTGCGCTGTCCGAGGGCGGAAATGAAGTCCGGGTGGCTTTTCCGCACAGCTATTTCGCCCAGTGGTTCGCCGGGCGCATGCAGGACCGTTTTGAAGCCGAGCTGTTCCGCTTCCAGGGCCGCCCCTGCGACATCCGCTACGTGGCCCCTGCGGCCAGGCGCGGCGCTCCCGCGGCCGAGGCCGACAGCGCACCGGGCGATCAGGTCGCGGCCGCGCGCAAACCGCAGCGTAAACTGGCCTTCCCCTTTGACGCCCAGTACAGCTTTGAAAGCTTTCTGACCAACTCCAAAAACTACTTCCCGCTGGAGACCGCCCGCCAAGTGGCCAGAAGCGACGGCGCGCAGTTCAACCCCTTCGTCATCTGCGGCAAGTCCGGCTCGGGCAAGAGCCATCTGCTCAAGGCCATCGCCAACGAGATGGCCAAGACCCACCCCCTGGACGACATCCTGGTGACCACGGGCGAGGGCTTGAGGGCCCTGCTTTCCGCCCAGGACACCTTTGCCGCGCGCGAGCATATCGCCCGGCACCGCTTCCTGCTGGTGGACGACATCCACTGGCTGGCCGGGGACGAGCGCCTGCAGCAGGAGCTGCTCGTGATTTTCAATCAGTTCCAGGACGCCCGGCGGCAGATGGTCTTCACCTGCCAGGACCGCATCGGGGCCTGGGAGGATCTGCTGCCTTCGCTGCGCTCGCGGCTGGAGGGCGGCCTTGTGGTCGGCCTCAAGCAGCCGGACATGGAAGTGCGCGTGGCGCTCATCCAGGAACGCGTGCGCGCTAAGAAGCTGCCGCTGACCAAGGAACAGGTGCTGACCCTGGCCCAGCGCTTCCAGAACTTCCGGGCCCTGGGCGGCATCCTCATCAAACTTTTGGCCTTCCGCGAACTGGTGCGCCGCGACATTTCCGCCCGCGACTTCGAACAGATCCTGTCCAACACCGAAGAGCGCGACCAGCCGCAGATCACCGTGGACGTGGTCATCGACACGGTCTGCCAGCACTATCAGGTGAGCAAGAAGGACGTTCTGGGCGAGGACAGGCGGCAGAACATCGCCCTGGCGCGACAGATCGCCATGTACCTGTGCCGGCACATGCTGGGACTGTCCTACCCGGCCCTGGGGCGCTCCTTCGGCGGCAAGGACCACTCGACAGTCATTTACAGCGTTAAGAAAATCCATGAATTGCAAGAAGATGAAAAGGAAATGAAACAACTGTTGAAAGATTTGAAGCTTCGTTGTCGGCAACCGGCATAAGGCTGTTCCAAGACCCCGTGAAACACCAGCCTGTTCCTGTGAAGCGACAGTCTGTGTTCGAAATAAACGAAGTGAAATTCCTGGCTTGCCACTGTTTGGAACAAAACGGCGCGGCTAATAGTAGCCATCAAGGAGAATATCTATGTTTGTGAAAGTAAACCGCGACGAAATCATCGAAGGCCTGCAGAAGTCCGCGGGCATCATTCCCGCCAAAACCGGCGCGGCATTCCTGCGCAGCATCTGGATGGAGGCTGAAGGCAGCAGCCTCAAGATCATGTCCACGGATTCCAGCCTGGAGTTCTGCGGCGAGTACCCGGCCCAGGTGATGACCCCCGGG